>DHGK01000117.1:2939-14656 GCA_002402755.1 Planctomycetes bacterium UBA4800
TACCTCGTCCTCGCCGAGGACCCCGCGACGCTCGCCAGGACCATGGGCTGCGCCGACGCGCTCGGGCCGTACGCGGGCAGCCTGGCGAACGAGGGCGAGACGATCTGCCTGCGCGATGCGGCGGGCGCCGTCCAGGACTCCGTCGACTACCGCCGGGAATTCCCCTGGCCGATCGCCGCAAACGGCCGGGGCAGTTCGCTGGAGCTCCAGAACCCCGCGTCCGAGAACGACGTCGGCGGGGCCTGGCGCGCCTCCGGGTACGGCGAGGTTCCGCCGCTCTCGCGCCGCATGTTCATCGAGAAAGCGGACGCGCAGTGGCGCTACCGCAAGGGCACATCGGAGGCGTCGAGCCCCGCCACGGCCTGGCGCATGCTCGACTTCCCCGAGGATTTCACGTGGGCGACCGGCCGGACGCCCATCGGGTTCGCCGACAACGACGACAACACCGTCCTCGCCGACATGCTCAACGGCTACACGTGCGTGTTCCTGCGCCGCGAGTTCAGCCTCCCCGCCGGGACGGCCGTGCCCGACGCGCTCAAGCTCGCCCTGTACGTCGATGACGGGGCCATCGTCTGGATCAACGGCGTCGAAGTCCTGCGATTCAACGTGGCGGCGGGCGATCTTGCGTACGACGGCATCGCCGCCGCGAACAAGGAAGCGCGCTGGGAAGAGTATTTCCTTGGCGACCCCTCCGCCTATCTCCGGCCGGGCCGGAACGTCATCGCCGTCCAGGCCTTCAACTACAGGATCGGGAACACGGATTTCTCCATCGATGCCGAGATCTTCGTACCGGGCTCGGAGGACTACAACACCGGCGCGCCCCTGCCCCCCACGCCCGGCGCCCGCAACACCGTCTTCACGCCCAACCCGGCGCCCTTCGTGCGCAAGGTCGAGACCTTCCCGGCGCAGCCCGCCGAGGGCGAGGACTTCCTCGTCACGGCCATGGTGACGGACTCGCACGACGTCGCGTCCGTGACGCTCAGATACCAGATCGTGCTTCCGGGGAAGTTCGTGCCGGCGTACCTGCCGCTCCCGTACAGCACGCTCCTCGCCACGCCGACCAGGGAACGCGACCCGAACCCCGCCTTCGAGAACCCGGCCAACTGGGCCGACCTGGCCATGGTCGACAACGGCACGAACGGCGATGCCGTTCCCGGCGACGGCATCTTCACGGCCACGATGCCCGGCCAGGGCAACCGCACGCTCTTCCGCTACCGCATCGTCGCAACCGACGCCAGGGACGCCGCCGTCACCGTGCCCTACAAGGACGACGACTCGCTCAACTTCGCGTGCTTCGTCTACAACGGCGTCCCGGCGTACACCGCCGCGACGCGGTCGGTCCATCCCGAGGGCACGGGCCACGTCTACACCGAGGACGAGATGCGCTCGCTGCCCACGTACATGCTCATCACGCGCCTCGAGGATTACACCTACTGCCTCGGGTACACGGCCAACCAGATTCCCAAGTCCAACGAGAACGCGCGCGACGCCTTCAACTGGGAGGGCGCCTTCGTCTACAACGGCAAGGCCTACGACCACATCAAGTACCGCCTCAGGCAGGCGAACGACCGCTACGGCCTGGCGGGCAAGCGCTCCTTCCGGTTCCGCTTCAACCGCGGCAGCTACATCCAGTGCCACGACAACTACGGCCGCCCGTACCCCGTCGCCTGGCGCACGCTCAACACGGGCAAGATGTTCGACAACCTCAGGGTGGGGAACTTCGGCCTGACCGAGACCATGAACTTCACGCTCTGGAACCTGGTCGATGTCCCCGCACCCTGGGTCTACACGTTCCACTACCGCGTGATCCAGCGCGCCGACGAGGCGCCCACGACCGCCAACGGCCAGTACTACGGCGACTTCCACGGGATGGCGAACATCTACGAGGATTACGACCCGCGCTTCATGGACACGCACGACCTGGCCGACGGGAACCTCTACAAGCTCAAGGACGCCATCTTCGACCCCGCGCAGCTCATGCGCAACCAGGGGCGCTTCGGCGTCAAGAACGGCGCCGACTTCCAGAACATCCGCGCGAACCTCCGCCCGACGCAGACGCCCGACTGGCTCAACGCGCACGTCAACTACGAGCGCTGGAACCGCTACCACGCGATCGTCGAGGGCATCCGCCACTACGACTTCGTGCCCGCGGACTCGCACTCCAAGAACCGCGCGTGGTACTTCGAGCCCGACTACTCCGGAACGCAGTACGGCCGGCTCTGGACCCTGCCGTGGGACACCGACGCGAGCTGGGGGCCCAACTGGAACAGCGGCATCGACTACTCCAAGGCCGCGATCTGGTCCGGCGCCGGCAGGGAGCCCTTCAGGGTCGCGTACCGCAACAACATGCGCGAGTTCCGGGACCTCGTCTGGACCAAGGAGCTCATCGAGCGCATGATCGATGACCTGGCCGCGCGGCTCCAGACCTTCGCGATGGCCGACCGCGACCGCTGGCGCGGCGCGCCGGCGGCCGTCGGCACGCAGGACTTCGGCGCCATGGAGACGAAGGTCGCCGACATGAAGCGCTTCGCGTTCGTCGCCTGGTCGGGGAGCACGGGACCGGCCGTGCCGCAAGGCGGTCGCGCCCTGTACCTCGACCAGCTCTCCGTGGCCGAGGGCGACGGCGGCAAGATCCCGGCAACGCCGGCCGCGGTCTACACGGGCCCCGAGGGCTTCCCCATGGACGCCCTCACGTTCGCGGCGAGCGATTACAGCGACCCCCAGGGCGATCAGTTCGGCGCCATGCGCTGGCGGCTCGGCGCGATCACGCCGCCCGGCGCGCCCTTCGACCCCGCTGTTCCCAGGGTCTACGAGGTTCCCGCGGTGTGGGAGGCCGAGTCGACCGCCTACGCGCGCGACATCACGGTTCCCATGACCGCCATCGTCCCGGGCACGATGTACCGCGTGCGCGTGAAGATGATGGATGCGACGGGCCGCTGGAGCCACTGGTCGGCGCCGGTCGAGTTCACGGCGGCGCCGGCGCTCGAGGCGACCCCGCAGGAGCGCGGGCTGCGCGTGACCGAGGTCATGTACCACCCGCTGGAGGACTCCGAGTTCGAGTTCGTGGAGCTCCAGAACATCGGCGCCGAGCCGGTCGACCTGCGCGACGTGCGCCTCGCAGGCGGGATCCGGTTCGCGTTCGCCGACTGCCCCGACACGATGCTCGCGCCGGGCGAGCACATCGTCGTCGTCGAGAACCAGTCCGTCTTCGCGACCCGCTACAGGACCTCGTCGATTCGCATTGCCGGCCAGTACAAGGGCCGCCTGGGCAACGCGGGGGATCGCATCACGCTGGCCTACGGCGCCGGCATCACGATTCTCGATTTCGTCTTCTCCGACACGTGGTATCTGCCGGCGGACGGCGGCGGCTACTCGCTCGTCCCGCGCGACCCCAGTGACGCCTACGCGGACCTGAGCGCGCCCGAGGCCTGGCGGCCCAGCTACCGGCTCCACGGCTCGCCCGGCAAGGCCGACGACGACTTCGGGGGCGGCCTGCAGCTTCCCGGCGACGCCAACCAGGACGGGCATCTCACGGTCTCGGATGCGGTCGGGCTCCTGCGCTGCCTCTTCGGCCTCGCGGCCCCTCCCCTCCCGTGCGGCGACGGGACGATGGAAGACCCGGGGAACCGCGCCCTTCTCGACATCAACGGCGACGGCGAGGTGCGGCTCGAGGACTGCATGGCGCTCCTCGGTTACCTCTTCGCCGGCGGGCCGCCGCCCGCCCTCGGAAGGACCTTCACGCCGATTCCGGGCTGCCCGGACGTGTGACGCCGCCCCCGGGCCCGGCGCGCGCGCGAGGGCATCTAAAGAAGCCCGCCCCTTCCCGTCGAAGGATGGAGCGAAGGGGTGGTGCAATCATGAGAGTTCTCATAATCCTGTGTGCGGCGGGACTGGCCGGCTGCGGCTCCGGCCGTCCGGCCCTGATAGTCGAGATGAACGGCCGGACGATCCAGTTCGAGACGTTTCTGGAGGGCAAGGTCCCGCGCGGCGTCGAGGTCACGCGCTTCGACGGCAGCACGATCTGCGTCGCCGGAAAGTCTCCCATCCACGTGAACGGGATGCCGGTGCTCGTGACCGGCAACGAGTTCAGGATCGGGAGCCGGCAGCTCATCGTCGACCAGGACGCGGAGATCCTCGTCTTGGAGGACGGCCAGATCGAGATCAGCCTGCCCTCCAGGCCGGCGCCCGAGACGGCAGAGGCATCGCCGGCCGCCCCCGAAACCGCCGCGAAGTAGCGCCCCGAAGGCGCGCACCGGCGCGAGCGACCCGCGGCGTTCGACGCGGTCGCGTTCAGGCGGAACCGGTCCGCACCGACAGCTTGCTCGCCGCGGCGCCGGCCACGACGAGCCCCGCCCCCACCCACTGCATGGATGCGATCGGGACGTCGAGGTAGAGCCACGTGACGCCCACCGAGAGAAGCGGCGTCAGGTAGCTCGCCGCGGCGATGAGCGCCAGGTTGCCGCGCCGGGCGGCGATGTCCCACCACACGTAGGCAAGCAGCGTCGGGAAGACGATCATGTAGCCGGCCTCGAGGAGCACGCGGCCCGTCACCTGCGAATGCTCGCCATGGAGGAAGCGCGCGACCAGAAGGACGAGGCCGGCCGCGAGCAGGAAGACCGCCATTGCTCCGTCGCCGCTTCCCGAGCCCCAGCGCCGGCCGGCGACCGAGTACAGCGCCCAGCACACGGCGCCGCCCGCGGCGATGAGCGCCGTGGTCGCGCTCGACCCCGTCACGAGCTCCCACCTGAAGCCGGCCGCGTCCGAGCAGATGGCGAGAACGACGCCGCTCACGCCGGCGATCGTGCCGAGTGCAAGCCCGGCGCGCCTGGCCCCGAACCCGAGGAGCAGCACGGAGAAGAGCAGCGTCAGCGCCGGCCAGAGGTAGTTGGCGACCGTGGCGACGATGACGTGGACGCGCGTCTCGGCAAAGCCGATGGCGGAGAAGAGCAGCAGCGTGTGCGCCGTCATCAGCAGCCCGCACGCAAGCAGGTAGCGCGGGTTCGACTCCCGCAGCAGCGGCGCGAGCCGGCCCCGCGCGGCGAGCGCGCCGCACCCGATCGCGCCCGCCGCGATGTACGCGAGCGCCCCCGCCGAGAACACGCCGAGCTGCTCGGCGAGGCTGCGGAACACGGCCACCGTGGTGCTCCAGAGCACGATGGCCGCAAGCCCGAGCGCGGTCGCCCGGGCCATCAGCGGAACCACCGCTCCGTCTTCAGGCAGATCCTGACGAGCATCAGCATGACGGGCACCTCGATGAGCACCCCCACCACCGTGGCGAGCGCCGCGCCGCTCGACAGCCCGAAGAGCATCGTCGCCGTGGCGATGGCCACCTCGAAGTGGTTCGACGCCCCGATCATGGCCGAGGGGGCCGCGTCCTGGTACCGGAGCTTGAGCAGCCTCGCCAGGCCGTATCCGAGCCAGAAGATGAGGTTCGTCTGGATGAAGAGCGGCACGGCGATCCAGAGGATCGTCAGGGGATTGGAGAGGATCGTCTCGCCCTTGAAGGAGAAGAGCAGGACCAGGGTCGCAAGGAGCGCCGTGATCGTGATCGGCGTCAGGACGTGCAGGAACTTCTCCTTGAACCACGCCTCTCCCCGCGCGCGAATGATGAGCTTCCGGGACGCGTACCCGGCCGCGAGCGGCAGCGCCACGTAGATGCCGATGGAGAGCAGCAGCGCCTGCCACGGCACGGGCAGGCGGCCGACGCCGAGCAGGAATCCGCCGAGCGGCCCGTAGAAGACCAGCATCGTGAGCGAGTTGATCGCCACCATGACGAGCGTGTGGCCGTCGTTCCCCCTGGCCAGGAATCCCCACACGAGCACCATGGCCGTGCAGGGCGCGATGCCGAGCAGGATGCAGCCGGCGAGGTAGCTCCGCCACAGCGGGACCTCGAGCATCTTGACGCCCTCCACGGCCACGACCTTGCCCACGCCGTGCTCGGCGCCCACGGGAAGGTCGAGGCCGAGCGGCATCTTGACCAGATCCGTCGCATCCGCGCCGATGAAGCCCCGGAAGAGAACGCCGAGGAAGAGCACGGCGATGGCGTACATCGTGAAGGGCTTCACCGCCCAGTTGACGAAGAGCGTCAGGCCGACGGGCCGGACGCTCTTGCCGGCCGTCAGGACCGCCGCGAAGTCGATCTTCACCATGATCGGGTACATCATGAAGAAGAGGCACACGGCGATGGGAATGGAGACGACCGGGGCGTCGCCGGCGTACACGGCAAGGCCGTCAAGGAACGTCGCCGCGCCCGGGGCCGCCTTGCCGAGCGCGATGCCCGCCCCGATGCAGAGCGCCACCCAGAGCGTCAGGTACTTCTCGAACCCGCTGAGGCCCTTGGCCTCCTGCGCGATGCGTTCGTCGCTTGCCATCGTCACGCTCCTATCACCACGGCCGGCTTCGTCGCCGCGATGTCGAGGCTCGTCACGAAGTCGCTCGGCTTGGTTCCGGGCGGCAGCTTCGCGGAGAGCTCGCGGTAGAGCGGGTCGGACCACTCGGCCATCCGGTCGATGTAGTCAGGCGCGGTCTTGAGCTCCTCGTCGACGAGCCCGGCCGCGCGGACCATCTCGCGCGTCTCATCGACGAGCACCGCTCCCGCGATGCAGCCGACCAGCGCCGCCATGGACTCGCGGACCGCGTCAGGCAGGGGCCTGAGCAGCGCGAGGTCGGAGACCGACACCCGCCCGCCCGGCTTGAGGACGCGGGCGATCTCCCTCCACACCTGGGCTTTCTCGGGCGAGAGGTTGATGACGCAGTTCGAGATCGCGACGTCCACGGTCGCATCGGCGACCGGCAGGTGCTCGATCTCGCCCAGGCGGAACTCGACGTTCGCAAGCCCGCTCGACTTCCTGAAGGCTTCCGCGTTGCGCCTGGCCTTCTCGATCATGTCGGGCGTCATGTCGACGCCGATGACGCGCCCCGAGGGGCCGACCTTGCGCGCGGCGATGAAGGCGTCGAAGCCGCCCCCCGCGCCCAGGTCGAGCACGACCTCGCCCGGCCGGAGCGACGCCATCGCCGTCGGGTTTCCGCAGGAAAGCCCCATGTCGGCCCCGGCGGGAAGCCCGGCCAACTCTTCGGGGCTGTAGCCCACCGCCGCCGCGACCTGGCCGGCCGCCGGCCCTCCGCAGCAGGAAGAAGGGCCGCTGCAGGACCCGCCGCCCCTGGCGATCTTGCCGTATTCCTCGCGGACCACGCCGCGCGGATCCCGAGGAGACTCCTTGTCGCATCCGCAGCTCATGCCTTCCACCTCACGTCTCCCGGCGATTCTTCAGGGCGCCGGGCAGGGTCTCGACGAACGCCCGGATCTCGTCCCGCACGCGCCGGTAGTGTGCGAGCGCCTCTTCCTCCGTCTTCGCATCGGCGGCCAGTTTCGGCGGGTCGTCGAACCCGGCGTGCACGATTGTCGTCCTGCCCGGAAAACGCGGACAGGTCTCGTGCGCATGGCCGCACACCGTCACCACGTAATCGAAGTCCATCGGCCCCAGGTCGGCCACGGTCTTCGATGCGTGCCCCCGGATGTCCACGCCGGCCTCGGCCATCACCTTGACCGCCCGGGGGTCCAGGCCGTGAGTCTCGATGCCCGCCGAGCGCGCATCGAGCGCATCGCCCCGCAGATGCCGCGCCCAGCCCTCGGCCATCTGGCTGCGGCAGGCGTTGCCGGTGCACAGGAACAGAACCGTGATCTTCTTCTCCATCCGCCCCTCCTCACGCGGCGCAGGTCGCCTTCTTCAGGCGCCGCATGTCCGCCTTGACCGTCCTGTGCTCCGCCAAGCAGCGGCGGAAGCACTCCTGCAGGCACTTCTCCAGGCGCAGCCTCGGCGCCGCGAGCCTGTAGTGCATCCACGTCCCTTCGCGCCGGGCCTCGACCACCCCGGCCGCCCGCATGATCCCGAGGTGGCGCGAGATCTTGAAGTCGGGCTCGTCGAGCGCCTGCGAGAGCACGCACACGCACGTCTCGCCCCGGGCGGCGAGCAGCACCGCCAGCCTCAGGCGGATCGGATCGCCCAGCACCTTGAACACCGCGGCTTCAGCCTGCATGGCCCGCGTCCTCCATATCTGCGTATATGCGCAACTGCGCAGATAATAGCACGCCGCGGGGGCCGCGTCAAGCTTCGTCGGCCGCTCCGGTCCGTCCGTCCTTCAGGCCGCGCAGCTCGCCTTCTTCATGCGCTGCAGGTCGGCGGCGCGAGTCTGTCGCACGTAGTGTCGCAAAGGCCCCGGCGGGCATCGGCCGGGGAGGAGCGCGCCGCGCCGGAGATTGAAAACGAGCGCCTTTCGAGTTCTGATGCAGGGACTGCGCGGAGACCCGGCGCGCCGTGTACGCGGCCGGCCGGGGACCCGGCGGGCGAACGAGCGCAAGGAGGACATCATGGCGAACGCGGACAATGACACCCGGCGGCGGTTCTTGAAGGTCGTGGGCGCGGCCGCGGCGGGGCTGGCCTTGCCGCGGGCCGCACGGGCGGCCGACGCGGCGGCTCCCGCGGCGCCGGCGCAGACGGCGCTGCCGCGCTGGCGCGGCTTCAACCTCGTCAATTTCTTCCAGGCGTTCTCGCGCGGCGAGGAGGGCGCGGGCATGGTCGCCGAGGATGACCTGCGCTGGATCAGGGATTGGGGGTTCGACTATATTCGGCTGCCGATGGACTACTGGCTGTGGATCGACGCCGACTGGAGGAAGACGCGCACGCTGTCGCCCGGCGACATGCACAAGATCGACGAGCGCATGCTCGCGAAGGTCGACCGCGCCGTCGAGCTCTGCAAGAAGCACGGGCTCCACGTGAGCCTCAACTTCCACCGGGCGCCGGGCTACTGCATCAACGCCCCGGAGCGCGAGCCCTTCGTCCTGTGGCGCGACCCGGCCGCCGAGCACGCCTTCGTCTTCCACTGGGAGCTCTTCGCGAACAGGTACAAGGGCGAGTCGAGGAAGGACGTGAGCTTCAACCTCGTCAACGAGGCCCCGACGCCGCGCGCGGGCTACATGACGCGCGAGGACTACGTGCGCGTGATGACCAGGGCCGCCGAGAAGATCCGCGAGACCAACCCCGACCGCATTATCATCGTCGACGGCCTGAACGTGGGCAACAACGTCGTGGAGGAGCTGGCGCCGCTCGGCGTCGCGCAGAGCGTGCACGCCTATCACCCCGGCCGCCTGACGCACTATCGCGCCGGCTGGGTCGACCGCAACAGCTCCTTCCCCATGCCGGCGTGGCCGCTCCTGAAAGCGGACGGCTCGGTCGAGCTCGACCGCGCGGGCCTGGAGCGCCACTATGCGCCGTGGGCCGCAATCGCGCGCAAGGGGGTCGGCGTCCACTGCGGAGAGTGCGGCTGCTTCAACAAGACCCCGTACGCGGTATTCACGGCGTGGATGCGCGACGTCTTGGAGATTCTGAAGGGGCACGGCATCGGCTGGGCCCTCTGGAACTTCCGCGGCCCGTTCGGCATCCTCGACTCGGGCCGGGCGGACATCGCGTACGAGGACTGGAAGGGCCGCACGCTCGACCGCGAGCTGCTGCGGCTGCTGCAGGCGCATTGACGGCGGCGCGGATCGAGGCTCGCGGCGCCTCTTCCGCGTCGCGTCTTCACGGCCCGAGGACGGCCGCCGGTTGCGGGCGGAGTTCTCGGCAGGGGCAGGTCCTCAATCGCCTAACAGCCGATCAAGCGTTTCCTCCCACCACATCGCGCCGGTCTGATCGAGGAGGGCCTGATTCATGCTCTCTCGCAGGGGGCTGCCGGCGGGCAGCGCGAAGCCGTATTGCTGTCTCCGGAAGGTACCGGCTGGCGCGACCCGCCGCCTGGTGCGATTTGCACCCACTGAGAATCGCCGCCTTTTCACGGCGCACAGTTTCTTTACCACACGCGCACGCGAGCCGTCCTGACCTCCGCGTGCGCTCATTCTACTCCCGAGACTGCACGCGCTCCTCCGATACCAACGTCAATCGCACCGTCGCGACGCCTACCGACAGCACACTCGCGAACGCAACCGACCTCCTCAGCCGTGAAGCCCCCGACAATCTCTGGAGTTGACGACATGGCCACCCATTGCACCTGACGATCACTGATTTACAATGAGGTTCGAGATAGGACGCCCATGGGCTCCATCTTGCGAAGAGACTTGAGCACGAGAGCACATGCATCGGTCTTTCAAGAGAAAGGGAATCGTGATGACAATCAAGAGGCGCCGTTTTCTCAAGAAAATCGCGTTGGCGTCGTCGGCAGCCGCGATCGCTCCGTTCACTATCCTGAGAGCGGGTCCCGCGCCGAGCGACAAGTTGAATATCGCCTGCGTCGGCGTGGGCGGTATGGGCTCGGCTGACGCCGATTATCTCGCGAGTCGCGAGAACGTCATTGCCCTGTGCGACGTCGACGAGCAGAGGCACAAGAAGTGCATAGCGGGGAAAAAGAACCTCCAGGGGATCAAGCTCTGGAAAGACTACCGCGTCATGTATGACAAGCTCGGCAAGGAGATCGACGCCTTTTACATCGCGACGCCCGAGCATGTGCATTTCGCGGTGTCGATGTTCGCTATCAAGCGCGGCATCCACGTCTATACCCAGAAGCCGCTCTGTCATACCCTCAAGGAAGTCCGCGTGCTCACGGAGGAGGCCAGAAAGCACAAGGTGGTCACCCAGATGGGCAACCAGGGGCACTCGAGCGCAAGCTCGGCAATGATCCGAGATTGGGTGCACGCCGGTGCAATCGGGAAGGTGCGGGAGGTTGTGGCATACTCTCGAAAGAACTACTGGACGTCGAAGCCGCTCGCGGGCTCCTCGCCGATTCCGGAGGGATTCGACTGGGATCTCTTCCTGAACAGAGCCGAAATGATCCCCTTCAATATCGGCTACATCAACCGCGAATGGATCCGCTACAGCCACTTCAGCGGCGTGACCGGCGATATGGGCGCTCATATCCTGGACGGCGCGTACTACTCTCTGGACCTGAGAGTGCCGCTCAGCGTGCATGCGCACATCGACACTCCTCCAGGTCCGGGAATGCTGCCCAAGGCAGGCGTCATCACCTGGGAGTTCGGCGCCAGAGGCGACATGCCGCCTGTGACAATGCAGTATTACTTGGGGCCCGAAATACCCTATCCCCGCCCCAAGCATCTTGAAGCGGGCAGCGATGCCTCGTTCATGGACAGCGGATCGGTCATCGTCGGCGAGCATGCCTCGATCAAGGTCGGCAGTCACAGCCAGGGTGCGCGCATTATCCCGGAGGAAGTGATGCGTGCAACGCCGAAGCCCAAGGAAGTGGCATATCGCTGCATGGGCCGCACGCACCACGAGAACTGGACAAACGCCATCAGGCGCATAGACAAGGAGGCCATGTCCAACTTCGACTATGCCGGACCGCTATCGGAGATCATCGTCCTGGGCGATATCGCGATGATGCACCCCAACGTCAAGCTGCTGTGGGATTCGAAGAACATGAGGATCACCAATCACGAAGAGGCGGACAAGAGCATGTTCATGCGCCGCCTCAGCCCTCGTGACCACATGAACTGGATCTGAATCAGCGGCACGCCGCGAATGTCGCGCCTCAGAGGCGTACGGTGAAAGGCACGCAGATTCACCGGAGTCTGATGCCGCCGGCCCTATGGCGTATGGCAAAGGAGATGGTGTTGACTCCGATTCTGCGACCGTGGCACCTCCTGGTCATCGCCCTCGCCGGCTGGATCAACCGCGAGCAACAGCGCGCAATCGAGTACCTCATCACCGAGAACC
>DHGK01000086.1:0-12275 GCA_002402755.1 Planctomycetes bacterium UBA4800
TGCAGCTCCTGTCTGGAAGATTCTTCGCTGCGCTCAGAATGACAAGCAAATAATTTAGACTAAGCAATATTGTCAAACGCCAGGTTCAAAAGTGGAACCTGACCTTGTCTTGTAGGTCGCGGTGGAGGGACCGTGCATGTCGGAATCAGGACCAATTTACGGACCGTAACCCGACGCTTATCTTTGTTGGGTTACGCTCCTAAAGGTCTTGATTAATTTTCTCCTTGTGTCGCTCCACCCAACAAATGAAAATGAAATCCTCTACCCGTTCTGCTCCAAAAACCGCAGGACCTCACTCGCCCTGGGGATGGCAGCCTGTGCCCCCAACCTGGTACAGGCCAGCGCCGCAGCAGCCTGGGCGTAGCGGATGGCGGTAGGCAGATCATCACCGACCATGCGTCGGTAAGCAAAACAGCCCGAGAATGTATCCCCAGCGCCGGTGGAATCCACCGTTTCGACCTTAAACCCGGGCACAAGCTGCGCCCTGCCCGCGTCCAAATAAGCCACGCCCCGGGTGCCCAACGTAATCAAGGGTTCGCGAACCCCTAAACCTTGCAAGGCTTTAAGACCGGTTTCAAGATCTGCCAGGTCGGCCAGGGAACGTTGGGTGTAAAACTCATACTCCGACTGGTTGGGCGTGAGGTAGTCCACCCCATCCATCAGCCCATCGGGGTAAGCCATGGCTGGCGCCGGGTTGAGGAAGATGGGCATCTTACCCCTGCAGAGCGCGAATGTCTTGGCAAGCGTCTCGACGCGGTTCTCATTTTGCAGCAGAACGGCATCGCAAGCCAGGATTTGCTCACTCAGCGCCTCCACCTGTTCAGGTGAAAAGGTATCATTGGCCCCGCTGGCCAGCAAGATGCGGTTATCGCCGCCTTCGACGAAGATAAAGGCCAGGCCGGTGGCTGCTTTCGGGTCCGTCAGAATGCCGTCGACGTTGATGCCATTGGCCCTGAAGTTATCCTTCACGAATTCCGCGTAAGGGTCGTTGCCTACCTGCCCAAACATGTGCACCTCAGCGCCTGATCGGGCCGCGGCCACCGCCTGGTTGGCGCCCTTGCCGCCGGGCAGGAGCTGAAAATCCCGGCCGCGCACGGTCTCGCCCGGCTCGGGCAGCGCCTGCATCTGCACGACGAAGTCCATGTTCAGGCTTCCGGCGATGACGATCGGTGTCCGCATGGTGCCGCTCCTGCGCCTATGCCGCGCCCAGCCGCGCCCAGATGATGAGCGCCAGCCCCGCGAGGTACGAGACGAACATCGCGGCGAGCAGCTTGCCGGTGCCCGCCGGCGCCGCCTTGAACTCCTTCCAGACGAACACGCCCCAGCAAGCCGCGATCAGGGTCGCGCCCTGCCCCAGGCCGTACGACACCGAGGGATTGGCGCGCTCGGACGCGAGTATGTTCAGCGACATGCCCACGTTCCAGATCATGCCGCCGAGCATGCCGATGAGGTGCAGCCTCGCGTTCCCCTTGCCGAAGTAATCGCCGAACGGCACCGGCTCGCCGACGAAAGGCGTGCGCATGACGATGCTGTTCCAGATGAAGCTCGACGCGAGGAGCCCCGCCGAGAAGACCGCCACGGCCGCGTAGGGGTACATCCTGCCCGCATCGACGAGGACGCCGTCCTTCTTCTCGGGCATCGACCACACCACGAACATGTAGAAGAGCCCCATGAGCACGCCGGCGATGATCGAGATCGCGATGCCCTTCCCCACGGTGCGCTCGCCCTGGGCGGGCAGGCGGCGATACGCGATCGCGTTGATGACGATCGCCGCGACGATGCCGGCGACGCCGAGCGACAGCATGACGCCATCGACGCCCGCCGGATTGTTGATGTAGTTGACGGCCACGCCTTCCACGAGCGCGATGCCGATGCCGATCGGGAACGCCACGGCGAGGCCGGCGATGTCGATCGCCGCCACGAGCAGGATGTTGGCGAGGTTGAAGATCACCCCGCCCAGGAACGCCCAGCCGATCGAGACGGCGCTCGCCTGGCCAAGATCCTCGAGGAACGTCCGGCCCTCCGAGCCCATGCTCCCCAGCGTGAACGCGAAGAGAAGCGAGAGCAGCAGGACGCCGATCGAGTAGTCCCAGTAGAAGAGCTGGAACCGCCACTCCTTGGACGCGAGCTTCTGGGTGTTGGCCCAGGAGCCCCAGCAGAGCATCGTGACGAAGCACAGCAGCACCGCGACTTCCGGCGATTGGACGACGAACATGGCGTTCTCAACCTCCTCTCGGGAACGAGCGGCCGCGCACGCCGCGGCCCGCCGCGGCCCGCACGCCGCGCGCCGCCCGCGACCACGCCATGGTTTCAGAAAACAGCGGGCGTGTCAATGCGGCGCGGACCCTCAGAACCCCGCCTGGTCGGCCAGCCCGATCTCGCGCAGAACGCCCGGGCGCGCCTTCACCTGCTCCAGGAACCCGAGCGGCCCGCCGCGATGCGCCGGGAAGCCGGTTTCCAGAACAAGCGCCAGGTCGATGCGCTCGGCGGCCGCCGGATCGACTCCCTGCAACCCCCTCCACATTGCGCAGACGAGTTCGTAGGCGATGTCGGGCGTCGCGCGCGCGGCCGGACCGTGGGCCCGCAGCCGGCGCGCCGTCTCCCTCGTCGCGAAGCCCATGGCCTGGAGCGACCCCAGTATCTTCCTGTCCCCCACGCCGCCCTCGCGGAACTGCCGCCAGCGCGTCTCGAACGTGCTCAGGCATCTGAAGACCGGCTCGGCGTCGTTCCTCGCGAGCACCATGAATCCCAGGCCGCGCAGGAACGCCGCGGCGCGCTCGCTGCGGCCGTGCAGCACGCACGTGCGGCCCGTCAGCGCATCGTAGCCGAATGCCACCTCGGCGTCCTCGACCCCGCTCGGGCCGGCCGCGCGCTTCCCGCGATCGACCAGCACCACCGCGCCGCGTCCAAGGTGCCGGCGCTCGGCGGCGCCGAGCGGCGCCGTGCCGTCGGTCACGACCAGGTCCCGGCCTGCGAACCCCGCGCGCTCCTCGCTCACCGACACGCAGGCGGCCGCCTGCTCCTTCCGTTCGGGCGCGTACCGCTCGGTGTCGCGCATGATCCAGCACAGCCCGTCGCCGAGCGCACGCGCGTCCCGGAGGCACCACCTGACCCTGACGCCGCGCTGCGCGAGCGCGCACACCCACTGCCACCCGCCTTCGGCCGCGAGCACCAGCGCGCGCCGGGGCAGAGCCCTCGGCCCGCCGAGCAGCGCGGCCTTGGCGTGTTCGAACCGGAGCAACTGGCGGCGCTCGGGGTCGGCCGCAAGCTCGGCGATCGCGGCCGCGGCCCTCGCGGGGCTCGGCTCCTCGAAGAGAAGCCGCACCGCCGCAGCCGCCGCGCGCGGCGCCGCGCGCGCCGCAAGCTCGCCGAGCGCCTGGCGCCTGACGAGCCTGCGCCCGAGACGCGTTCTGAAGAGCCGCGGCGGCGGGCGGCGCGCGGGGGGCTCCATCGCCGCCGCCGTGTCGCGCAGGACCTGCGCCGGTGCGAGCGCATCCACCAGCCCGATCGCCGCGGCGCGGGCGGCTTCGATCCTCGCCCCGCGCACCGCGATGCCGATCGCCTCGCCCATGCCGCACAGCTCGCGGAGGCGCCACAGCGCGGTGCCGGCGGGAACGAGCCCCTGGCTCGCCTCGATGAGCGCGATGGCGCCCTCGGGCGCAGCCACCCTGGCGCGGCACGCCAGCGCCAGGGTCGCCGCAAGACCGCAGAGCGCCGTTTCGACGACCGCGACGGTGAGCCCCGGCAGCGCGGCAAGGCGCCGCTCCTCCTCGCCGCGCGCCTCCGCCTCGCGCGCGTCAACGGCCGGCGCGCAATCCTCCGGCGCCATGCCCGCGAGCTCGACGACGATCGTGCCCGAGAATCCCTCGAGCCGCGCGAGCGCCTCGGGAAACGGCTCGCCGCCCGCATCGGGCGCCAGCGTCTTCGCGCCGTCCCGCATGTCGCCCGCACGCCACGCCGTCTTCACCGCTCGGCCCCCTCGATCAGCGCCGCGCCGCAGAGCCCGCCGCCGGCGGCGGCCGCCACGCCGAGCCCCCCCGGCTCGAGCCGCGCGCGCAGGCACAGGAGGTGCCTGAGCATGGTGCCCCCCGGCACGTGGCCGAGCGCGATCGCGCCGCCGGCGCGGTTGAGCTTCTGCCTGATGCCGAACCCGAGTTCCTTGAGCGCGGCGGCGACGTGCGCCGCCGACCGCTCGTGCAGCTCCAGGGCCTGCAGATCCCCGAGCGCGACGCCTTCAGCCTCGAGCACCGCCGCGACGGCGGCGCCGAGGCTCGAGCCCTCGGGCCGCGCGCCGGCGACGACGACGCGGCGGAGCAGGGCGCCGCGCCGCCCCGCTCCCGCGAGCATCGCCGCGGCGCCGTCGCACGGCAGCGCGATGTTCGCGTGGGTCGTCACGCTCCCCGGCCGGCTCTTCATGGCCGGCGCCGCGGCGAACTTCTGCGCGCTGGCCGTCGCGACGATGCACTGGTCGTCCCGCACGTGCTCCTCGAAGTCCGCGCCGGCGAACAAGCCCACGCGCTCGGCCCCGAGCACGCCCTCCTCGCGGGCGCGCGCCGCGTTCGTGTGGCTCTCGATCGCGATCGAATCGAGCGCGTCGCGCCGCAGGCCGTGCGCGCGCGCGACCGCCTCGGCATCGTCGCCGAGGAGCAGCCCCGTGTCCGGATCCGTGCTCATCCGGTCGAGGATCGATCTGCCGGCCTCCTGGTTCCCGATCGCCGCGCTCGCCGAATCCGCGCCGATGATGAGCGTGAGGCCGCCGCGCGCAAGGTGCCGGTCGAGCGCCACGAGCGGCCCGACGGCATCCTCCAGCACGGCGATGCAGGGGCGGTCGGGCGCGAGGCCGAGCTCGTGCGCGAGCACGCGGGCGGGGTACGGCGGAAAGCTTGCGGCCGCGCCCGTGCACAGGACGAGCGCCGCCACGTCTTCGAGAGCCGTCTCCGTGCGGGCCAGCGCCTCCTCGGCCGCCGCGCGCGCAAGCGCGAGCGGCCCGAACGAGGCCAGCGCCCCCTTCGCGCGTCCGAACGGCGTCCGCGCGCCGCCGAGAATCCGCATCGCATCCACGCGCAACCTCACCTGATCGGCCGGTACTTGCCGTTGTGCTCCTGCGAGAGCTTCTTCAGGAAGTCCTCCTCCGCGCCGGGGAACCCGAGCGTGAAGATGCGCACGCCCCGCCGGAAGTTGAGCACCTTGGCCCGCGCGAGGATCTCCGCGATGAGCCTGGGCGCATCCGCGGGCAGGCCCGGGCCGACCGACCCCTGGTGCGTCGGCGCGCCGTCCGTGATCAGGTAGATCGTGTCGACGATCGGATCCTCGAACGCGTACTCCAGGGCCATGTCGGTCACGGTGATGCCCTCGGCCCTGAGGCTCTCGATGAAGTCGATCGCCTGGCGCTTGCGCGCCGCGTCCGCCGGCACGAGGTTCTCCTTCCAGGGCTTGACGTCGCTGGAATAGGCAATGATGTTGAACGACTTGTCGTCCGGCAGATCCCGGATGACGCGCACCAGTTCCTCCTTCGCCCGGAAGATCCGCTCGCGGCTCTCGTCGATGATGACGCCGTCCTTCCTCGTCACGCTGCGCGGCCGCGGGCCGCCGTCGAGCGGCAGCGGATCGGTCGTCGTCATGCTGCCGGACACGTCCAGAACGAACGCGATGTTCTTGCCCGTGAGATCCAGGCCGAAGATCACGCTGCGGCCCTCGGCCGGCTCCTCCACGGGCCTGGTCGGGTCGATCCTCGCGGCGTGGGCCGTGTAGAAGCTGCGGTACAGCGCCGGCATCGCCATCACCCGGCCGCACAGCCGCGCCAGCGCGTCCTGGAGCGCCACCGGCACGCGGTCCCACTCCGGCGTCCGGTATCCCGCCATCGCCCCCTTGCCCTTGGCCCTCACGGTCGGCCTGGCGCTCCCCATCTTCTTCTCGAGCGCCTCCCAGTAGTCGATGAGGGGCAGGATCGCCTCCTTCTTTCGGGAGACGCCCAGCGTGCGCACGGCCTCGACGACGACGCGCGGGTCTTTCTCGGCCTTCAGGATGTCCAGGCTCAGCTTCACCGTGTCGAGCTTCGGATTCGCGCGCGCCGCGGCGGCCAGGAGATACCGCGCCGCCCAGTGCTTCTCCGCGACGGCGAAGCGTCCCACGGCGATCAGGGCCTCCTGGTCGGTCAGCCTCGCCACGCAGCGGGCCGCGGCCGTGAAGAGGCGAAAGCGGTCATCGAGGCCCACGTCCGCATCGGACAGATCCTCCGCCGCCGCGTAGTACTTGAGGACGACCTGCAGGGCATCGAGCGTGTCCTCCTGCCCGCAGGCCTCCAGACCGGCGACCAGCCCCTGCACGTTGCGCTGCCTGAGCGCGTCGGCGAGGGCGCGCTCCGCCTGCATGAGCCGGACGGCGCCCGGCTTCGCGGCCGCCGCGCGTCCCGGCCCGGCCAACGCGCACAGACACGCCAGCGCCGTGATCGCCACCGGTACGCGCATGGTCATCGCTCCTTTCCCGGCGCGCCGGCGCGCCGCGCTCAGAGCCGCAGAAACGCATCGAAAAGCTCCGCCTCGGCCGTCCGGGACCATCGCCCCGCCTTCAGCTCGGCGGCCGTGCCGCCGTCGAACCGCGCACGTGACGGCAGATCCGCAAGCAGCGTCAGCGGCAGGTCCGGAAGCTGCGGATACAGCACGATCTTGTTGGTGATCGTCCCCTCGGCAACGGCCCTGAGGCCCTTGTCGGCCTCGCGCATGCCGACCACCGCCGCCGCCGATGCGTCGGTGTCGAGCTCTCCGCGCTCGGCCTTCGCGAGCACCCGCTGCATGTCGAGGAGGCGCGACCCCGTGTTGCCCGTCACGGTGTGCTGATCGTAGTGGATGTCGCCGAGATTCACGGGGCCCGTGCCTCGCTTGAGCCCGGCGAACACGTTCAGGACGCCGTAGCGGCCCACATACCTGCGGCAGTCCACCACGACCTGCGGCACCGGGGCGCAGGCGACGCAGTAGTCGACGCCGTTCGGGGCGACCGCCCGCATCTCATTGTCGAACGCGGGCGACGTCGGGTCAAGCAGGACGAGCGCGACGCCCGCATCGCGGGCGATGTCCTCCAGACGCCGCCCGACCGCATCGAGCCGTTCGCGGCTCGGCTCGGAGATGATCAGATGGCGCAGCGCCGGCAGCGCGCCCGCGCGTTTCATCGCGAGGGCCCGCAAGACGTGCATCTGGCCCATCGGCCCGCCCCCGCCCATGACCCAGAAGGTCTCGTCGGCCGGGAGGATCTCGCAGCGCGCGTAGGACGCCTCGATGCACGCCCACGGCTCGACGAGCGACGCCGTCGAGTACCCGATGTCGCCCTCGACCGGAATCAGGTACTCCTGGACGCGGCGGTCGAAGACCCCGTACTGCAGCATGCCGCCCCACACCGCGTAGCCGACCGCGGTGTTGTACTTGTACAGGTCCGCCTGGACGATGTACCGCCCGTGGAGCCGCATCGACGGCAGGGCCTTCGGCCCGACCTCGATCAGCGCGATCGAGATCTCGTGGCCGAGGACGACCTTGTCCTTGGCCATGTCGTAGCCCGCCAGGCGCGGGTGCTCGGGGCCCGCGGCGACGACCTTGGTGTCCGAGAAGCACAGCGAGTTGCTGTCCACGCGGAAGGCGACGTCCTCCGGGCCGGGCTTCGGGCGCGGCAGCTCGGCCAGGCGCAGGCTCTCGAACCCGCGGCCCGAGAGCTGCCACGCGAGCGTCGTCCCGGGGAATTCGTAGTCGAAGGCGCGGTAGCGTTCGAACGAGCTCATCAGCGCATCTCCTGGCCGCCGGTCACGTTGTAGGCCTGGCCGGTCTCGTACTCCTGCTCCATGATGTAGAAGATCGTCCTGAGCACATCGGGCACGGTGCAGCCGCGGCCCATCGGAATCTGCCGCTCGTAGATCCTGCGGACCTCCTCGCGCGGCGCATTGTCGTACTTGGCGCGGTACTGGTCGAAGAGCCCGCCGGGCGCCGACCACAGCGGCAGGTCGAAGAAGTTGCCGGGGCAGATCGCGTTCACCTTGATGCCGTCCTCGATGAGGTCCAGCGCGATGCTCTCGACCAGGCCCACGCCGCCGAACTTCGCGGCCGCGTAGGCCGAGTTGTACTTGCTGCCCTTCTTGCCGGTCTTGGAGTTGATCTGGATGATGTCGCCGGCGCGGTTCCAGCGCATGACCTCGGCCGCCGCCTTCGCGCTCACGAACACGCCGACCAGGTTGACGTCGATGATCCTGCGCCACGCCTCCGCGGGGAACTCCGTGATCTTGAAGGCCCGCAGGATTCCGGCGTTGGCGATCATGAGGTCCAGGCCGCCGAAGGCGCGCACGGTCGCGCGCACGGCCGCCCGCATGGAATTCTCGTCGGTCACGTCGGCGGGCACGCCGATCGCGCGCCGCGCGCCGGCGCGGCCGCGCAGCTCCTCGGCCGTGCGGCGGGCGCCCTCGGCGTTGGCATCGCAGATCGTCACGCACGCGCCCTCGGCGAGCAGGCCCTCGGCAATCTCCCGGCCGACGCCCTGCGCGCCGCCGGTCACGATGGCCGCGACGCCCTCGCAGCGCAACCGCCCCCGCTCCTTCTCCATGAGCTTGCGGCGGTAGGCCTCCATCGACCAGCGCGCGATGTAGCCGTACTCGCGCCTCGTCATCACGCTCGCGCCGCCGAAGGCCGCCGCATACTCGCCGACCCGCAGGGCCTGGAGGAAGAGCTCTCGGACGGTCTCCGCATACTCCGCCGTGCGGCCGGCGCACGTCATGCCGAAGCCGGGAATGAGCACGATCTGCGGGTCCGCGCCGTGCGCCGCGCGGAAGCGGGCGATGCGATCACGGAGCGCCGCGTGCACCTTCGCCGCGCCCTTGTCCCAGGGGAGTTCGACGACGAGCGGCCTGACGCCGCAGTACACGAGCAGATCGGGATACAGCGGGCCGGCCGCGAGGATGGCCCGCGCCCTTTCGCCCGCGAGCGCGCGGTCAAGCAGCTTGTTCCGGCACGCGAACACGGCCTGGCGCCTGCCGGCGAGCGCGCCGCGCACGGTCGGCACGATGATGCTCTCCCACGTCTCCCAGTCGCCGGGCGGCCGCAGCCGGGCGGCCGGACGCCCGAACGCCGCGGCCATGGCCCGCCGGCGCGCGGGCCGCGCAAGCTCGCGCCGGACGGCGGCGAACACGCGGTTCGTCACACGTTTGATCTCCGCAATGGAATCGCCGGCGGCGATCATGCCGTGCTTGGCAAGGAAGATCACCTTCGGCACGGCGCCACGGCAGGCGGCGATCTCCCGGGCCACCCGCCTGGCGAGCGGGAGCCCCGGATCGTCGTACTCGATCCACAGGAACGGGGGCAGCCCCAGTCGCTCGGCCGCCTTCCGGCCCCCGGCCGCCGACGTCAGCGCCGCCCCGATCTCGGGATGGGTGTGCATCACGAACTTGTAGGGGATCGCGGCGTGCATGACCGCCTCGACCGACGGGCGGATGTCCGGCCGGGGCGGATCGATGCGCGCGTCGAGGAGCCGCTGCGCGATGTGCGCATCGGCGGCCTCGCGCGTGGAGCCCGGGATGCGCGCCGCGAGCAGCTCCCGCACCTTGGCAATGTCCAGGCGCAGCATGCCCTCGGGCGGCATCGCGCCCATGGCGTAGCCGCTCGCCTTGACCCACAGCTCGGTGCGGGTCTTGACCGACGAATTCCCCCCGCCCGCGATCACGATCGCGGGGTCGGCGCCCACCTCGCGGGAATAACGCCAGATCCGGCGCACGTCGCTCTGCATGGCGGTCCTCCGGGCCTGAGAAAAAGCGAATGTACCCGCTCCCCGAGGGCGGGGCAAGAGCTGCGCGCCCGGGTGCATATCCGGTGCATGTCCGGTCCATGTCCGGTAAACCCGTGCGCCGAGGCGTGCAATGAACGCGTCCGCTGCGTGATTGCGGCTCTGCCGGCGCGATGGCGCCCGGGGGCCATGGGTTCACCGAATATGCACGCGCCCGTCACGCGGGAGGACGCCGTCACTTCAGCCCGTGGACGATGTTGAACGGCGTGGCGCCGGCGACATCGGCGCGGTCGCGGAAGCGCCTGACGAGCGCGGCCGTGTCGCCCGCCGCGAAACGCGTGCCCGCCAGCACGATTCTGAAATGGCGCACGCCGAGCCGCGCCAGCGGCTCGATCCTGGAGAAGATGCAGTACGGCCGCCGCGAGTAGACCGTCACCAGGTCATCGCGCTGGGTCACGTGGAAGAGCTCGTTCCGGCAGTCCTTCACATCGTAGCCGGACTTGGCCGCCGGCACCGCGCGGGACACGAAGAGCGGCACGTGGGAGAAGGCCACGACCTCGATGCGCGGCAGGAGCGAGGCCAGATCCTCGAGCGTCGCGGCGTCGCCCTCGAGCGGAAACACCATGCGCTCCGCGCCGCGCGCATGCAGGGCCGCCGCGGCCGCGCGGTTGTGGACGTAGAGAAACGGCCCGGTCTGAATGCGCGCGCCCGGGGGCACGAGGCCGAAGCCGCCCACGTTGTTGATCTCGAAGAGCTGCACGCCCCACTCGTGGAGCGTGCGCAGCTCGCGGCGCACCTTCTCCAGCCGCGGCGGCAGCGTCACGGGCGGCACCGCGACGCCGACCCTGGCCGGCAGCCTGGCGATCGCCGCCGGCGTGATCTCGTGCATCATGCGGTCCGTGAGCACGAGCATCACGCGGTCAACGCCCCGCGGCGCGGCGCGGGCCACGGCGAGATCATCGGTCTGCAGGGTGAGCGTCCCGTCGACGTCCGGATCGCACGGCACCGTCAGGCCGCGGATGACCGCGCGGGCCTTCACGGCCAGCGCCTGCGCCTTGCGCTGCCACGGCGGAGCGTTCGCATCCAGCCGCCGCGTGCCGCGGGACTCTCGCGCGACCACGAACAGGAGGTCGCCCCTCTCCGTGCCGCGGGGGACGTTCAGCATCACGCGCTGCCGGACGCCGGCGCTCCGGACCTCCCGCCCGCCGGCCCGGAGGCGCGTCACGCAGTATCCCGCGTCCGTCTCGTTCTCCGCCCCCTGCACCCTGAGCGTCTGCCCCACGGCCACGTCCGCCGCGAGCCGCACCTCCGCCTCTCCGCCGGCCACGCGCCCGACCCGGCCCGCGAACGTACCCGGGAAGCCCGGGACGTCCGGGCACACCAGGCTCGCCGCGGGCGCGTTTCCGAGGAATCCGCGCGTCACCGGCCGCGTCTTGACGGCCTTGAGCATGGCGCCCGCGTTCGCATCCGTGCGGTCGCGGATCGCGCGATAGCCCGCGACCGCGGCGCGCACGTACGCGGCGCATTGCATGCGGCCTTCGATCACCCAGGCCGCCACGGGCAGGGACCGCAGGAGATCGGCGCCGAGCGCGCACGAGAGATCGGCCATGCTGAACGGGTAGCGATGCGCGCCCCGGACCAGGTAGGGCCGCCGGCACGCCTGCGTGCACCACCCGCGGTTGCCGCTCAGCCCGCCCAGGAAGCTGCTCGTCAGGCACAACCCGGACATCGAGTAGCACAGCGAGCCGTGCACGAAGAGCTCGAGCTCGACCGGGCTGTCGAGCGCGATCTCGCGCACCTCGAAGGCCGTGAGCTCGCGCGCGAGGGCCACCCGCGAGAATCCGAAGCGCGCGGCCTCGCGCACCCCTTCGATGTTGTGCACCGCGAGCTGCGTGCTCGCGTGCATCGTGAGGTCCGGACAGACCTCTTTGACCAGCGCGGCCGCGCCGAGGTCCTGGACGATGATGCCGTGGGCGCCCTGCGCGCCGATGGCGGCGACGCACTGCACAAGCGCAGGCAGCTCGCGCTCCTTGATCACGGTGTTGAGCGCCACGTACACCTTGACGTCCCGCTGGCGGCAGTACGCGACCGCGCGCGCCAGCTCGTCCATGGTGAAGTCCGCGCCCTGCCGGCGGGCCTTGCGCGTCTTGATGCCCACGTACACCGCATCGGCGCCGGCCTCGACGGCCGCGATCAGGCGCTCGGCATCCTGCGCCGGAGCAAGTATCTCGGGTGTCATTCCGTACCTCGGTCCTTGACGCCGTCAGTCTACCAGAAGACCGCGGCGGGGGAAAGCGCCCGCGCCCCCTGGCGGCTTCGCGGCTCGCTCGTTTTCCATTCGCGCGGCTACCCCTCGGATCCGGGNNNCACAAAGGCACGAAGGCACCACGCATCAGCGCTGAACCGCCGCGCGCTCAGTTTGCACCCGAGACCCTTCGTGCCTTCGTGTCTTCGTGGCAATCTCGTCTTCCATGCGCGCGGCTACCCCTCGGATCCGGGGAAGACGGAAGGACGATGCCACAAAG
>DHGK01000086.1:12283-21109 GCA_002402755.1 Planctomycetes bacterium UBA4800
GTTGCACCCGAGACTCTTCGTGTCTTCGTGGCCTCTTCCCTCATTCCGGTGCATCGGCCGAGGCCCGTCGATGCACGGCACACGCCCGCCGCCGGCCTCACTCCCCCGCCAGCGTCTCCCCCTGCGGCGTCATCCACGAGATGTCATCGAAGCCCACCTCGGCCTCCAACGCGCCCGCCCTGACCGTGAGCCTGCGCTTGCTCTTGCTGATGCGCACCACGCGGCACTTCTCGCCGAGCACGGGGACATAGACCTCGCTGTTGACCTTCAGGGCGCGCGCGATCGCGTCCCGCCGCTCCCCGAGCGGAGTCCTGGCCAGCATCGTCTCGACCGCCTTCTCCAGCGCCGCGACGTGAGGGAGAAACCGCGGCGGCACGCTCTTGAGCTTCGGGATGATCGCGAGCGCTTCATCCCTGAGCGCCCTGACCCTGCGCTCGACCTCGTCGTCGGCCTCGCGGCCGGCCTGCGTCCTGGCATCGTCCGCGTCCCTGAGCTTCTCGGCGAGCGCGCCCTTCATCACGGCGAGGCGCCGCCTGACTTTCTGCGCGCCGCGCCGCTCGACCTCGACCGCGCGGCGCGCCTCCTCCATGCGCCGCATGACGACCTCCTGGGGCTCGGGGTTCTTGATCGCCTCCCTGGCAGCCGCGATCAGCTCGGGCCGGAGCCCGAGCCGCTCGGCCACGAGCAGCGCGCAGGACTGCCCGGGCGCGCCGAGAAGCACGCGATACGTCGGCGCGAGCGCCGCGGGATCGAACTCCATGGCCGCGTTGGCGGCCTCCCGGTGCGTGTACGCGTACTGCTTCAGGAGCCCCAGGTGCGTGCTCGCGAGCGTATGCACGCCGCGGCCCCGCAGGTGATCGAGCACGACCGCCCCGAGCGCGCCGCCCTCCAGCGGGTCAGTGCCGGCCCCGAGCTCATCGAGGATCGCCAGGTCGCCGCGCTCGGCCTCGTTGACCACCCGCACGATGTGCTGCATGTGCGCCGAGAACGTGCTCAGGCTCTGCTGGAGGCTCTGCTCGTCGCCCGCGTCGACGAAGACCCGCGCGTAGTACGGAATCCGCGCCGGCGGCGCGGCGGGGATGGGCAGGCCGCACGCCGCCATCACGGCGAGGAGCCCCACGGCCTTCAGCATCACGGTCTTGCCGCCCGTGTTCGGCCCGGTGACGATGAGCATCAGCACCTCCTTGCCGAGCTCCAGGTCGAACGGCATCACCTTGCCGCGAATCGCAGGGAGGTCAGGCGCCCGCAGGTCGCCCGCGACGTGGAAGAAGACGAGCAGCGGGTGGCGCGCCCGCGAGACGGCGAGCACGTGGTCCGGCGCCATCGCGGGCACGCAGAACTCGTAGACCCTCACGAGCTCGCGCTTGGCATAGGTGAGGTCGGCCCACGCGACCAGATCCCGCGCGGCCCGGATCTCGGGCGCGCGGTTGACGATGACGCGCGTCAGCTCCAGGAGGATGCGCGTCTCCTCGCGCCGCACGCTCTCGGCGGCGTCGCCGAGCTCGTTGCCCTCCACGACGATTTCCTGGGGCTCGACGTAGACCGTAGCGCCGCTCTGGGAATAGCCGTGGATCACGCCCGGCAACTGGCCGCGGCATTCGCTCCTGACGGCCAGGACGTAGCGGTCGTTCCGCATCGAGGGCTGCTCTTCCTGCAGGACGCGCGCAACCGACGGGCGCCGCAGCATGGCGGCGACCTTGTCGCGCAGGGTCTCCCGGAGAACGCGCGCCCGCTCCCTGAGCTGGGCGAGCCTCGGGGAGGCGGAGTCGCGCACGTGCCCGCGCGCATCGACCGCATCCTCGATCCGGCCGGGCAGATCCGCCGGCAGCGGCGCGGCCGCGGTCCTGCGGTGGAGATGGGGACAGGCCGCGGCGGCGCGCTCTCCGCACAGCTCCTTCACGCGCTCCGCGGCGCGGACGAGGGCGGCGATGCCCGCGAGCTCATCGGGCTCGAGCGGCCGATGAAAGCCGCGCGCGCGCTCGATGTCCGCGCAGCCGTCGCGGAGGGAGCCCAGGGCCAGGCGGGCGCCCCCGTGCAGCAGGGCCGCCATCTCCTCGGTTTCCCTGAGCGCGGCGGCGGCGCAGGCCGCGCTCCCGAGCGGCGCGAGCGCGCGGGCGGCGGCCCGGCCGAGGTCCGTCTGCGCGAAGGCGGCAAGCACATCGCGGACCTTGTCGAATTCCAGAACCGCAAGCGTGTGGGCATCCATGGGCGACATCGCGTGCAACCAGCGCGATTGTCATCCATCGCGCGCGGCGGCGCAAGACGCGCCGTGCCGGCGGCGGCGTCCGACGGCGTACGGGCGGCGCGCTACCCCTTGAGCAGCTCGTCGAACTTCTTGTTGATGACGTCCCTGAGCTCGCCGATCATCGCGTCGTCCCTGAGCTGGCGCGTGGGCTGCGCCCCTTTCGCCGGCGCGGCGCGCTCCGCGGCGGGCACCGGGTCTCCGCGCGCGATGGCATCGCCGCCGCGGAGCTCGTGCTCCGGCGCCGCATCGAGCGCCATGACCGATTCGGCGGCCGCTTCCTCCTCGCCCGCGGCGTCGAGGTATTCCTCCGGCACGGGCTCGCGATCATCAGCGGCCGGCGCATCCGGCAGCGCGAGATCGTCTTCAATGGGCTCCTCGTCGAACGTCTCCTTGATGACCTTCGTCGGGCTCTCATCGACCGCCGTGCGCGCGATTCGCCGGCCGCGGCGCACCGCGCTCGCGACCGCGGCGATCCAGAGCGCGAGCATGAGGAGCATCGCGCCGCAGGCGCCCGCGATCACCCAGTCCACCGTGTCCCCCGCGAACGAGCCCTTGCGCGCGCGCTCCCAGCGGTTGGCCGCCATGCGCTTCAGGACCTCCCAGTCGCTGAAGCCCGTCTCGCCGACGGCGATGCTGGTGCCGGCGGCCTCGGCCGCGGCCTTGATGCCCGCCGCCTGGCGCTGGAACAACTCGACATCGCTGCCCGCCTTGGCAAGCCGCGTCTCGAGGCTTCCCTTGGCGCTCGCCAGCGCGGCGATCTGCGTCTTCAGCTCGGGGATCTGGACCGCCTCCCGCTCAAGCTGCGCGTTCTTGGCCTTGAGCTTCTTGCCCTCGGCATCCAGGCTCTCGGCCAGTGAGCGCATGCGGCCCGTCTCGGCGTGCGCCGCCTCGGTCTTCGCCGTCTGGTCCGCGAGCGTGCGCGCGGCATCCTCGGCGTTGACCCGCATCGTGTTCTCAAGCTCGGTCCCCGCCTGCTTGAGCGCCGCGATGCGGCCGTTGCGCTCCTCGATGTCGCGCGTGAGCTCGTTGATCCGCTCGCTGAGCGTCTCGTAGCTCATCTCCAGGTCGTAGCTCTTGTCCTCGGCGCGCTTGACGGCGTTCGCCCATTCCGCGACCTCGGCCGTCCGCTGCGCGAGCTCCTTGCCGGCCTTCTCGCACGCCTGCAACGCCGCGGCAAGCGCGCTCTCGCGCGCCTTCAGCGTCTCCGCGAGCCGGGTCTTCTCGACCCACAGCGCGGCGCGCGCCGTCTCGGACTGCTGCCAGCGCTGCGTCACCGTCTTGATCTCGTCATCCTTCCTGGCAAGCTCGGACTGAGAGCATCCGCATGCCCACGCCAGGACGAATGCCGCTCCCCACGCGAGTCGACGCACGCGCGCCACGCCGTGATTCCCCGGGTTCCTCATGTACGTTTCTCCAACCGGCGCCATCGAATCCGACGGCACTTCCCTTCTCACGCGCACGGATCATCCCCATCCGCTATCGAAGTATACACTCCGCCCGGGGCCGGGCAACACGAACGCGGCGCCGTATTCCCGTAACATTGCGCGCCGCCGGCGCCCTTCCGCGCCGCGGTGCCCTCCCGCCCGCGGACTCCCCCCGGCGGACTCCCCGGTCACGCCGGCAGGACGCCCCTGCGGCCGGCCTGGCGCAGCTCGGCCGCGACCTCCGCGTGCGCGCGCACCCACGCGCCGAGGTCGGCATGGCGGCCCGGCCGCGTCGTGAAGCCCGTGAAGTCCTCGCCGAGCGCGCCGGGAGTCTCCGCCGGCGCGCGCGCCAGGCAGCACAGGACCGCGCCGCCGGGCTCCCGGGTCCAGAACCCGCCCGGGGCCAGCAGGCGCTCGATCGCATCCTCTCCAAGAGGCGCCCCGAGAAGCAGCACGCCCTCGTACGACCGCGCCCGTTCCAGGAACGTCTCGAAGGGCACGAAGCCGGCGCCCGGCGACGCACGGCAGAGAAACTCCCACAAGCGCGAGCCCACCAGCGCGGCGATCCTGGCGGAATCCGGAACCGGCGCGTCGCGCGTCCAGAACAGAAAAACGGCGCCGAGCACGGTGGGGCCCCGCACGAGCGGCAGGTAATCGGCAGCGGCGAACGCGTTCGGCCGCAGCCGCGCGGGAACGGCCTGAAAGAGCGCGCGGCGGCCCGCGTCCATCAGAAACCTCCCGGCCTCGCGGCGAAGCGCGGCGCTCTCGGCATCGATCTCCAGGAGAAAGCCGCCGTGGTGGAGCAGCACCGCCGCCGCGGGAACGCGGAAGTAGGCCCGCAGGGAACGCAGCGATCCGCGCAGGAACGCCGGCGCGTCGCAGGCGGGCGCAAGCAGCGCCTCCAGGAGCTCCGTGTACGCCTTGCCGGCAGGAGCGGCCTGCGGCGGCGGGCTTGCCGGCGGCTCGGCTGCGGCAGCCCGCGCCTCGGGAACCGCGCCGGGCGCGGCGGCCGGCGCATCTCCGGCCGCTCCCAGCATCGCCACGCACTCCGCGAGCAGCGAGCGCGCCCAGATGCCGGCGGGCGGCGGCACCTCGGGCGGCGGCGACGCGAGATCGTCCCAGATGACGTAGATCGGCAGGTCCGCGCGCGCGGCCCGAAGGCGCTCGACTGCTCCCGGGTCCTCCCGCAGCAGCTCCCCCGCGACGATCGCCGCCGCCGCGTGCGCGACTGCGTTCTCCGGCCAGGTGGCCCGCGCCGCCGCGATGACGCGGAATCCCCTCCCGCGCAGCGCCCGTGCGAGGGCCTGCTGGTCGTTGACGAAGGGCGATATCGCCAGCACCGCCGGGGCCGGCGCCGCCAGTCCCTCGGTGAGCGCCGCGAGCTCTTCCTCGCTTAGCAGCTTGTGCGGCCGCTCGTCAGCGTCCATTTGATCTCCGGTAACCGTTCACAGGACATTCCGAACACGCGAATCTCCGCCTTCAGTTACCATCACATTCAGGCGTCCTTCGTGCTGCTCTTTCCGATTCACCACAGAGAAGACAGAGGCCACAGAGGACGGAACGTGAGACGTCACGTGGCTCCGTCTGGAGTGCGGCGGTCTCTCTCCGTTTTCCTCTCTGTGCTCTCTGTGCCTCTGTGGTTTCTTCTCCGTCAGATGACACGTGTGTGCTCCCGAACACGGCGAGAAAACCGTGAACGGTTACGATCTCCGATTATATGCGCGCGAATGCCGCCGGCGCGAGCCCCGGCCCGGTTCACAGGCGCCGCATCACCGCGCCCCGCGACGCGCTCGTGGCAAACGCCGCGTAGCGCCTGAGCCAGGGGCTCGCGGTCCGCGGCGGCGGCGGCGTCCAGCGCGTTCTCCGCGCGGCAAGTTCGGCCTCGGCGAGCTTGACATCGAGCCTGCCCCCCGGAATATCCAGCGCCACCACGTCGCCGTTCCTGAGGAGCCCGATCGGCCCGCCCTCGGCCGCTTCGGGCGAGATGTGTCCGATGCACGCACCCGCCGTACCGCCGCTGAAGCGGCCGTCGGTGATCAGGGCGCACTTGTCGCCCAGGTTCATGCCCTTGATGTACGAGGTCGGGGAGAGCATCTCCTGCATGCCCGGCCCGCCCTTGGGCCCCTCGTACCGGATCACGACCACATCGCCCGGCTTCACCTTGCCGGCGAGGATGCCCTCGCAGGCGTCCTCCTGGCTCTCGAAGATCACCGCAGGCCCCGCGTGAACCAGCATTGCGGGGTCCACGCCGGCCGTCTTCACGACCGCGCCCTCGGGCGCGAGGCTGCCGTACAGCACCGCGAGCCCGCCCGTCGCCGAGTACGCGTTCTCGATCGGGCGGATGCATGCCGGGTCGGCAATGCGAGCGGGCGCGACGGCGTCCCCGAGGCTCACGCCGCCCACGGTCGGCGCGCCCGCGTGCACCACCCCATCGACGCGGGTGAGCTCCTTCAGAATCGCCGACATGCCGCCCGCGGCTCCCACATCATCCATGTGGTACGGGCTGGAGGGCGACACCTTGCAGAGGGTCGGCACCCGCCCCGCCAGGGCGCCGATACGCCGCAGATCGTACGAGAGCCCCGCTTCCTCCGCGATCGCCAGAAGGTGCAGGATCGTGTTGGTCGACCCGCCCATGGCGATGTCCAGCGCGAAGGCGTTGTCGAAGCTCGCCTCGGTGAGAAACGTCCGGAAGCGCACGTCCTCCCGCACGAGATCGAGGATGCGCCGTCCCGCCCGGAGATAGAGGGCGTCGCGCGCCGGATCGGCCGCAAGCACGGTGCCGTTGCCGGGGAACGCCGCGCCGAGCGCCTCCATGATGCAGTTCATCGAGTTGGCGGTGAAGAGCCCGCTGCACGAGCCGCAGGTCGGACAGCCCGACCGTTCCAGGCTCTCGAGCTCCCGCTCGTCCATGGCGCCGATCGCGTGCCGGCCGATGCCCTGAAATATGGTGATGAGATCGCAGGGCCGGCCGTCGGGGAGGCGGCCCGTCGCCATCGGCCCGCCGCTCACGAACACGGCCGGAATGTCGACCCGCGCGGCCGCCATGAGCATCCCGGGGATGATCTTGTCGCAGTTCGGGATGCAGACCATGCCGTCGAACCGGTGCGCCTCGACCATCGTCTCGACGCAGTCGGCGATGAGCTCGCGCGACGGCAGGGAGTACTTCATGCCGGCGTGGCCCATCGCGATGCCGTCGCATATCGCAATCGTGTTGAACTCGAAGGGCACGCCGCCCGCCTCGCGCACCGCCTGCTTCACGAGCCGGCCGACGCGCGCGAGGTGCACGTGCCCCGGCACGATATCGGCGTACGAGTTGGCGATGCCGATGAGCGGCTTCCCGAAATCGGCGTCCGTGAGACCCGTCGCACGCAGGAGCCCGCGGTGCGGCGAGCGCTCGACGCCCTTTGTCACCATGTCTGAACGCATGCATGCCTCCTCTGGGTACACGCGCCGCGCGCGCACACGCCGCGCGGCGCCTTTCCAACCTGAGACCGGAGACTCTATAATGAGCCCCGTGCGGCCTTTGATCAATACGCGGCGCCGCCGTCCGGCCCCGCGCCCGATTCCAGGCCCGCAGGAGAGGAGGCTTCGTGAAGAAGTTCGACATCGCGATCATCGGCGCCGGCCCCGGCGGCTACGTCGCGGCCATCCGCGCGGCCCAGCTCGGGCTGAAGACGGCGCTCATCGAGAAGAGCCCGGCCCCCGGCGGCACCTGCCTGCACTGGGGCTGCATCCCCACCAAGGCACTCCTGCACGCGGCGACGCTTCTCGGGCGGCTCGCGCACGCCGCCGAAGAGGGGCTCGCGATCGGCGCGGCATCGGTCGACCTCCCCGCGCTCATGAAGCGCAAGGACGCTGTCGTCCGGCGCCTGGCGGGCGGCGTCGCCGGCCTGCTCAAGAAGAACGGGGTCGCGTACTTCAACGGGAAGGGCTCGCTCCTCGGCGGGGGCTGCGTCCGGGTCGAGGCCGCCGCCGGGACGGAGGATCTGGCCGCCGAGCGCATCGTGATCGCCACCGGCTCGGAGCCGTCCTCGCTGCCGCACGTTCCCTTCGACGGCAGGGCGATCGTCAGCAGCAACGAGGCGATCGCGTTCGACGCGGCGCCCGAGCGGCTGCTCGTCGTGGGCGCGGGTGCGGTCGGCCTGGAGCTCGGGCTCGTCTGGTCGCGCTTCGGAAGCAAGGTGACGGTCGTCGAGCTCATGCCGCACGTCCTCCCCGGGGGCGATGAGGAGCTGTCCGTCGAGCTCGCCAAGGCGCTCGCGCAGCAGGGGATCAGGATTCTCACCGAGACCACGCTTGCCGCGGCCGCCGCGGGGCCCGGCGGGGTCGCCGTCACGCTCAAGCCCGCCTCCGGCAATCCGATCGAGGAAACGTTCACCAGGGTGCTCGTGGCGGTCGGGCGCCGCGCCTTCCTCCAGGACGCGGGCCTCGACAAGGCCGGCATCGTGGTCGAGAAGGGAAGGATCCCCGTCGACCCCTGGGGCCGCACCAACGTGCCCGGCATCTTCGCCATCGGCGACGTGACGCCGGGCCCGCAGCTCGCGCACCGCGCGTCCGCCCAGGGCATCGCGGCCGTCGAGACCGCCGCCGGGCGCACCGTCGCGCCCGTCAACGCGGGCGCCGTGCCCGCCTGCACGTACACGGAGCCGGAGGCGGCCTCGGTCGGCCTCACCGAGAAGGAGGCGCGGAACCGCGGCATCGACATCACGGTCGCCCGCTTCCCGTTCGCGGCGAGCGGCAAGGCCATGATCGAGCGCGCGCAGGCCGGCTGGGTCAAGCTCATCGCCGACCGCGCGCACGGCCAGGTGCTCGGCGCGCACATCATCGGACCGCACGCGACCGAGCTCATCGCGGAGGCGACCCTGGCGGTGCAGATGGAGTGCACGTGCGAGGAGCTCGCGCGCACGGTGCACGCGCATCCGACGCTCTCGGAAGCCATCGCCGAGGCGGCGCACGCAGGCCTGGGCGCGGCGATTCACTTCTGACGGAGGCCGGAGGCTGTAGGCTGTAGGCTGTAGGCTGTAGGCTCAAGAAGGACGAAGGCACCTTTCCGGGGCGGCAAAGCCGCCCATCAAGATTCCGTCGTCTACCTTCAGGCCTACAGCCTCCAGCCTACCTTGACACCATCCCCCGCATCGCTACAATTAGAATCCTCGC
>DHGK01000116.1 GCA_002402755.1 Planctomycetes bacterium UBA4800
TCGGGATGTCCTGTGAACGGTTACCTGTATGAGAACTCGTTGGAGGATGTGTCCCCTCGTCCAGGATCCTACAGCCTATAGCCTATAGCCTACAGCCTACAGCCTACAGCCTACAGCCTAAGAAAGGAGCCGCACATGAGCGCGAGTGCCGCGGGGGAGAACGCCGGCGCGGATGCGCGTGCGGTGGGCTTCGTCTACCACGAAGTCTACAAGAAGCACCTGACGGGGTACGGCCATCCGGAGCGACCCGAGCGCCTGGACGCGATCAACGCGGCGCTCGCGCGCGCGGGGCTCGACAAGGAGACCGTCGCCCTGGACGCGCCGCTCGTCGACGACGACTATCTTCTGGCCTGCCACACGCCCGCGTACGTGGCGCTGGTCGAGGAGGACATCGCGCGCGGCGCCGGCGAGCTCTCGACCGGCGACACCTCGGTCTGCGCCGCGTCGCTTGCGGCGGCGCGCCGCGCGGCGGGCGGGGTACGGGCGGCGGTCGATTTCGTGTGCGGCGGCAAGGGACGGCGCGCGTTCTGCGCCGTGCGGCCGCCGGGGCACCATGCGACGGCGAGCGCGGGCATGGGCTTCTGCATCTTCAACAACGTCGCGCTCGGCGCGAGGTACGCCCTGCGCGCGCACAAGCTCGCCCGTGCGCTCATCGTCGACTGGGACATCCACCACGGCAACGGCACCCAGGACATCTTCTACGAGGACGGGTCGGTCTTCTACTTCAGCACGCACCGCCGGCCATGGTACCCGGGCACGGGGGCGCCGGGCGAGACCGGCGCGGGCAAGGGCAAGGGGATGATCCTCAACAAGCCGTTCGGGGCGGGTGCGGGCCGCGCGGAGATCCTCGGCGCGTTCACCGATGCGCTGGTTCCCGCGATGCGCGAGTTCAAGCCCGAGATCGTCTTCATCTCCGCGGGCTTCGACTCGCGCATTGACGATCCGCTCGGCGGCTTCACGCTGACCGACGAGGACTTCGCCGATCTCACGCGCGTTGTCCTCGAGATCGCCGATGCGCACGCCGGCGGCCGGGTCGTCTCGGCGCTCGAGGGGGGCTACGGCCTGGAGGGCCTGGGGCTCGCCGTCGCGGCGCATGTCGGGGCGATGGTCAGGTGGAAGGGCTGAGCTCCGGCCGGCGTCACGATGCGGCGCGCCGCCCGATCGCCGCGAGTGCGTCGCGCAGGCGCGCGTAGTCCTCGTCCTCGTTGTACAGGTGCGCCGAGATGCGCACGATGACGCCGCGCTCGTTCCACGGCATGACCGGCACCTCGATCCCGTACGCCGAGAAGAGATGCTCCTGGAGCGGCGGAATCCACGTGTCCGCGGCGGGGAAACCGCCGAAGCCGCGCGGCAGCAGGAAAGACGCCATGGCGCCGAGGAGGGAATCGGGCGCGCACGGCGCCACGTCGAGGCCGCGCGCGATGCACTCGCGGGCCCGGAGCGCCTTCTCGCGGTTGGCGCGCCGGATCCCGTCCCAGCCGCCCTCGCAGAAGGCCGGCATGATGCGCAGCGTCGCGGGAAGCGTGAGCACGGCCGTGGGGTCGTAGGTCCCGGGCCAGTCGAAGAGGTGGTGGAAGCGCGAGCGGTCGCCGGTGGGCCAGGTCAGCCCATGGCTGATGACGGTGGGATACAGCCCATCGCGCACATCGGCGCGCGCGTAGAGGAACGCGGCGCCCTTGGGATTGCACATCCACTTGTGGCAGTTGCCCGTGTAGTACGAGGCCCCGAGCGCATCGAGCGCGAGCGGCAGCATGCCCGGCGCGTGGGCGCCGTCGATCATGACGGGGATGCCGCGGCCCTCGAGCTCGCGGGCGAGCCGCGCCGCGGGAAACACGAGGGCCGTGGGGCTCGTCACGTGATCGATGAGCGCGAGGCGCGTGCGCGGAGGCGCGGCCGCCAGGATGGCCGCGACGATGTCGTCCTCGCCGCGGACGGGGAAGGGCACATCCGCGACGACGACGCGCGCGCCGGCGCGCTGCGCAGCGAATGTCACGGCGTTCGTGCAGGCGGCGTAGCCGTGGTTGGTCACCAGGAGCGCATCGCCGGGTTCCAGGGCGAGCGAATTCACGACGGCGTTGACGGCGTTCGTCGCGTTGGGCACGAAGACGAGGCCGCCCGCGTCCGCGCCCAGCCAGGCGGCGAGCGCCTGCCGCGCCTCGTCGAGAAGCCCGTAGTAGTCGCGCATGAAGAACGTGACCGGCTCGCGTTCGAGCCGCTCGCGAAGCGCCTGCTGGACCTGGAGCACGGCCGCGGGGCACGCGCCGAACGAACCGTGGTTGAGGAAGCAGATCTCCTTGTCGAGACGCCAGTTGTCCTTGACGGCCATGCGGTCCTCCGCGGCGCCGGTGTCCGGGCATTGTACCACGGGCGGCGATGCGGGGGAGACCGCCGCCCTACCGGCTCCCCCGGACGGAACGTACAATACACGCGTGGCGAGTGATCGCCGGGGAGGCGGGCGTGCGAGGAATCACGCGGATTGTCCTGGCATCGTTGAGCGCGGCGGCATGCGCCGCCGCCGCGGCGCAGAACGGCGGCGCGGCGTATCGCGCGCCGCTCGCCATCGTTGCCGGCGAGGGGGGCGCCGTTCTCTACGTGGCCGAACACGGGGGCTCGGCGGTGGCGGCGGTCGATCGCGCCTCGGGGAAGGTGCTTCGCAGAACCGCGCTCGGGGAACCGCCTGCCGCGCTGGCGCTCGCGCCCGACGGAACGCGGCTCTACGTTGCCGCCGGCGGTTTCGAGGGGCATGTCCATGTCGTGGATGCCGCCGCGGGCGCCGTGCAGAGCGTTCTTGCGGCGGGCCACACGCCGTCCGCGCTCGCCGTGTCGCCCGACGGGAAAATCCTGTACGTGTGCAACCGCTTCACGAACGATGTGCAGTGCCTCGATCTTCTATCGGGGAAGGAGGTCGCGCGCATCCCGGTGCGCCGCGAGCCCGTCGCGGCGGCGTTGACGCCGGATGGCGCAACGCTTTTCGTCGCGAACCTTCTGCCGTCGGGCGCGGCCGACGGCGCGTATACCGCCGCCGAGATCAGCGTCATCGACACCGCGGCGCGAGCCGCGGTCGATCCGATCCGGCTGCCGAACGGCGGCACCGGCGTGCGCGGGATCTGCGTGTCCCCCTGCGGCACGCGCGCCTACGCGACGCACGTGCTGGGCCGCTACCAGCTTCCGACGACGCAGGTCGAACGCGGGTGGATGAACACCAACGCCGTCACGGTGATCGACGCGGCCCGCCGCGCGTACGCGGCGACGGTGCTCCTCGACGAGGTCGATGCCGGCGCGGCGAATCCGTGGGGTGCGGCGTGCACGCCCGACGGCGCGTGGTTGTGCGTGGCGCACGCGGGAACGCACGAGGTGAGCATCATCGACCGCGCGGCGCTCGACGAGCGGCTCGGCAAGGCCGCGGCCGGCGTCCGCGTCACGGAGGTGTCGGCGGCGCTCGCCGATGTGCCGAACGATCTCGCGTTCCTGACGGGCATCCGCCGCCGAGTCGCGCTGCGCGGCAACGGCCCGCGCGGGGTGTGCATCGTCGAGGGCAAGGTCTACGCGGCCGAGTACTTCACGGACAGCGTGGGCGTCGCCGGCGTTGCCGCGGCTTCGCGGGCCGGCGGCTCGTCGTTCCCACTGGGCGAGGGGGCGCCGCCGGATGCGGTCAGGCGCGGCGAGATGCATTTCAACGATGCGGCGCTGTGCTTCCAAGCGTGGCAGAGCTGCGCGAGCTGCCACCCCGACGGCCGCGTCGACGGACTGAACTGGGACCTCATGAACGACGGCCTCGGCAACCCGCGCAACACCAAGAGCCTGCTCTTCGCCCACGCGACGCCCCCGTCGATGATCACGGGCGTGCGGGCCTCGGCCGAGCAGGCCGTGCGCGCGGGCATCACGCACATCCAGTTCGCGGTCAGGCCCGAGGAGGAGGCCGCCGCGATCGATGCGTACCTGAAGGCGATGCAACCCGTGCCGAGCCCGTTCCTCGCCGGGGAGGCGCGGCGCGCGGCCGCCGAGCGGGGCCGCGCCGTGTTCGAGAAGGCGGGATGCGCGGACTGCCACTCGGGCCCGCACCTGACGGATCTGCGGCTCGTCGACGTGGGCACGGGGCGGGAGCGCGATGCCGGCGTCGCGCTCGACACGCCGACCCTGCGCGAGGCGTGGCGCACGGCCCCCTATCTCTCGGACGGCCGCGCGGAGAGCATCCGGGACGTACTGGCGGTGCACAACGCCGGGGATCGGCACGGAAAGACGTCGAACCTGCGCCCGGAGGACATCGACGACCTGGCGGCGTTCATCCTGTCGCGGTAGCGCCGGATTTCTCTCCCGGCGCCGCCTGCGCCTCCTTCGCCGATTCCGCCGCCTGCGCGAACGGGAGTATGACGCGGAACGTGCTGCCCTCGCCCGGCCGGCTCTCGAGCTCGATGCGGCCGTCCATTCGCTCGATGACGCTTCTGGAGAATGCCAGCCCCAGGCCGCTCCCGCCGTGCCCGCGGGTCGTCGATGCGTCGACCTGGGTGAAGGGCTCGAAGACCGCGGCGTGCTTCTCGGGCGGGATGCCGATGCCGGTGTCCGTCACGGCGAACTCCAGCATCGTCCGGCGCCCGCGCTGCCCCGTGAGCGCGACGCCGATGTCGATGCCGCCGTGCTCCGTGAACTTCAGCGCGTTGCTGATGAGGTTCGTGAGCACCTGGCGCAGGCGCAGGAGATCGCCCTTGACCATCGTGGGCACGCCGGGGCCCACCGTGAGCTTCCAGGAGAGGCCCTTCTGGTCGAATCGCGGCTTGAACACGCGCTCGAGGGTGCGGCACAACGCCGGCAGATCGAAGTCGGTGGCGTTCAGCTCGAGCGTGCCCGTGTTGATCTTGACGAAGTCCAGGATGTCATCGAGCAGCGAGAGGAGCGACAGGCTGCACCGGTAGGTCGAGCCGACGTAGGCGCGCTGCTCCTCGTTGAGCGCGGTGGCCATGAGAAGCTGCGTCGTGCCGATGATGCCGTTCATGGGGGTGCGCAGCTCGTGGTTCATCATGGCCAGGAACTGGCGCTTGACCTCGCCGGCGGCCTGCGCCGCCTCGAGCGCCTTCTTGAGATCCGCCGTGCGGCGCTCGACGAGGGTCTCGAGCTGGGCGCGGGAGGACCGGAGCTCGCGCTCGACGCGCCACCTGGCGCCGCACGCGGCGGCGAGCTGCCGGATCTCGTCGCAGTGACAGGGTTTCTGGAGATAGATCAGCTTGTCGGGCGGCGGCACCTGCCGCGCGAGCTCCTTCAGGCCGATATCGAGGCAGCCGCTCACGATGACGATGTGCAGGTCGGGGCTGAGCGCGCGGAGCCGGCGGGCGGTCCAGAGGCCGTCGGAACCGGGCGGCATGTGCATGTCGAGGAACGCGACGGCGAAGGGCGCGTTGTCCGCGGCGGCGGCCTCGGCGGCATGGAGCGCCTCGTCGCCCTGCGTGCAGCACGTCACCTCGAAGTCAGGCGGCCTGCCGTCGGGGGGCGCGGCGTCGTTGCCGAAGAGAGCGGCGTCATCGTAGAAGAGCGCGGCCGAGATGCTGTCGAGTACTTCCAGCGGGGCGTGCACGCCCGTCGGAGATGCGAGGACGCAGCGATACGTCTCCAGGATCGCGGGCTCGTCGTCCGCGAACAGGACACGCACGCTCCTCGGCGTCTTCTCCGTACGGTCATCCATAGGCGTCGCTGCGTGCACGCGGCCTCTTGCGACGCGAGCGCGGCAGCACCGCCGGCGCCGCCGGCAGCGTGCATGCGCTTGCCATACCGCTTCCCTCTCCCTCCGAATCCATACTAAGAGTACACCGCCGCCGCGCGGAGGCGAGCCCCGCGGGGCTCGCATGAAAGGAAGGAAACGCCGGACTTCACGTTACCGGCACGTGCCGCGCCGGCCGCGGCGCCTTACACCTGCGAGACCTCGATGCTGTCCAGATCCGCGACGCCGAGACCGATTTCCCGGGCGCGGTCGAGGTACGTGACCGGCGGCTTGAGCTCCTTGTAGGCGCGGCCGAGCGACTCGCGGTGCTTCTTGAGGATGCCGACGCCCACGGCATCGATGGCCACCGGATCCGTGCCGCCCATGATCGAGGAGGCTTCCCAGGTGAAGCCGGGCTGGTACGTGGGCCCCTTGTCGTAGATGCCGATCAGCGTGTCGGCCACGACGAGCCGCGTCTTGCTCTTGATGGGCCCAAGCGCGTTGAGGTCGGCGATGTTCTCGGTATGGCCGTGGAGGTCCTTCGCGCCCTGCTTGGGAATCGATCCCAGGTGGTTCTTCAGCGCGAAGGTGCAGCCCGTGAGTATGTGGTGCTTCAGGCGCGGAATGTTGATGAGGACATCGGTCGAGTCCGTGAGGAGCTTCGCGAGCCTGGTCGTCACGGCGCCGGCCTTGACCTCCGGGCCGAAGCCGCCGTCCTCCTGCGCGCCCAGGCAGCGCACCTTCGGGAATCCGGGGACCTGCGACCAGCCGAGGTTCTTGTAGTCGCCGCGGCAGAAGTCGAAGAGGAGGATTCGGTCCTCGCCCACGCCGGCGTGGACGAGCCCCTTGACGACGGCGATGACCACCTCGGGCCGCGTGGAGGCGTTGGTGAAGAGGCCGTTCCACTTGATGGCGACGCGCTCGGTGCTGCCCGGGACGATGGCCTTCCAGGCCTCGTCGGGGTTGCTCTTGCCGGCGACGCCCGCGATGACCTTGGCCACCATGGCATCGACGACGCTCTGCACGGGCACGCCGTTCGCGAGCGCCTTCGTGTCGTGCGCGACGACGACCTTGGCCTTGCCGCCGCCCGTGCCGTCCGCGGCGCGCGCGCGAGGCGCCATCGCGATGCCGAGCCCCGCGCACGCGCTTGCGCCGATGAAACCTCGCCGTGTCACGCCGCTCGCCATGGGTTCCTCCCGGAGTTCTTCCGTGTCATCTTCCCTGTGCGCATTCGCGCGCCGCGCGCGCTCCGGCCGCTCCTTGCGGCTGTCACTCTATTGTGGGCGCCGGAACGCGAATCCGCAACGGGGGCCCGCGGTTGTGGCCCTCCCGCGCATGGGGCTACAATAACGGCATGCTGTTCACCCTCGCGCGCCGCCTGCTCGCCGAGCCCGATCCGCGGGCCGTGTGCGCCTTTCTGTACAAGTTCGGCTGGAAGGGCATGCGCGCGGTCAACGCCTTCATGCGGCGCCGGGCGCGCGGCGAGCACTTCCCCGCCTTCACGTTCATCTCGGTGACGAACCGGTGCAACCTGCGCTGCCGGGGCTGCTGGGCGACGGGGAGCGCACGCCCGCGCGACATGGACGCGGCGACGCTGGCCGCGATCATCGCCGGCGCGAAGGCGCGCGGCGCGACGTTCTTCGGGATCCTGGGCGGCGAGCCGCTCCTCTATCCCGGGCTCCTGGACGTGTTCGCCGCGCACCGCGACGGCTACTTCCTGCTGTTCACGAACGGCATTCTGCTCGACGACGCCGCCGCCCGCAGGCTCCGTGCCCTCGGCAACGTGAGCCCGCTCGTCAGCATCGAGGGCCGTGCGGAGGAGAGCGACCGGCGGCGGGGCGGCGTGAACGTCTACGCGCGCAGCATGGCGGGGCTGGAGTGCTGCCGCCGCCACCGGCTCGTGACGGGCGTCGCGACGAGCGTCTGCAAGAGCAACATCGAGGACCTGGCATCGGAGAAGTTCGTCAACGAGCTCGCGCGGCGCGGCGTCCACTATCTCTGGTACTACATCTACCGCCCGTCGGGGCCGGATCCGGCCTACGAGCTCGCGCTCTCGGGCGAGGAGGTGCGCCGGCTCAGGCAGTTCATCGTCGACGTGCGGCGCCGGGCGCCCCTCATGATCGTCGACGCGTACTGGGATCACGACGGCAAGGCGCTGTGCCCCGCCGCGGTCGGCATCGCGCACCACATCGCGCCGTCGGGCCTGATCGAACCGTGTCCGCCGATCCAGTTCGCCGGGGACGAGGTGCGCGCGGATTCGGACCTGCACGCGCTCTACACGCGCTCGCGCTTTCTCGCGCGCTTCCGCGACACGGCCTGCGCCGCGACGCGCGGCTGCATTCTCATGGAGAAGCCCGCGGCGCTCGAACGCCTCGTGCGCGAAGAGAACGCGGTCGACTCGAGCGGCCGCGGCACGGGTCTTGCCGAGCTCGCGGCGCGCGCGCCGTGTCCGAGCCACGATGTCCCGGGAGCGCCGATCCCGGAGACAAGCTGGTTCTACCGTTTCGCCAAGAAGCACTGGTTCTTCGGCTTCGGGGCCTACGGATAGCCTCGACGCCGGCAGGGAGGGAGCTATGCACGCCGGATTTCTCGCAATGGCGCTGGGCGTTCTGTGCGCGGCCGGAGAGCCCGTCGAGATCATGGCCGTGGGACGCATGGACGAGAAAGCGGACGAGTTCGCGCTGGCGCCCGACGGCTGGGGGCGGTGGGGCGCGGCGTTCGGCCCGAGCGTGCGCTTCCGCGCGGGGGTTGACGATGCGGCGGCCGCCTTCCCCTACATTCACCCCGGCCCCATGGATGCGTGGGCGGGCCATTCGGCCCATGCGTTCTACATCGATTTCCAGCTCGCGGAGGCGCCGGCCGGCCGGTGCCTCCTCAAGATCGGTCTCTGCCGCTCGCACTACGCCTACCCGCCGCGGTTCACCGTGCGCATCAACCAGGGCGAACCGAAGACCTTCGCGACGGCCAGGGACGGCAAGGTGCAGGCGATGTACTGCTTCGTGCCCGCGGGGGTTCTGCAGGCGGGCGACAACCTCCTCGCGATCGAGAACTTCGAGGGCTCGTGGTTCCAGTACGACGGGCTCTCGCTGCGCGCGTATCCCGAGGGCGCGATCGCCTCGACGATCGATGCCGTGGCGGTCGAAGACACCGTCTTCTTCCGCGAGGAGAACGGCGCGCTCCAGCAGGTCCTGCACGTCAAGGTGAGCGGCCTGTGGGACGGCGCCGGGACGCTGCGCGTCCGGGCCGGCGGGCACCGCGCCGAACTCGATGCGCGCGCGGCGGCCTGCGCGGAGGGCGTGCTCGAGATCGGGATTCCGCCCGTCGCGGAGGACACCGCGGTCGCGGTCGAGCTCGCGACCGCGGATGGCGCGACGGCGTCCGGCGCGGGCGTCGCGCGGCCGCACCGGCAGTGGCGGATCTTCGTCGCCATGAAGACCCACTACGACCTGGGGTACACGGAGCCCATCGACGCGATGCTCGAGCGGACGGCGGGCCCCATGCTCGATGTCGTCCAGGAGTACTGCGACCGCGGCCGCGCGCACGCCCCGGGGCGGCGCTTCGTGTGGACGTATCCCACGTGGATGATCGAGGAGATCCTGCGGCGCAAGGACGAGGCCGGAAGAGCGAAGCTCGAGGGGTACATCGCGCGCGGCGAGATCGCGTGGCACGCGCTGCCCTTCACGCTGCACAGCTACTTCTGCGGCCTGGAGGACATCGCGCGCTCGCTCTACCCCTCGAAGGAACTCGCGCGGCGCTACGGCGTCGACGCGGCGTGGGCGAAGCAGACCGACGTCCCCGGGCACACGCGCGTGTTGCCGCAGATCCTCGCGCGGAGCGGCGTGCGGCTGCTCCAGATCGGCGCCAACAACGGCGTGCGCGGCGTCAGGACGCCGCTCCTCTTCTACTGGGAGTCGCCCGACGGGAGCCGCGTCCTGACGCAGCTCACGGACGGCTACGGGTGGGGATGGGATCACGGCAGGCTGCGCGGGCTCGAGCAGGACCCGGCCTATCCCTACGACGCGTTTCTCGCGCTCTACGTGACCGGCGATAACGTCGGCCCCGAGAACCTCATCGCGGTTGCGACGGAAGCCGAGAGGATCGGGGGGCGCTACGCCTATCCGAAGATCGTCATCGGCAAGGTCGAAGAGTTCGCGGACTGGATCGAGGCGCGCCACAAAGACAAGGTCCCGGTCCTCAGGACCGAGCTCAACGACTGGTGGATCCACGGCGTCGCGAGCCAGGCCGAGACGACGGCG
>DHGK01000106.1:0-907 GCA_002402755.1 Planctomycetes bacterium UBA4800
CGGCGCTGCAACCTCCGCAACCAGGAGCAGGTGCATCATGAAGACGGTTCTCGGATCGCTGTTGGTCGGCCTTGTGGGAGCATCGCCGGTCGCCCTTGCCGCGGACAAGCCCAACGTGCTCCTGATCATCTCCGATGATCTGCGGGACACGGTGGGCTGCTACGGCAAGCCGGCGGTGAAGACCCCGAACCTGGACCGCCTGGCCGCGCGCGGTGTGCGATTCGATCGAGCCTACGTGCAGTATCCGGTCTGCAATCCCAGTCGCGCCTCGTTCATGACCGGGATGCGATGCGAGCAGACGGGCGTGGTCGACAACACGGCGATGTTCCGCACGCACCTGCCGGACGTCATCACGATGCCGCAGTTGCTGCGGCGGCACGGCTGGCACGCGGCGTCGTACGGCAAGATCTACCACGTGGGCGAAGCTGCGGGAGAGGTGCGCGCCGGCTGGATGGACGAGGGGAAATCGTGGGACGAGGCCCGGATGTTCCAGCCCACGCCCGCCGGGCGCCGGGGCGAGGTCAGGAATCTCACCGGCGGCGCGCTCACGTGGTGCGCGGTGGGCGCCATGGAGGGTACGGATGACGACCAGCCGGACGGCCAGACCGCGCTGCACGCGATCCGCGCCATCGAGCAGCAGACCGCGGCGGGCGCGCCGTGGTTCGTCGGCGCCGGATTCCATCGCCCGCACGATCCTTTCCTGGTGCCGAAGAAGTACTACGATCTCTACCCGCCCGGCGCGTTGACCCTGTACCGGGACCCGGCGGACATCACGGCGGTTCCGCCGCTCTCCATGCCCGGGGGCGCGTTCAAGACCGCGTTCGACGCGTTCACCGACGAGGACCGCCTCGACTTCCTGCGCGCGTACTGCGCCGGCGTGTCGTTCATGGATGCGCAGGTCGGCCGC
>DHGK01000106.1:936-3612 GCA_002402755.1 Planctomycetes bacterium UBA4800
CTGTTCGAGCGCAGTTGCCGCGTGCCGCTCATCATCGCCGCGCCCGGGGCGCAGGCGGGAACGGTCAGCCGGGGGCTCGCGGAGCTGGTGGATCTGTATCCCACCATAGCGGATTTCTGCGGCCTCGATGCGCCGCACGCATTCGCCGGGCGGAGCCTGCGCCCGCTCCTGGAGAACCCGGCGGGGCCCGGCAAGCCCGCCGCGTACACGCTCGTCACCCGCGGCAGGAACGCCTACGGGCAGACGGTGCGGACGGAGCGGTGGCGCTTCACGCGATGGAGCGATGGCAACGCCGAGCTCTACGACGAGAACGGCGATCCGGAGGAGACGAGCAATCTGGCGGAAGCCCCGGCGCACGCCGCGACGGTTCGAGACCTGCAGAAGCTTCTCGATGCGATCGGCCCGTTTCGTCGTCCCGAAGCCGCCGAGAACGGCTCCGGCGCGCCGAGATCAGAGAAGAAGCGAGCGCCGCGATGACATTCTCATCGCCGGCGTGAACCCCGGTTTCTCCCTCAGCGCGGGTTCCACCCGCCGAAAAGGTCCGCCCAGAACTTCTCGGCTTCCCGCGCCTGATCGCCGGGGATCTTCGCCTCGAAGGGCAGCTCCGCCCGGGCCGCGAGGTCGGCGATGCAGTCGGCGACCGCGTCCAGGAGCCGCGCCATGCCCTCGCACGAGACGCGGCTCGGGTCGTCGTCGGGCTGGTGATGGAAGAAGCGGCCGGCGGTGCAGTTCGGCCGAATGAGCGTCACGCCGGGGCAGCCGGCGGCGACGAACGGGAAGTGGTCGGCGTACGGCATGATGCCGCCGTCGATCCTGGCGCCCAGGCCGCGGCCGGCGAACGCGGCCCGAACGGTCTCGCAGAGCGCCCCGGGGCCGTTGGCGACCAGCTCGTTCCAGCCCATCCAGGAGCCGAAGCTGTCGAGGTTGAACATGAGCCTTCCGCGGCGCGCGATCTCGGCGCGGCGGGCGCGCACGTACTCGGCGCTGCCGACCGAGAGCTGTTCCTCGGCGCCGAAGCTGATGAGCCGGATCGTCCGGCGGCGCGGCAGCGGCGCGAGGATGCGCGCGAGCTCGAGCAACCCCGCGACGCCGGTCGCGTTGTCGTCGGCGCCGACCGAATCCGCCTGCGTGTCGTGGTGGGCGCCGAGGAAGAGGATCTCGCCGTCCCGGTCGTCTCCCCGCAGCTCGGCGATCACGTTCTGGGACACGCCGCCGACCATGCCGCCCGCGACCGTGAGCCGCGCCGCCGCGGCGCCGCGCACGCACCATTCCCACGCGTCGCGGTAGGCGACGTTGACGACGGGGACGGCGCCGAGGTCGCGCGTGTAGGCGGGGAACATGCCATCGGCGCGCGGGCGCGTTCCGGGGTAGCGCACGTCGACGAACATGAAGAAGGCGGGCCGCGCCTCGATCAGCCGGCGGTAGACCTCGCGCGATTCGATGTGGCAGCCGAGGTGCACGACCGCCTTGCCGCGCAGCGCGGAGAGGTCGGCGCGGCCCTGCTCGGCCGGCGCCTCGAAGAAGACGAGCGGCGCCTCGACCGGCCTGCCGTCCGTGCCGGGCGTGCTGCTGAAGAGCGAGCAGGGATAGGTGCGCCACGCGCCGTCGAGGCACACCTCCAGGCGTTCCTCCGTGACGGCGCGGCTCTTGACGGGAAACGTCTCGACCGACGCGTCGGCCCCGGCCGCCGAGAACTCCGCAGTCGCGTAGTCCGCCGCCTTCTTCTCGCCGCCTGTGCCGGCGAGCCGCACGCCGGCCTCGCGGCACAGATACTCGATATGCCGCGCGAGATGCTGCGGCGTCACGGCGCTCTTCATCATGGGGTGCGTTCCGCCGCCGTCATCTGCCCGGATGGAGCGCGGCCTGATCCGGGGGGCGCGAAGCCGCCCGGTTCGTCCGAGCACGGCGGACGAGCCGCATCCCCGTGGTCGCCTGATTGCGCCGCAGATCGTCGAAGATCGCGTGCACATCGTAATTGAAACGAGCAGCGAGACGTTCGCGTACTGACCGGACCTCGGCGACGATAGGATCTTCCGACATGGCGCTACGCTCCCATCAGCTCTTCCGGCGTGCAGATCACCGGCATGCTGAAACCCTCGGCGTTGCAGACTGCAGACACCTTCCGCATGATCTGCGCGTTGGCCAAGTGCGTGCAATTCCAGGTGAGGAGGTACTCGACCGCGTTGACGGTCGCGATCGCAATGTGGGCTGCGTCCCGCGCCGCCTGCATCGGCACGGCGCCGTTCTCCAGGATCGCCCGGGCGAGTCGTTCGGCATCCTCGGTTGCCTCCAGCATCGGCAATCCTTTGATGAAGACCATTCTTCTCGCCGCCGCGTCGGCGTCGCCGGCCGCCGCCTCGTCGTACACGGCCTGGGAGATGACGCACTCGAAGACGGCACGCCGGTTCGACCACCAGTCGTGCGTCGTCTGCTGATGCGCGGCAATCAGGAGGTCCCGGCTGGGCCGCGCCGCGAGGTAGCTGAAGATGGTCGTTTCGACGTACACAGCTTCCATAAGGGTATCCTACTCCGGATCGCGTCTCCCTGCCATTCCTTTCCCACCGGCAGCGGGCAATGAGGATCCGAGGCAAGAACGCGCCGCGCGGCGCCCCCCGCCGCCGTTGCAATTCCCGCGGCCGGCCTCCATCATCCTTTCTCTATGGTCTCCATGGATCC
>DHGK01000106.1:3698-20731 GCA_002402755.1 Planctomycetes bacterium UBA4800
TGTGCGCCGAGCGCCTGCGCGCGGCAAGAACCCGCGGCGCGAGTTGCATGCTCATGTACGGCGCCCACCTCGTCCGGAACGGCGCCGCCCCGCTCGTCGAGAGGCTGCTTGTGGGGGGCTGGGTCACGCATCTGGCGACGAACGGCGCGGGCACGATCCACGACTGGGAGTTCGCGTTTCTCGGCCGCTCGACGGAGTGCGTCGAGCGCAACGTGGCCGCCGGGAAGTTCGGGTCGTGGGATGAGACCGGCCGCAGCATTCACATCGCCCTCATGGCGGGGGCGCTGCGCGGCGAGGGCTGGGGCGCGGCGCTCGGCCGGTTCATCGAGGAGGACGGCGCCGTGCTGCCCGCGCCCGAGGAGCTCGAAGCGTCCTTGAGGCGCGAGCCGGCGCATCCGCTCGCGCCCGCTCGGGCGGAGCTCCTCGCCGCAATGCGGGCGCACGGGCTCCGCGCGGGCCGCGAGGAGGTGCGCCACCCGTGGAAGAGGACGTCGCTGCTGGCCGCCGCCTTCCGGCTGGGCGTTCCCGCGACGGTCCACCCCGGCATCGGCTACGACATCATCACGAATCACCCCATGTTCAACGGCGCGGTCCTCGGCCGCGCCGGCGGGCTCGATGCGGCGCGCTTCGGCCGCGCGGTCGAGGGACTGGACGGCGGCGTCGTCCTCTCGGTCGGCTCGGCCGTGATGGCGCCCCAGGTGTTCGAGAAGAGCCTGAGCGCCGTCAACAACCTCCGCATCGGCGAGGGCCGCCCGGCCGTCCGGGACCACGCGATCTTCGTCGTCGACCTTCAGGACGGCGGGAGATGGGACTGGCGACGCGGCGAGCCGCCGAAGGACAACCCCGCCTACTACCTGCGCTTCTGCAAGAGCTTCTCGCGCATGGGCGCCCTCATGCGCTACGTGCAATGCGACAACGTCGCGTTCGCGCACAATCTCCTCGCCGCCCTCGAAGGGCGCGCAGTCGCGGAGGCCATGCCATGATGCGCGAGCGCTTCCTGGCGATCACGAGCCGTTACGCCGCGCTGCGGGTTGCGCTCGCCGGCGACTTCTGCCTGGACCGCTACCTCGAGATCGACCCCTCGAAGGCGGAGACCTCGCTCGAGACCGGCCTGCCGGTCCACAACGTCGTGCGCGTCCGGAGCCAGCCGGGCGGCGCCGGCACGATCCTCAACAACCTCGAGGCGCTCGGCGCCGGCGCGGTTCACACCGTGGGCTTCTGCGGCGAGGACGGGGAAGGCTTCGAGCTTCTGCGCGCGCTGGAAAGCACGCGCGGCGTGCGCCTCGATTATTTCGTCCGGACGCCGGCGCGGCGCACCTTCACGTACTGCAAGCCGCTCGTCGTCGAGGCGGGGCGGCCGCCCGTCGAGCTCAACCGCCTCGACTCGAAGAACTGGACGCCCACGCCGCCCGAGATCGAGGCTCGGATCTGCGACGCCGTCGAGTCGCTGGCCGCGCAGGTCGATGCGCTCGTCATCCTCGAGCAGGTCGACCTGGCCGAGACCGGCGTCGTGACGCGGGGCGTGCTTGAGTGCATCGGCCGGATCGCGCGCGCGCGGCCGGGGCTGCTCGTCCTGGCGGACAGCCGCCGGAGCCTCGAGGGCTGGCCGCCCGTGTGTCTCAAGATGAACCGCACGGAGCTCGCGAAGCTCGCGGGCCTGGCCGACGCGGGGGGGCTCGCCTCGGTCCGCGGCCTNNGCCTCGGATCTGGCCCGGAGCCGCGGGACGCGCGTGTTCGTGACGCTCGGCCCGGAGGGGCTCCTCGGCGCCATGCCGGACGGCAGCGTCGAGCATGTGCCGGCGCTGCCCGCCCGCGGGCCCATCGACATCGTCGGCGCCGGCGATGCCGTCAGCGCGAATCTCGCCTGCGCGCTCGCCGCCGGCGCCTCGCTGCGCGAGGCGCTCAAGCTCGCGGGCGCCGCCGCGTCGGTCGTCATTCACAAGCTCGGGACGACGGGCGCCGCGACGCCGAGCGAGATCGCCCCGCTCCTCTGCAAGGACAGGGAGGTCCCCAGGTGAAGCTCCACCCCGTCGATCTCGCCATTGTCGCCGTGTACCTCGCGTTTCTTGCCATGCTCGGCGTCTGGCTCAAGAAGAGGGCGACGGCCGGCCTGGACTCGTACTACCTCGCCGGGCGCAACATCCCGTGGTGGATGCTCGGGCTCTCCGGCTGCTCGAGCTACATCGACATCGGCGGCACCATGGGCATGGTGGGCCTCCTGTACTACGTGGGGCTCAAGGGCCTCTGGGCGACGCACCTGTACTGGGGCTGGTTCATCATCTGCTTCTACATGGCGTTCCAGGCCAAGTGGATCCGCCGCTCGGGCGTCATGACCTTCGCCGAGTGGAACGAGGTGCGCTTCGGGCCCGGCCGCGACACGGAGTACGCGCGCCTCGCCGCGGCCGTGTTTCTCCTCGTCCTGATGATCTTCAACCTCGCGTTCATGTCCGTCGGCATCGGCAAGTTCGGCGAGGAGGTGCTGGGGATCGAGCGCTGGCAGGCGAGCATCGTGATCTTCTCCGTCGTGGGCGTCTACGTCACGCTCGGCGGGTTCTTCGGCGTCATCTACACGGATATCCTGCAGACGATCCTCATCTTCATCGGCGCCTCCGTGTTCGCGGTCATGGCGATCTCCTCGGGCGCCGCCTCCGAGATCCTGCAGACCAGACCCGATGCGTGGGGGCGGCTCGCGCCGGTATGGGAACTCTGGAGCGGCTTCACGGATGCGACGCCGGAAAGCTACCGGCACTTCGCCGCGTTCGGGCCGCTCCTTCTCGCCGGATCGTTCTGGTGCATCTTCCGCGTGCTCGCCGGCCCGAACGTCTGGGACTTCCAGTTCTTCCTGACCGCGCGGAGCCCGCGCGACGCGGCCCTGGCGAGCGGCGTGTGGACGGTGGGGTACACGGCGCGCTGGGTGCTCGCCAGCGCGCTGCTCGTGCTCGGCGTGAGCATGCTCGACCCGGCCTCGGTCGTCGACGGCGAGAAGATCATGCCGCAGGTGCTGGGGAAGCTCCAGGTCGGCCTCAGGGGCTTCATCCTGGCGGTGCTGCTGGCCGCCCTCATGTCGACGCTGGACGCGATGATCAACGTGACGAGCTCGGTCGTCGTCAACGATTTCCTGAAGCGCTACTTCGTGCGCGGCCTCTCCGAGCGCACTCTCGTGCGCCTGGGCCAGGTCGCCTCGGCCGCGGCGTTGCTCGCCGGCTTCGGCCTGAGCATCGCGTTCACGGACATCGTGAGCGCGTGGGAAACCATGGTCTTCGCGGTGGTGACCGTCGTGCTCGTCCCGTCGACGTTCAGGTGGCACTGGTGGCGCTTCGGGCCGCGGGGCTTCGCGCTCGCGATGGCGGCGTCGGCCGCGTTCCTCGTCCTCAGAATCATCGCCGTGCAGGGGCAGCCGCACAGGGTGACGCTGCCCATCGATGTCCTGGGCTGCCTCATCATCACGCTCGGCGCGGCGTTCCTGACGAGGCCCGCGGGCATGGACGTCCTGGTGCGGTTCTACGCGCGCGTCCGGCCGTTCGGCTTCTGGGGACCGGTCAGGCGCGAGGCCGTGGCGCGCGGCCTGGTCCCGGCCGGCGACCGCATGCCCGCCATCGACATCCTGAACGGCCTTCTCTCCGCCGTGTTTCAGTTCTCGCTGGCGGCGATCCCGTTCTGCGGCCTGCTCGGCCTGAAGCGCCAGGCGCTGGCCTGGGCCGGAGCGGCCATCGTGCTCGCCGCGATCCTGTACGTGACCTGGTACCGCACGCTGCCCGCGCGCGACGAGGAAACTGCGGAGGGACGATGACCGCGCCGCCGCCGGGCGCCCCGGCCCGCGGCCGTGTCGAGCACAACCGATGTCCGACGTGATCGAGATCGAAGTTCCCATCGAGGAGATCGAGGCGCGGCGCGCCCGCATCGAGAAAGCCAGGCGCTTCGAGCGTCCCGACCGGGTGCCGGTCGTTCCGGCGATCGCCCACCGCTTTCTCGTGCCGCGGGTGGGCGTCCGCTTCAAGGACTACTACCGCGACCCCGAGACCATGCTGCGCACGCAACTTCTCGCCCAGAAGTGGCTCATGGAAAACGTGCGGACCGATGCCCACGCGATCACGGGCGCGTGGGTCGGCGCGTGGACGGATTTCCAGAACACCTTCGAGGCGGGCAGCCTGGGCTGCGAGGTGGTGTTCCCCGACGACGACATCCCGTGGGTGCGGAAGGGATGGGTCGCGGACGACGCGGATCTCCGGCGCCTCGAGGCCATGGACTTCATCGGCTCGGGGCTGAACGCGCGCCAGGTCGAGTACCGCCGCGCGATGATGCGGGCGGCCGAGGAGTATCCCGTGCGCTTTCAGGGCGGCCCCGTCTTCCACCCGGGGCGCAATCCCGCGCTCACGCACACGACGGACGGCCCGTTCGGCGTCGCCGGCGACCTCATGGGCCAGACCGAGCTCTTCCTGGCGGTGTGCGACCGGCCGGACTTTGTGCGCGAGCTCCTGCGCATCGTCACCGGCAAGCTCATCGCCTGGCTCGACTTCTGCGGCCGCGAGGAGAATCTTCCCGAGCCGCGCGGCCTTGCGTGGACCGACGACCTGGCCGTGTCGCTGTCCGCGGAGCAGTACCGCGACGTCGTCCTGCCGTCCGAGCGCCGGCTGCGCTTCCACTTCGCCGGCCGCGCGAGCTTCCACATGTGCGGGAAGACGGACCACCTCCTCGAGATCTTCGCCGATGACTTGAAGATCGACGAGTTCCAGGGATTCGGCTACCAGGTCGATCTCGATCGCATCGCCGCGGTCATGGGCGGCCGCGTCGTCCTCATCGGCAACGTCAACCCCATGCTGATCCGCGCGGGGACGCCGGAGGACGTGCGCCGCGCGACGCGCGCCGTGCTCGAGCGCCTCGCGCCGTGCGGGGGCCTCATCGTCCAGGACGGCAACAACATTCCGCCCGGCTCGCCGCTCGCGAACATCAACGCGATGATGGAGGCGGCGGAACGGTACGAGCCCGGCGCCGCGTAGGGCGCGCCGCGCGCGCCGCTTACGCGGCGCGTTGAGCGCCGCGCCGCGCCATGGTAGCATCGCCGCATGGCCTCGCCCAAACTCAAGCCGTTCTCTTTTCGAAGGATGGAACGAGCCGTGGAGAAGGTGCGGGCCAGGCTTGTCAGAGCGGCGAAGGCGCTCGAGGACGCGGGGATTCCCTACGCGATCGTCGGCGGCAACGCGGTTGCCGCCTGGATTGCGCGCGTCGATGCGGCGGCAGTGCGCAACACGCAGGATGTAGACGTGCTTCTGCGCCGCCGCGATCTCGCGGCCGCCGCGGCCGCCCTCGAGAGCGCGGGATTCGTGCGGAGGCGCGCCGGGCCCCTGGAGTTCTTCCTCGACGGTCCGGCGGCGAGCGCGCGCGATGCCGTGCACGTCGTGTACGCGGGGGAGAAGGTGCGCCCCGCTGATTGCTGTCCGGCCCCGGCGGTCTCGGAAACCGTCCGGAACCAGGCCTTTCGCGTGATCGCCCTCGGTGCGCTCGTCCGGATGAAGCTCGTCGCATTCCGCGACAAGGACCGCGTGCACCTGCGCGACCTGGCGGCGGCGGGCCTCGTCGATGCGCGCTGGTGCGCGCGGCTGCCCAAGGAACTGGCGGCGAGGCTGAGGCGGATCCTGGCGACCCCGGAGGGATGACGGCGAGCCGCGCGCAGTCCTTGCCGATGCCGGCAGGGGGACCGTCGCCGCTCGCGTGCAAAGGAGGTTGCGATGCTCGCGTTCACGGTTGCATGTGCGCTCTTGTCGGCGGCCGACGCGGCGCCGCCGCCGGCGGCGCAATTCCCCGCGTGGCGCTTCAAGAAAGGCCGCGACCCCGCCCGGGCCCGCGATATCGCCGGCGATGGCGACTGGCCCGAGGTGACCCTGGGCCACACGTGGAAATCGGACAAGGAGCCCGCCTGGCTCAGGACCGCCGTCGTCATCCCCGAGACGATCGATGGCGCCGCGACGGCCGGCGCGCCCGTGGGGCTGCGGTTCTCGGCCGGCGAGCTCGCCGAGATCCACGTCGCGGGCGAGCTCCAGCAGCGCGGCGACAACGACCACCCCGGCACGGCGCTCCTCTCGGCGAGCGCGCGGCCCGGCGACGCGATTCCCATCGCGGTCAGGGTGTGGCCGGGATCCGGCGGCGAGCAGGAGGTGAAGCTCAACGAGGCCGCGCTGTGCCTGATCGAACCGCGCCGCGCGCGCGAGCGCTTCCCCGTTCGCGTCGCGTGCGCCCGGACGACGGGCCCGCTGCCGCGGCCGTTCGCGGGCCTTTCGCAGGGCGGCGGCATGGCCGACTACTTGCCGGCCACCGCGGCGAAGCTCAAGGAGATCGGCGTGCGCTGGTTCCGCATGGACAACGTCCTGACGAATGCGCTCAAGGCCGGTCCCGACGGGACGCTCGTCCACGACTGGACCGACTTGGACCGGCGCCTCGACTTCATCCGCGCCTGCGGCGCCGAGCCGATCATGTGCCTCTCGTACATGCCGCAGGTGCTCGATGCCGTTCCCAACAACGACCGCCACAGCGTTCCCAGGGACTACGCGCTCTGGGAGAGCCTGTGCCATGAAGCCGCGAAGCACGCGATCGAGCGCGGGACGCGCGTCCCGTACTGGGAGGTGTGGAACGAGACGAACTCGGGCTGGCTCGACCCGGGGCCGGGCGCCGACAGGCTCGATGCGTACCTGAAGCTCTACGCGGCGAGCGCGCGCGGCGTCCGCAAGGCCGACCCGAACGCGTGGGTGGGTGGGCCGTGCAACGCGTCGGGTCCGTGGGACCGGAGCCCCGAGCGCGGGTACTGCGTCGACGGGGAGAAGTTCATGCGGGGGCTCCTCGATCGCTGCGAGCGGGACGGGCTGCCGCTCGACTTCATCTCCTGGCACGAGTACTTCCAGCCGCCGTGGATCTTCACGGAGGAGGTGCTCGCGACGCGCGCGTACCTGAAGGACTATCCGAAGGCCGCGGCCGGGGTCAAGGAGTTTTTCATCACCGAGTGGAACTACGCGTGGTGGCCCGACCCGGCGCACGATTGCGAGCTCGGGGCCGCGTGGTGCGCTGACACCGTCATGCGCGTCTTCATCCCGCTCGGCGTCCAGAAGCCGTGTTTCTTCTACGTGAAGGACGGCGACGATGACTTCCGCGGGAGCTACGCGATGCTCATGGGGCCCGAGAACCGGCCGAAGCCCGCGTACAACGTCATGAAGCAGTTCGCGATGCTCGCGCCCGAGCGCCTCGCCTGCGAGGCGGCCGAGGACGGCGAGTTGACGGCGATCGCCTCGACCGACCCGGCGACGGGCCGCGTCACGGCGCTCGTCGTCAACTACGCGCAGCGATACGGCGTGCCGCGGCCGGTCGAGGTCGCGTTCGCCGATCTGCCCGCGGCGGTCAGGGGCGGCGAGCTGCGCGTGTACACGGTCGATGCCGCGCACTCGAACGCCTGGCACGACCGCGCGAAGGCCGAGCTCGAATGCGTCGCAACGCGGCCCGTGGGCGGCGGCGCGAGCGTCTCATACGCGTTCACGGCCCTCCCGGCGTCGGTCACGCTGATCGAGATCGCGGCCGCGCGGACGATCGGCTCGCGCCTCGAGCCCTTCGCCGACCGGCATCTCATCGACTCGCTCGACGGCGCCGAGCTCAGGCTGTGCACGCCGGTGCCGCGCGAGACGGTGCTCCTCTTCGACAAGCCGTGGGAGGGGCGCTACTGCGGCTACGCGACCGTCATCAAGGACGGCGACCTGTACCAGCTCTACTACCGCGGCCTGCCGCTCGCCGGCAAGGACGGCTCGGCGAACGAGGTCACGTGCTACGCCGAGAGCCGCGACGGCATCGCGTGGACGAAACCCGCGCTCGGCCTCTTCGAGGCGGCGGGAACGTGCGACAACAACGTGATCCTCGCGGGCGATCCTCCGTTCTCGCACAACTTTGCGCCGCTCCTCGATGCGCGGCCGGGCTGTCCGGAGGGCGAGCGCTTCAAGGCGCTCGCGGGAGTCTCGTCGAGCGGCCTGTGGGCCTTCGCGTCGGCCGACGGCATCCGCTGGAGGAAGCTCGGGAACGGGCCCGTGCTCGCGCACAAGGACTTCGCCTTCGATTCGCAGAACGTCGCCTTCTGGTCGGCCGAGGAGGGGTGCTACGTGTGCTACTGCCGGACGTGGGAGAACGGCCGGCGCTCGATCAGCCGCGCGACGTCGGCCGACTTCCTGAACTGGACGGCGCTCGCGCCGATGGGCTACGGCCCGACGGCGCCCGAGCACCTCTACACGAACGGCACGCGGCCCTACTTCAGGGCGCCGCACATCGCGTTCGCGCTCGCGGCGCGCTTCATGCCGGGGCGGCGCGTCGTCCCGGCGGACGCCGCCGAGAAGCTCGGCGGCGAGGCCGCGTACTCGGGCGACTGCTCCGATGCGGTGTTCATGACGACGCGCGGAGGCCTGCGCTACGACCGGACGTTCATGGAGGGCTTCCTGCGGCCCGGCCCGGGCCTCGAGAACTGGACATCGCGCACGAACTACCCGGCGTACGGCATCGTGCCGACCGGCGAGGGCGAGATGTCGTTCTACGTCCAGCGCCGCTACGGGCAGCTCGCCCACTGCCTCCAGCGCATGAGCCTCAGGCTCGACGGCGCCGCCTGCGTGCACGCGCCGTACGAGGGCGGCGCGATGACGACGGCGCCGCTCATCTTCGCGGGCAGGGAGCTCGTCCTCAACGCCGCCACCTCGGCGGCCGGCTCGATCAGGGTGGAGATCCAGGACGCGGCCGGCGCGCCGCTTCCCGGCCGCGCGCTCGCCGACGCGGTCGAGCTCGTTGGCGATGCGATCGAGCTCGTCGTGCGCTGGAAGGGCGGGAGCGACGTCGCGACGCTCGCCGGAACGCCGGTGCGGTTGCGGTTCGTGATGAAGGACGCCGACCTGTTCGCCCTGCGGTTCCGTCCGTGAGGAGCGCTTCTCCGCGGCGAGGAGCGGGAGCCGCCGCCGTTCTTCGTCACTCGAAGAGCACGATGTCCTCGAGCCCGAGGGCGACGGCGCAGCGCGCCACGAGGCCGTAGCCGCGTGCGGCGAGCGCGTCGCCCGATTGCTCGGTCGTGAACTCGAGCGGCCCGCGCACAAGCGAGCGCACGCGCGCGGGCGGCGCCTTGAGCGGCATGCGGATCTCGAGGCGCGGGATGGGCTCGTAGGTGAAGTTCGCGAGCACGAGCGCAGCGCCCTGCGCCGACTCGAAGACGCCCGCCTCGACCACGGGGTGCGAAAGCTCGACGAGCCGCGGGGCCCCGCTCTCGCGCGCGACCGAGGCGATGAAATTGCGCTGCGCCGCGGGCCACTTCTCCCGGAGCTCCGCCGGGACGAAGCGCGCATCCTTCGCGTACGACACGGCCGGGCAGGTGGCGGCGTACAGCGCCGCGCCCTCGCCGGCGCGGTTCGCGAGGACGGCCGGCGCGCCGTCCGCGAAGACGCCGGTCACCTCGGCCGTCGTCGGCCGGATCTTCGCCTTGATGCCGAGGGCGCCGAAATCCTCGCCGCCCGCCGCGAAGCGCACGCGGTCGAGCCACGAAAGATCGTTGAGGGCGCCGCGCAGGTCGAAGCGTCCCGGCTGGACCCGGACCTCGACGCGCGGCGCGATGCCGAAGACATCGGCAAGGCCGTCGTGCTCCGCGTTGTGCTCGTCGCGGCTCGCNNGCGCACACGCTCGCGGGCACGCAGGGATCGGCGACGTAGAGCGCGTCGTAGTCGCGGAGCCGTCCGTCCTCGATGTCGCGTTCGGCGAGCATGTCGACCAGGTACTGCTCGTGGATCAGCGCGAAGTACGTCAGGCGCCGCTCCGCCATGTGGAGGTAGCCGAAGGGCTGCCAGAGGTCGCTCGCCAGCGTGTAGAGGAGCGCCACGCGCGTCGCGCGCGGCCGGCCCGGCGCGATGATGTGCTCGGCCCCCGCGAGCTGCCGCGCGATCGCGACGATGCCGTCGTACGCGCTCCTGAGATCGCTCCAGTAGTTCTCGGTGCTCGTCGCCGTGGGGCCGTAGGTCCAGTAGAAGAAGTGCTTCGCGCCCTGGCACAGCGCCGAGGCGCTCTTCAGGCGCAGGTTGGTCTCGTCGCTCGGCGTGATCCACGCGATGATGGGCAGCTCGCCGCGGCTCGCGCTCCTGAAGATCGCGGCCTGGAAGCCGAGGAGCTGGAAGCCCTCCCACGTCGAGCCGGGGCCGTACATGAAGTTGAGGCCGAGCCAGTCCTCTATTCCGATCACGTCGACGGCGCGCTCGCGGCCGAGGCTGAACCAGTCGAGCGAGAGCGGGAACCCGCCCCACGTCGTGTTCTCCCTGTCCATGCCCATGCCGAGCCCCGAGCCGCCGAAGTACGGGTGGTCGGCGACGAGCGTCGTCGTGAGGACGCCGGGCGGCGCGTGGCGGCGGAAGCTCTCGGTGAGCCATCGAAGGCGCTGCGTCGCCGACTGCTGCCGGAAGCGCGTCGTCAGCGCGAACAGGCGGTCGGCAGCGGGGCCGATCTTCGTCCGGCGTTCGCGCAGCGCCGCCGGCGACTCGATGGGCGCAATCTCATCAAGCGATGCGGCCCCGAGGTCCGCGGCGGCGCGGCCCTGCTCCGCGAGCCAGGCGCGAAAATGGGCCAGCGCCCGCGCGTCCTCGCCGATGGGCGGCCGGCAGGCGATCTCGTCCGAGAACCCGAAGAGCGTCGGCCTGCTGCCGGGCCGCGCCTTGCGCGCCTGCTCGGCGATCTGCCGCTCGATGTCCTCGCGCGCCAGCGCCGGCCCGAACTCGACCCAGTGGTGTCCGCCGGGCTCCAGGAACGGGAACTTCTCCCGCATCTCGGCCGTCATGTTGCCGGCGAGGTTGAAGCCGAGGAGCCAGAGCACCTCGGCTTCCTTGATGTTGAGCTCCGGGCGCTGCGGCGCCCAGAACTGCGTCTGGATCCACAGGCGCTCGGGGGACACGCGCCGCCCGCCGCTTGCCTCGCGCGCCCAGGAAAGACGCCGCGCCGTCATCTCGCCCGCGGTTTCCAGGTCGGACGCGTCCGCGCGAAGGTTCGGCGAGACGAGGAAGCTCGTCAGGGCGCCCGTGAACTCCTCCTCGAAGCGCTTGACGACCGCCGCCTCGTCCGGCGCCGTTGCAAGCTCGATCACGACGCGCCGCGCGGGACTCTCGGGCGCGCAGGCGAAGTGCGCCGTCACGTTCGGGAACTCGGCGACGCCGCCCGCGCGCCTGAGCCGCCCGTGGAGGCGCGCGCCCGCGTGAGCGCCGAGGTCGAACCACGCGCTCGCCTCTCCGCTTCGAAGCCGTGCGGCGGGATCCTTGTCGGCGCCCGCCGGCCACACGGCCTCGGGCAGGTACCAGGGATCGTTGTGAGTGTAGCCGCCGAGCTTGACGAACCACTCGGTCGCGGCCGGTTCGATGAGCCGGAACCGCACGAAGACGCCGTCGGCCGCGCTCATTCCGGGGACAGTCACCGATAATTTCTTTCCGGGGACAGTCACCGATTTCCGCGGGAAATCGGTGACTGTCCCCGGATCCTGCGCACAGAGGAGAATCGCCGCGGCGCAACGAATCCCGGTGCCCATGGCTCGCCCCGTCACTTCCACGACCAGCGCCAGCCGCGGGCGGGCACCGTCACGGGAGCGCCGTCGAGCTCCACGGCCGCGTCCGTGTCGTTGAAGTTCTCGACGACATGGCTGCCGTCGGCGAAGAGATACAGCGCCACGCGGGCCGGCGCCCGGAACGTGCGGCCCAGCGCCTTGAGGGCGGGCGCGCGGAGCGCATCGATCTCGGCCTGCGGCAGCGCCAGGAGCGACGCGGGGTCGCCGCGCACGGGCATGACGCGCACGAGCGGCGACTTGAGATCGACGGCATCCTCCAGGCGCCGCGCAAGCCCGTCGGTGATGACGACGGGCTTTCCCGAGGCGATGAACGCCGCGAGCCTGCGCGGCAGATCCTTGTCCTTGAAGGCGTGCAGCGAGAAGAAGGCGGCGGGCGCCTCGCCCGGGAACTCGGGGCACGGCGCGAGCGGGAGGCCGAGCATGCCGGCGAAGTCAAAGACGCGCGGCTCGTTCCCCGGATGGCTGCTCGGCGGCTTGTACGCGGCGATGCCGATGATCGGGCGGCGCCGCACCTCGCTCGCGACGACAAGCAGCTCGGCGATGTTCTCGCGGAAGAGCTCGATGTTCTTGGGGCCGGTCCCGCTCAGGAGCGAGCCGTAGCAGAAGAGCAGCGACTCGCGCGCCCCCCCGAGCACGGTCTGGCGCGCCTGCTCGAGGTACGTGCGCTCGGTCGTCCCGTAGGGGTCGAACCAGCCGCCGCCGCATTTCTCGCCGCCCAGGCCGCCCAGCCAACGCATGATGAAGTAGGCCTCGTACTGGGGCGTCCCGCCCCACCTCGCGTCGCCGTAGTCGCGCGTCTCGGTGCCGACCCAGATGCGGTCGAAGTCGGCCGTCTCCTGCACGACGTCGTAGCCGCGCTCGTGGAAGCGGTCGTACCATTGCGGGTACTTGATGATGAGCTTCGCCTTGGGATTGACGCGCTTCGCCGCCGCAAGGACGCGCTCCTGCGACAGCCTGACCATGAGCTCGCAGCGGTAGTCTTCCCATGTGTCGCCGGCCGCCGGGAACTTCGTGGCGCCGATAGCGACCGTCTTCGCCGCGCGCGCGGCGTCGCACTCCGGGCAGGCGCAATCCGTGAAGTAGAAGTCGTCGATCATGATCTCGTCGAAGAGCCCCGCCGCGTATTCGAAGATCGACTGGAGCGCGGCCTGCGTCTTCTCGTCGGTGAAGCATGGGATGATCTTCCACCCCGTCGACGCCTTGCCGACCTGCGTCGTCGTGACGCAGCCGGAGACCAGGATGCCCGCCGCGGCGACGCGCTCCTTGGCGCGGGCGAGCGTGTCGCGCTCGGCCCGGTAGCCGTCGCGGAAGACCTCGATGTAGACCTTCGTCACGCCGGTCGCCTTGCACCAGGCGATGGCCGCATCGATGCCCTCCTCCGACCCGAGGAGATCGCGCACCTGCTGGGCGGTGATGAGGGTCGAGACGCGATGCACGTCCTCGTTGCGCTTCGCGAGGTCCCAGATCTTCTCGTCGCGGTTTCCGGGGACTGTCCCCGGATCTTGCGAGTACGCCCACGCTGCGAGCACGGCCGAGATCATGCACATTCGTTTCATGGCGGTCACCTCCTTACCCGATCGGCGCCCGGACGCGCCGCGCCGCGCGCTTGAGAAAGAACAGGCTCAGACCGATCTCGATGAGCATCGGCGCGACGACGTGAAGGACGTGCAAGAACAGGGCGGATGCGGGAGGCCCCGCGCCCCGGAATACGAGCCATAGCCAGCCGACCGACATCTGCACCGCTATCGGGAGCAGCGCGCACAGGAGCAGCGTCTCGATCCTGGCCTTGCGGCTCGCGGCGCTGGTCGCGCTCGCCCAGAGGCCGAGCGCCAGGCCCAGGAACGCCGCGGAGGCCAGACGCGGCGGCAGCACGCAGAAGAGCAGCGCCACCTGCCCGGCGCGCATCTCGCGACCATGCACCTGGATCACGAGCACGGCGGCGAGCGCGAGCAGTATCCCGAGCCAGAGGGGGACGCTCCTGCGCGCAACGGCGAGCAACTTCGAGCGCACGATCTCCCGGTCGGAGAAAGGCAGCATGAGGACGAGGGGCCACGTGCGGCCTTCCCTTTCCCGGGTGACGGACTCGGCCGCGTTGAGGCTCGGCGCGAGAAACGCCGTCGCCGCGAGGACGAAAAGGAGCAGGAACAGAATGGCGTTCGCCGCGCCGTGCCTCGGCAGGAACGAGAGGCTGCCCGCGATGGCGGCAAGCGAAACCGCGCACAGGGAGATGGCGATGATCTTGTCCGCAATGCGCCTGTGCGCGACGCCGTCTTTCCACACGATCGCGTTGCCTTGCACCGGCCGAATTCGCGGCGCCTCGCCGCCTTCCGAGGATGCGCGCGCGGCCTTCTTGGGCGCGGGGAAGACGTATCGCACGGCGATCGCTCGGAACATTGCCGCCGCAAGTGCGATGCACAGCCCCGCCGCCGCCAGCATGATCGCGCAGTGAAGCGGCCACAGCAGGAACGGCGCCGGCATTCCCGGGAATACCAGCGCGTCCGAAGAGACCATGGCGAGCATCCAGGCCGGGCTCGCGAGAAGCATCGCCGCCCCGACCGACGGTTCTCCGATGTGCATGAAGTACGCGAACACGGCCCCAGGGAGAAGGTGGAGGAGGATCAGCAGGCCTCCCGCCAGGCCCGAGACGGAGGCCGCCCGCGGCGACAGCACCGACAGGCAGAGCGCGAGCGCGCCCGCGAAGAGCATCGTCGTGATCGTGATGGCGAGGCCGGCGGCGGTGAGATCCAAGGGAATGCCGCCGAAGACGCGCAGGAGCGCGATGCACGGGAAGGACAGCGCGACCACGTAGAGCGGCTGGGCGAGGCGGGCGAGCAGGATGCCCGCCGCGAAGCGCCGCCCGGAGATCGGCGTCGTCAGGAGCGTCCCAAGCGTTCGGCGCCGCGCCTCATCGCTCATCGCGGCGCCGAGCGCCGATACCGCCACGAGCTGTGCGACGATGAAGTTGGCCCACGTGATGAGAAGCGCGCCGCGTCTCGCGGCGTCGGCCGCCCTCGCCGTGCCCGCCGGGGTGACGGCCGAGCCGGTTGCCTCGGCGAGCGCGCCGCCGAGAACGAGCGCGAGGGCGATCACGTAGAGGAACCGGATCCAGTACGTGAGCCCCTTGCGGCTCGCGACGCGCAGCTCCCGCGCGAAGATCGGCCCGCCGATGGCGCCGGCCCACGATCCGAGCAGCGCCCCCGCGCGCGAGATGGTCGACAGGCGTTCCTGCTCCAATCAGCGGCTCCTTCGGCTTCCGGCGATTCCCGCGACACGCGATGCGGGCGGCCCGCCGCGCGCATCGCCGCGACACGCATCGTCCGCGTTCGCCGCGCGGACATCAAGTGGCGGGCGCCGCGGGCGGCGCGGCGCCGCCGTGAATCGGGCGTTGCAATCCGTGCATCAGCAGGCAGAGAATATGGATACGACTCATGGATCAGGTAGTGGATGACAACAAGCTCTGGCTCGAGCGCCTGCGGCGCGACGGCAAGGAGGCGCTGGCCGCCGCCATGGAGCACTTCCGGCCGCGTCTCATGCGCATGGTCGAAGTGCGCATGGATCCTCGCCTGGCCGGGCGCGCGGACGCGTCCGACGTCCTCCAGGAGACGTATCTCGATGCCGCGCGGCAGATCGAGAGCTATCTTGCGGAGCCGCGGCTGCCCGTGTTCGTGTGGCTGCGGTACCTTACCTGGGAGCGCCTCATGAATTTTTATCGCCACAACCTCGGCGCGCTGAAACGAGCCGTTCGGCGCGAAGTCAATCTCCCCGACGAGTCCTCGATCGCGCTCGGGAACCTCCTGCTCGCCCCCGGGCCGAGTCCGAGTCGTGAAGCACGGCGCACGGAGCTCAAGGAGCGCATCGAGAAGGCGCTGGCCGCGCTCCCCGAGCGCGACCAGGAGGTGATTCTCCTGCGGCATTTCGAGGAGCTCTCCAACAAGGAAACCGCCGCGGTGCTCGGCCTCAACGAGTCGACGGCGACGATGCGCTACGGGCGCGCCCTCGTACGGCTCAAGGATGCCCTCGCGGAGGACTCGAGCGCCGCCGGAGCGAGCGGAGACACCCGCTCATGATACAGCCCGAACCGCATGCCGATCCGCCAGCCGCGACCGGCGAGTCCCTCGATGCCTCGAAGTACCTCGCGCTCGGGAAGCTCGCCGAGGAGGTGCAAGCCGCGCTCGCCGCCGGTAGCGCGCCCGACATCGAGGCTCTCGCCCGCGACTACCCCGAGATCGAGGCCGAGATGCGCCAGCTCGTGCCGACGCTGGCGGCGCTCGCGCAGATCGGGCTGCAGAGCGCCGGCGGCGGCGCCGCCGCGCGCACGGAAGGCGCAGGAAGCGCCGTCGCGGCGCCCGACCGGCTCGGCGACTTCCGCATCGTCCGCGAGATCGGCCGCGGCGGGATGGGAATCGTCTACGAGGCGGTTCAGGTCTCGCTCGGCCGGCGGGTCGCTCTCAAGGTGCTGCCCTTCGCATCCGTCCTCGATCAGCGCCACGTCGAGCGCTTCAAGAACGAGGCGCACGCCGCAGCGAGCCTTCACCACACGCACATCGTGCCCGTGTACGCGACGGGATGCGAGCGCGGGGTGCACTACTACGCGATGCAATACATTGAGGGGCAAAGCCTCGCGGAGGTGATCGCCGACCTGCGGAAGGACGCTTCGAGTGCGCCCGCGGCGCCGCATCCATGCCATCACACGCCGACGTCCAGCCTCCCGCGCGGCCGCGAGTTCTACCGGGCCGTCGCGCGAGTCGGCGTCCAGGCCGCCGAGGCGCTCGATCACGCCCACGCGGTCGGCATCCTGCACCGCGACGTCAAGCCCTCGAACCTGCTGCTCGACGACCGCGGCGAGGTGTGGCTGACCGACTTCGGACTCGCCAGGATCGAGCACGGCCGGGGGCTGACGCTGAGCGGCGATCTCGTCGGCACGCTCAGGTACATGAGCCCGGAGCAGGCGCTCGCCAAGCGCGTCGTCGTCGACCACCGGAGCGACATCTACTCGCTCGGCAGCACGCTGTACGAGATCCTGACGCTCCGGCCGGCCTTCGATGGACGGGATCGCGAGGAAATCCTGAGGCAGATCGCGTTCAGCGAGCCGCGTGCGCCGCGCAGAATCAGGAAGACGATACCGGCCGAGCTCGATACGATCATCCTGAAGGCCATGGCGCGCGACCCCGGAGGCAGGTACGCCGCCGCACAGGAATTCGCCGACGACCTGCAGCGCTTTCTCGACGACAAGCCGATTGCCGCCCGGCGTCCGAGCCCACTCGCGCGCGCCATGAAATGGGTGTGGAGGCACAAGGCCGCCTCCGCGGCCGCCGTGGCGATCGCCTTCTCCGCCTCGCTGACGGGCGCCATCCTCTTCCGCGAACGCGCCGCGGCGCAGACCCGCGCATACGAGCGCCTTGTCCTCGGTGCTGTCGAGGCGCTCGCGCTCGGCGAATCG
>DHGK01000326.1 GCA_002402755.1 Planctomycetes bacterium UBA4800
ACCTGCCTGGAATGACGCACGCCGGGCCCCCGCGCCGCGCACGGGCGCGACCCGGTCACAGCCGTTCCACCTCGATGGCGCTCACGAACGCGCCGGCGAGCGACGGCAGAAACTCGATCTCGAGCACGGCATCGACACCCTCGACGGCGTGCGCGCGCCGGTCCGCCGCCGCGCCATCGACCGCGCGCGTGTCGTAGGCCTCGATCGCGTTCCGGCCCTCGATCCGGACGCCGAAGGCGCGCGGCTCCCACCCGCTCCCGCGGGCCTCCGCGAAGTGGAGGGTGACGCGGTACGATCCCGGCAGGACCGGAATGCGGTAGGCCTTCGCGGAAGGCTCCCAGAGCGGGAACTCGCGGCTCGAGGCATACAGGCGGCGTTCGTCCGCCGCCGCCGTCGCGTCCGCCCCGGCCGCGCGCACGCGCCCGCCGAAGAAGAACCGGTCGGCCTCCCATGCGGCCCCGTCCGCGCCGCGACAGGCGCCGCCGCCGCAGTTGATCCTCACGGCGCCGGTCGTGCGCAGCCGGTCGAGCGCCCAGCGGATGTGCGCCGCGTACTCGGCGCCGCCCCCCTCGGCGGGAGCGCGCGCGGCCAGGCGGTCCATGTCCTCGAGAACCTGATCGACTCCCCGCGCGCGGTGAACCAGCGACAGCGTGAGCCAGACATGCCAGACGAGGCGCGGGTCCTGTGTCTTCCCCGCCAGCTCGGATTCGACAAGCGCCTGGAGCGCGTCGAGCCGCCCGCCGAACGAGGATTCATTTTCCGCGGCGAGAAGATCGAGGAGATCGACATGCACGTCCGCGCGCTCCTCGGGCGGACAGGCATCGAGCGCCGCGAGCAGATCGGCCATGGCCTCGGCCGGCTTGCCCGCCTGGCGGCCGAGAAGGGCACGGTGTCTCAGCGCGAAGACGTGCCGCGGATCGATCTCCAGGGCCCGCGCCGTGGCCGCGCGGGCTTCGTCATGGCGTTCGTTTTCGATCAACGCCGCCGCGTAGTCGGTCCACACCCGGTGGTCGCCCGGCCACCGCGCCACCGCCTTCTCCAGGAGGGCGAAACCCTCGCGGCGGATCTCGGCAATCCCGCTCGTCTTCGCCAGCGTGTTGCCGAGCTGCATGATCTCGACGAGGTCTTCCCGCCCCGACGAGGCCAGGTGCTCGAGCGACTTGCGGTAGTACCTGAGCGCATCATCCCTGTTGCCAAGGCGCTCGTAGATTCGGGCCAGGTGCGCGAAGGCGGTGTGGTAGTCCGCACGGAGCGCCTCCGCCCGCAGGAGCTTCTCCAGCGCCTCCTCGTACTTGCCGAAGCTCTGATAGAGCACGACGCCCCAGTTGAACCACGCAAGCCAGAGCGTGGGATCCAGGCCAACCGACTCCTCGTAGAGCTCGAGCTGCCGCTCGACGTAGCCCGGCGCGCGAAGCGCCTCCAGCGTCAGCGCGATGAACACCAGGGTGAGGGCCGACGGCTCGATCCGGCGGCTTCGCTCCAGGTATTCGAGCCCCTCTGCGGGGCTGCCCGACCGGACCAGCGCGACTCCGAGGTTGCACAGCGTGTTGGGATAGTCGGGCTTCAGCGCCAGGGACTTGCGGGAGTACTCGATAGACCTGGGAAAGTCCATCATCTCGTAGTAGATGTGCCCCATCGTGTGGTAAGGGCCGAAGTCGTCCGGCTCGAGCTGCATGGCCGTCTCGCAGCTCGCGATCGCTTCCGGATACTTCTTCCGGCTCTTGAGCGCCAGCGCCAGCATGTGGTGCGCCATGCCGTTCCGCGGATCGAGCGCGATCGAGGCCCGCGCGGCGGCCTCCGATTCCTCGTGCCGGCCGAGCAGCATCAGATAATAGCTGCTCAAGCGCTCCTTGAGGACCTCGTTCTCGATCTTGCGGGCCCACGAGAGCGCGCGCTCGTGGTCGCGGTCGTACGTGTACATGACGGCGACCCAGACCGCAGCATGGTCGCGCCCCGCCGGAGCTCTGCTCCGGTGCAGCTCCTCGTACACCTCCTCGGCGTAGAGAGGCTTCTCCATCAGGTAGTAGATGCGCCCGGCCAGGAGGCGCGGCTCGAACGCATCGGGCCACGCGCTGCTCGCCGTGTTGAAGTCGGCAAGCGCGCGATGGTACGCGCGCAGCCGCATGAGCGCCTGCCCGCGGAGAAGCCGGGTTTCCAGGCAGGCGCCGCGGTAGGGCTCCTTCTCCGAATCCGCAATGGCCAGAAGCCTCGTGTACGCATCCTCCGCCGCGCTCCAGTCCTCCGCCCGCTCCGCCCGGCGAGTCTCGAGCCAGGCCCGCTCCCAGGGCTCCCGCGCCGCGCGTTCCGCGCGTTCTTCCTCCTCGCGCGCAGGGGCCTCCCGCCCCAGTTCCCGCAGCAAGTCCGCCGCGAGCATGCGCCCGGGGACGAAATCCGGCGCGGCCGCAAGCAGCGCGTCCAGCTTCTCGATCGCGGCGGAAGGGTTCTTCTGGAGCGCCAGGGCCCGAGCCCAGTGGTAGTACCCCTCGAACATGCCCGGTGGAAAAGGCTCCGCGCTCCGGAGCGTCTCCAGCGCGCGATCGATGGGGATGAGCGGCGACTCGACGATGACCTTCTCGAATTGATGAATGCCGAAGAGCCCCTGCGGATCCAGGCCGCGTTCGCCGCCGAGCGCGGCGCGGACGTGCAGCGCGCCGAGCTGGATGTCGGACACCGCCCGCGCGATCTTCTGCTCGCATGCCTCGCGCGCCCGGCGCGCCGCCGCCGCAAGTTGTTCGTCGCGATTGATGCGGTACTGCTCCGCGAACAGCACGGTGATCAGGGCGAGGAGGAGCAGCAGGGCGCCGCCCGCGATCTTGACGATCTGGCGCCGCACTCGCCGCAGGAGCTTCTCCAGGGCCGGCTGTGGCCGCGCCTCGACGGGATCGCCGCAGGCGAAGCGCCGCAGATCCTGCGCCAGCGCCTCGGCGGTGCCGAACCGGTCGTCGGGCTCCTTGCGGAGGCACTTCAGAATCACGGTCTCGAGCGCGCGCGGCAGATCGGACCGGAACCGGTGCGGCTCGGCAGGCTCGAGCGCCAGAATCCGGCTGATCGTGTCCTGGTGGCTCGATCCCTTGAACGGCGGCCGCCCCGCGAAGAACTCGTACATGGTGGCGCCCAGGGAGTAGATGTCGGTGCGGTGGTCGACGCGCGTCCTGCGGGCGCGGGCCTGCTCCGGGCTCATGTAGAAGACGGTTCCGATGATGTCCCCGCTCAGGGTCAGCGCCGGCTGGCCCTCCTGACGGGCGAGCCCGAAATCCAGTATCCGGAGCCTGCCCGCGGCATCGAGGATGAGATTCGACGGCTTGATGTCGCGGTGGATCACCTTCCTGGCGTGGGCGTGATGAAGCCCTTCCGCGGCGCCGGCAAAGGCCCTCGCCGCGCCGGCGTAGAAGGCCGCGGTGCCGCGTGGGGCGCCGAACGCGGTATCGGCGGCGCCGGGAGCGCGCGCCATGCGTTCGATCAACTCGGACAGGGTGCACCCTTCGACGTACTCCATCGCGTAGTAGGGCGTCTGGTCCTTCACGCCCATGGCGTAGACGGCGACGATGTTCGGGTGCGCGAGCTGCCCGGCGGTCTTCGCCTCCTGCATGAAGCGCAGGAAGGAGCGATTGTCGGCGGCGACGCCGGCCGGAAGCACCTTGAGCGCCACCCGCCGGTCCATGGAGTTCTCCCACGCGTCGTACACGACGCCCATGCCGCCCCGGCCGATCCGCCGCCTGAGGGTGTAATCGCCCAGCGTGGCAAGCGGCGCGGACGGATCTCGCGCTCCTTGCAGATCGGCGTAGTTCTGGAGGTCCTCCAGCAGCGCCGCGGCGCACTCCGGGTGGTCGCCGAGAATGGCATCCGGATCGACGAACCCCGCGCGGGTCAGCTCCTCGATGTACGCGGCGAGAATCTCCTGATAGCCGGGCGCGGCCCGGGCATCGCCGTTTTCCGCGGGAACGCCGTCGTGCTCAGGAGTCACGTTCCGCGCCTCCCTGCTCGAGCCGGCGGTCGGGAAGACAGAAGCTCTCCGTCGTGCCGAACCGCGCGCTCAGGTCGCGGAGCGCGCAGGCGAGCAGGTACTTGACCTGCCTCACGGTCCGGCCGGTGCGCGCGGCGATTTCCTTCAGGGACAGCCCCTCGATCCGCGAGAGCAGAAGCACGTCCCGGCGGTCGGGCTCGAGCTTCTCGAGGGCGAGCTTGAGGCGCTCGAAGCGTTCCTCGCGGCGGACGATCGTGCTCTGGCTCGGTCCCGAGGCGGCGCGATGCTCGACCAGCGTTTCCGCGCCGGCGCGCCGGCCCTGGTGGCGCCGGACGTCCCGCACGGCCTGGGCCAGGGCGCACTTGGCTATTCCGCACAGCCAGCGGAAGAACGCATCATCGCCCTGCCAGCCGAAGCGCGACAGCGATCTGAATGCCCGCACGAGCGAGTCCTGGAGGACATCCTCGCAATCCACCGGCGGGCCGAGCTGGAAGCGCGTCCAGCGCCGGAGCGAATCGCGCAGGCGGGCCGTGAAGCGCTCGGCAAGCCGGTCGAACGCCTCCCGGTCGCCTTCCTGCGCCCGCAGGACGAGCTCCCGCACCTCGCCGTCGTCTGTCATGGCCTGCTCCCGAGACTTCAACGACACGCCTGCTGCACCGTCGCGCAGCCCAGCGCCGCGTCGCCGCCGGCCTGCATGGGTCCGCAGGCCGGATAGGGCGCCGCCGGCGGCGGTCCCCCGCCGAAGAGATGCCAGATGAGCCGTATGGGATCCGCAATGTCGATCCTGCCGTCGATGTTGATATCGCCCGACGCGAGGCATCCGGGCTCGGCGCCGTGCGCAAAGAGCCACGAGAGGATCTTGATCGCGTCGCCGATATCGATATTCGTGTCATCGTTCGCATCGCCGCGCAGAAAGAACGGCCCGGCGGTGAATTCGTACGCCCCGATGTCGCACCCCCCGCCCCACGGCCTCCGGAATCCGTCGAGGTCGAAGAGCGGCGCCCCCTCGCAGGTGCCCGCGTCGATGCAGGGCGAGTCGGGCAGAAGATGGTAGTCGCCCGGATCGATGATGAAATCGGGAACCTCGAACTCCTGGCCCGCGACGACGACCGTCGCCGGAGGACGGTCGAAATCGAACACGCCGGGACGGACGAAACGGGGGTCGGCCGATATGCACGCGTCGCAGTCGCTGATGTTAGTATCGCCAAGAAAGCAGCAGTAGCCAATTTCGTCGTCGTCTATCCCGGCGGCGACACCGACATAACCCGAGAAGATGCAGTTCCTGAGTGTGGCCTGCACGTTACGACCACCGGTAGACACACTTCCCACCGGATGCTCCCCGATGACGCAGTTGCGTAGATCGACCACGCCCCCTCCATCCGCCCTAATCCCTTGCGACCCGTTGCCCGCAATCAGGCAATTCGTCAAAGAGATCGACATGGCGACCAGCGGAAGGCTCGATATGCCGTGCAGCCGGTTCCCCATGATGACGGTGTTCCGGATCTGCGTGCCGGAGCCGGATCGTACGCAGATCATGCCGCGGGAGCCGTTTCCCGCGATCCGGCAGGAATCGACGGTCGCGTCTCCCTCGACATGGAGCCCGGTCGACCAGTTGGCTGCGATGTCGCAGTCCTCTATCCGTGCCGTGCACCCATTGAACCCGCAATAGGCGCCGTGACCGCGATTCCTCGTGATCCTGCACCCTACGAGTTGCGCGCCCGAGTCGCCGCAGAAGACGCCTCCGCCCGCAGGGTCCAGGCTTTGCGTGATGCCGGGATCGGTTCCGTTCTCCGCGATCAGGCACCCTTCGACGAGGGGCGACTCGCCGCTGCCAATGATGATGCCCCAGAACAACCCGCCCCGGACCGTGACGTTCGAGAGGCCCGAGCCGGTCCGCAGGCCCCAGACCGTGCCTTCGATGACGGTGGTTTCCGGGTCGGAACCGACGAGGGAGACACCGGTCGTCAGGAACAAGTTCGCCGTGTAGGTGCCGGGAGCAAGGTAGACGACGAGCGGACCTGCGGGCGCCGTTGCGCACCCGACCTCCCCGGCCCCCATGTTCGCGCCGCCGAGGCCCGTGCCGCGGCAGGGCGAATTCTCCGCGATCTCAGCGCTCACCTCGAGCGCCCGGCCCAGGTGATTGAAGGGATTCTCGGCGCTGCCGTCGCCGGGCTCCGGGCGGGAAGGGTCGACGTAGACCTCGGGCTGCGCCGCCCGGCGGCAGAAGAGCGGGTCGGCGTTGATGTTGCCCTCGCCTGGCAAGACGTCGGCGCCCTCCACACAGGAGTAGGTGACGACGGGATCAACGCCCCTGACGACCAAGGAGCCGCCTGAGTTGCCCCAGACGATGGAGTTGGTCATCGTGACCGGGATTTGTGCTGCCGAGTCAATGCACGTCATCGCCCCGACGCCCAGGATCGTCAGGTTGCCTGCAATCGTGCACCTCTCCAGGTTCAGTACGTAGCACTCGACTCCCCCGCTATCATAGACGGCAAGGTTGGCGAGGATGAAACAGCGCGTGAGCACCGGAACGGGCCCACCTAAGTCTTGAGAATAGTGTTGGGCAGCGCCCCCGCCGTTATGTCCGGCCGAATTGTGGTAAATCACGCAATCGGAGAAGGTTGTTTCCTGTCTCGGTCCGAGGTAGACGCCGCCTCCGCTTTCGCTAGCGTAATTGGATTGTATGGTGCAGCCTGAGAACGTCCCATAACCTTCGACCCCGCCTCCGTCGCCATACACGGTGTTTCCAACGATCGTACAGTCGATGACGGTTCCTCCGTAACAAGAAATCCCACCGCCTCTGTTCTCAGAGATCGTGCAGCCGGTGACTACGGCTCGATAACACCTGACGCCGCGGTAGGAGTTTCCCGTAATCGTGCAGTCGGTAATGGTCCCACCCGCACAAGAGATGCCGCCACCTCGGTTGTCGGCGATCGTGGAACGAACGACGGTCGGGGAGCACTCCTCGTCGGCCCTGATCCCGTCGGCCTGCGGCGATCCCGCGTTCCCGTAAATCGCGCAATCGGTGATGCGGGGGGATGCGCCGTTCGCGCAGCTCACGCCGGCGCCGGTGTTCCCGGCGATCACACAGTCGGAGATCTCAGCCTGGCCGGGATCGGTGATCACGACGCCGCCGCTCGATCCCCCTGTGACCGTCACACCGGAGAGCACCGCGCCGTCCTGCAAGGCGCGGACGGTTCCTTCGAGGACCGTCTGATCCGCTCCGCTCCCCAGAATCGACACGCGGTGAATCAAGGCGAATCGGTCAATTGGGTAGTTTCCGGCCGCGACGCGAACAACGAGGCTGTCGATGGGCTCCGTCCGGCACTCGGGCAGCGCCGCGCCCATGTCCTCGCCGGCTTCCCCCGTTCCCCGGCAAGGCGAGTCCGCCGACAGGCTGTAGCCGTAGCCGATGGCCGCGGCGAGATCCTCGAAAGAGCGAAAAGGACGCTCGGGACTGCCGTCGCCGGACTCCGGGCCCGCGGCATCGACATACACATCGCCGGCGGCGCCCCATCCGCAGAAGCGGGGATCCTCATTCGTGTTGCCGGGCCCCGGCCAGATCGTCTCGCCCTGGACGCAGGAGTAGGCGAAGGAGGGCGCGCAGGGGACGAGTTCGTAACAGATCAGCTCTATCGCCGTCTTCGAGTTGCCCCAGAGGATGCAGCTCGCGAATTCGGGAAGGCTCTCAGCGCAATACACGCAGGCGCCGCCCACGTTGCCCGCAATCGTGCAACGAACGAATTCCGGCGTGTCGCCGGCGAACCATAAGTACAGGGCGCTGCCGTTCGAGCCCGCCGTATTGTCGATGATAAGCGAGTCGGCAACGCGGGCGTCAGCGCGCGCGCAATACAGTCCGCCGCCTTCAAACCTGGCACAATTCTCGGCGATGGTGCAGCCCAGGACGGTCACGCCCGACGTCTCGTACACCCGAACAGCCGCGCCGTAATCCGCGCTGGTCCGTATGATGCGGCAATCGGCGAGCGTGGGCGCGGACCCGTTGAGGCACTCGACGCCTCCTCCCGTCCACTCGGTCGTGATCGTGAAGCCCTCCAACCGCGCCGCCTCGGGCTCGCCGCTCGCAAAGGAGACCACCCGGGGCACGCCCACCCCGAGGAGCGTGGTCGCCTCGGCCCCGCTTTCCGACCGTACCGTGATCGCCTTGCCAAGGAAGGAGATCGGGGCCGTGATCACGTACTCCCCTGGCTTGACGAGCACCTCATCGCCCGCGGCGGCGGCGGCATCGATTGCCGGCTGGATCTCCGTGAAATCGGCTCCGCCGCCGCCATCGACGACGAAGGTGGCGGCGTTTCCGAACGCCGCAAGCAGCATCAGCACTGTCAGAACTCGCATGGTCGCCTCCTGAGGGTCTTCAGCGTCTCGCACATAACGCACTCCATCCCCTAATCAGGAGATCCATGGCACATGGACAAAGTTTCTTGCGGCAAACCCGCAATTCATTGTACAAGTCCCACGAATCCGGGAACAGTCGCCGGCTGCGATTCGTGCGCTCCGCGTCGGTGTGTCTCAATCTCCGGCGATGCCCACATGACGGCTGTTCGCGGGGCGCTGCTCTTCGCGCTCGGCTTTCGCGCGTGAGCCGCTCTCCGCGTGGCCTGAATCCGGGGACAGGCACCGAATTAGAATCCCGCCCCGGTCTCCCGGCGCACTGACTGTCCCCGGATTCCCACTGCGTTCCCGATTCGCATCACGCCATCTCGCACACCCGCTTCGTGGGACAACACGTCCCTTGCGCACGAAGTCGATTGACAACGGCAAGCGCGTTCGGCATAATACCTCAAAAGATGTGAGGATTTATGATGCACAGGCGCCGGCCGGATCAAGCCAGGCTGTACGAGATCGCCGAGGCCCAACTGGGCCTCTTCACGACCAAGCAGGCCAAGGCCTGCGGCTATGCCGAGAACACGCACCCCTACCATGTCCGGCGCGGGCATTGGCTCCGGGAGCGCCGCGGAATTTACCGCCTGGCACTCTTTCCCGCGTCGAACGAGGAGCAACTGGTGCTGTGGTCGCTTTGGTCCGCCAACCGCGACGAGCAGCCCCAGGGCGTCTTCTCTCACGCCACCGCCCTCTCCATCCACGACATCTCCGATGCCGCGCCGGACAAGCTGCATCTGACCGTGCCAAGGACATTCCGTCGCTTCCACGAGCCGCCGGCCATTCTGATCCTGCACAAGGCCGATCTCGCCGAGGAGGAAATCGAAGCCCGCCGGGGCTATGCCGTGACCACGCCGCTGCGCACGCTCCGGGATGTGGCCGCGGACCAGGCAAACACGGACGAGCTCATCACGCAGGCCGTCCGCGATGCCCTGCGCGCCGGCCTCGTCTCCCGCACGGCGCTGAAGAAGGGCATCTCCTCGTTTCCCGCGCGATTCCGCAAGGTCGTGCTGGCGGAGATTCGCCCGTGATCGTCCCCGACCGCTACGCCACGCCGACGGCATTTCGTCGTGCGCTCGAAACCCGCCTCAAGACAATCGCTGCGAGAGAGCAGACCGATCTGCAGCGACTGCGGCGCCAAGTTGCGTTCGACCGATTCCTCTGCCGCCTGTTCCGGGCCGATCCGGGCGCATGGGTGCTCAAGGGCGGATACGCCATGGAGATCCGCATCGCGGGAGCTCGCACCACCAAGGACATCGACCTCGCCTTCACGAGAATCGGCGGCGGAAAAGGATCGGGGAAGGATGCCGCAGACCTGCTCGACAGGCTTCAGCAGGCCGCCGCAATGGATCTTCATGATCGCTTCTCGTTCCTCGTCGGGGAAGCGACGATGGATCTCGACGGCGCTCCCTACGGCGGCGCACGCTATCCGGTGGACGCTCGCATGGCTGGACGATCGTTCGTCAGGTTCCATCTCGATGCCGGCATCGGCGACCACATCCTGGGGCCGATCGAGACACTCCGGCCGCGGGACTGGCTCGGCTTCGCCGACATACCTGCCGAGATGTTCCTTATCCTGCCGGCTGCGCAGCAGTTCGCCGAGAAGTACCACGCGTACACTCTCACGCGAGCCGATCGGCCGAACTCCCGCGTACGCGACCTCGTTGACATGCTGCTTCTGATCCGGCGCGCCGACCTGCCGCCGGAACGCGTCCGGAAGGCTCTTCGCGCAACGTTCGCCCGCCGGGGCAGCCATCCGATTCCCAAAACGATGCCTGACCCACCCGCGTTCTGGGCCGCGCCGTTTGCCGCCCTGGCCGCGCAGTGCCGCATCGAAGATACGATAGAGGAAGCCGTGCGCGAGGCGAGAGCATTCCTGAATCCGGGGACAGTCACCGATTTCGCTCTTGCGTCAAATCGCACCTCCGGCCATGGGTGCAGGATCGCGGCTTTTGGAAGCCAGGTCTTCGCGCGCCGATTCATCTGGGCCCAGGTGGTGTGGTCGCGTTGACTGCGTCTCCGCAGGGCGTGATACCACGCCCACACCACTTCGTCCCGGAAGGTCCTCAGCGCGAGGTAGTTGGTCGGCACCGCGTGGTACTGAAAGTACCCTCGTACCGCGCTTCCGAGCCACTTGCCCTGCTCGAGCGGGTCCTGGTGCCTGCGGCGCATGAGCTCGGTCCTGACCTCGCTCACCTTCGCCCTCAGGCGTTTGGCCATGGTGTGTCTCCTCAGCAGGAACCTCCCCGCCTTGGTCTGCGCACAGATGTGCGTGAATCCCAAGAACGAGAATGTCTCCGGCTTCCCAAGGCCATGCGCCTCTCGGTTCTGTGCGGCGAACCGCCCGAACTCGATCAGTCGCGTTTTCTCGGGATGGGGCTCCAGGCCAAACTCCCGCATACGGTTGCGGAGGCTCTCCAGGAACCTCTCGGCTTCCTGTCGGTGCTGGAATCCCATCACGAAGTCGTCGGCGTAGCGCACGATGATTAGTCTCCGCGCGCTTCCTTCGTCCTCCATGCGTGGGCCCACAGGTCCAGGACGTAGTGCAGGTACAGGTTCGCCAGGAGCGGCGATACCGTCGCTCCTTGTGGCGTCCCCAGCGTGCTCTCCGTCCATTGCCCGCCTTCCAGTACCCCCGCGGCCAGCCATTTCTGGATCAGCCGCAGGATCCTTCGGTCCGCGATCCGGTGCTGGAGAAACTTCACCAGCCATTCGTGGTCGATGGCATCGAAGAAACCCCGAATGTCGGCATCCAGCACCCAGTTCACCTTCTTGCGTTGGATCCCGATGTAGAGCGCATCCAGCGCTTGGTGCTGGCTGCGCCCAGGCCGGAATCCGTACGAGAAGCCCAGGAAGTCCTCCTCGTATATGGCGTTGAGCACCTCGACTACGGCGCCCTGGACGACCTTGTCTTCCAGGGCGGCTATGCCGAGCGGCCGCTGCCGCCCGTCCGCTTTCGGGATGTACGCCCTCCGAGATGGCTTTGCCCGGTAGCCCCCTCGCCGCAGCCGGTCGTGCAGGTCGCGGAGGTTATCCTCGAGCTGCTGTCCGTACTGTTCCCACGTGACACCGTCGACTCCGGCGGCGGCCGTTCGCTTGACGGCGAGGTACGCCGTTCGGAGCCTGTCCTGCGTCACGTGATGCGCAAGGGCTGTGAACTTCGCCCGCTTGTCACGTCGAGCGACCTGACGCACCCGCTCCAGCGCACTTGGCA
>DHGK01000327.1 GCA_002402755.1 Planctomycetes bacterium UBA4800
TCTCCCGGCGCACTGACTGTCCCCGGATTCCCCTGGGCGAGGAGCTCTCGCGGGCGACGACCGTGGCCGAGGTCCATGTGAGGCCCGTCTACGACGACCCGCCCGATTCCACGGCCGTGGAAAAAGGCAAAGGCCTTTCATATTCCACGGCCGTGGAAAAGTCCACGGTCGTGGAAGAGTCCACGGCCGTGGAATACTCCACGGCCGTGGAAAACGTCCGGCCGGACACGGACGAGGTCCTGGCGGCGGCGCTCGTCGACCTGGGGTGCACGAAGAAGGACGCCGGGCGCCGGCTCGCGATCGCCCACGCGCGGCTCTTGGCCGGGAATCGGGAGGCGACGGAGGAGAATCTAATGCTGGAGGCCCTGCGGGCGTAGAACATTCCACGGCCGTGGAATGCATCCGGGCGGGTACAGAGCCCACCTCGGAGATCCACAGCCGGCCGAGGTCCATGTGAGGCCGGTCTACGACGACCTGCCGGATTCCACGGTTGTGGAAAACTCCACGGTCGTGAAGAATCCGGGGACGGTCACTGATGTGTCTCGCCGAGGGCATCGAGCCCGCAGAAGTGTCCACAAAGAGTCCACAGCCGGAAACGACCGGGCGCGTCCTGAGAACAAAGAAAGCCGTAACTCGCGCTACGGCTTTCGCTTATGACTGGCGCGCCCGAAGGGACTCGAACCCCTAACCACCGGCTCCGTAGGCCGATGCTCTATCCAATTGAGCTACGGGCGCGTGCGATGCGGTTGTTCTCGGGCGAATCGGCGCCTTGCGGGATGCGCGGCCGCCGCCGCCGAGAGAGGAAATGGTACGTCACGCGGGGCGCTTCCGCAAGGGGGCGGGCGGGTCAGAAGCGGAGCGTCACGCCCACCTGCGCGTACCAGTCATCCTCGACCCAGCCCTGCCAGCCCCACTGGTAGTTCAGGGAGCCGCTCAGGACCGCGTGGTCGGTCAGGTGCAGCGGCAGGCCGACCGTGAGGATCGAGTGCGAGAACTCCGTGGCGTCGTTGAAATAGCGGCAGTTGAGATTCGCGCTCGCGCGCACGTACGGCTTCAGCGTCACGGGCTTGAAGTGATCGATGTCCAAGCTCTTGCCGAGCGCGAACTCCCACAGCGCGCCCGTCCCGTCCCGGAAATCGTAGTACCCGTAGACGCTCGCGCCGAGGTAGTCCGTGACCCCCATCACGCCGGCGAAGATCTCCTGCGTGTCCTTGATGTCGTAGCCCTGCCGGTCCTTCTTGTCCTTGCCGTACATGCGGTGCGGATAGCCGTAGAACGTGTAGCCGGCCTCGACCGCCGTGCTCTCGTTGAGCGCGTAGGAATACGACCCCGTGAAATCGGCCTCGCTGTACTCGTCCGGATTGCAGTCGTAGCTGAAGAAGCCGCGCGCCTTGAACCCCGCGTACCAGACCCCGATTTCCTGCTGGAGGACATCGTTGTGCGAGAACCGCAGCCCGCGGAAGAAGTACTGGCTCAGCCACTGAACGCTTGCCTGGCCGCCGAGTTCCTTGGACGCCGGCCCCCACTTGATGAAGTCCGCCTGCTCCGCCGCAGTGCTGCCGTCTTCGTCGACGTCGTTCTGCGCGCACACAGCACCCGCGCCACACAGAAGGAACACGTAGAGCGCCTGCCGCATGACAATCCTCGCTTTCCTCGGTGTCGAGAGCATTCCTCCTTCGATGCTCCCGCACAGGGTCCCTCCTGTCAACCCCCCTCTTCGCGCGGCCCCGCGGCGGACCGTCACGCGCGGCCTCCCGCGAGCGCACGCCCCAGGTCCCGCACGATCCCGGCGGCCCGTTCGATATCGACATCATTAATGTGCCGGTGCGTGACGAGCCTGAGGCCGGTCGCCGAGGACGGCGACACGCGCAGCCCCGCCGCATTCAGGCGCGAGAGCGCGTCCCGACTGCCGATCCCCCATGCACTTATGTCGATGAACACCATGTTGGTCTCGACCCGCGAAAGGTCGAGCGCCACCCCGGGCGCGCCGGCAAGCAGCTCCGCCAGGCGCCGCGCCCGGCGGTGATCCTCCGCAAGGCGCGCAATCCAGGCCGGCTGGAGCGCCGCGAGGCCGCAGGCCGCGATGATTCCCGCCTGCCGCATGGCCCCGCCCACTCGCTTTCTTGCCCGGCGCGCCGCCTGCACGAACTCTTTGGCGCCGCACACGACCGACCCGACCGGGCAGGACAGCCCCTTGGAGAGGCAGAACTGGATCGAATCGGCGCCGTCGGCCAGCTCGCGCGCCGGCACGCCGAGCGCGACCGAGGCGTTGAAGATGCGCGCCCCGTCGATGTGCACCCGCAGGCCGTGCCGCCGGGCGACCGCAATCAACGCGTCCTTCCGGTCCTGGCGGAGAAGCGAGCCGCCGCCGCGGTTGTGCGTGTTCTCCAGCCACAGAACCGCCGGCCGCGGGAAGTGCACGTTCGCGGGGCGAACGGCCGCATCGAGCGCCTCGGGACGCATGATGCCCCGCTCCGCCGGCACCAGGCGCGGCGTGAATCCGGCCACGCTGCACATCGCGCCCGCCTCGTAGAAGTAGGCGTGCGCATCGGGATCGAGGAGCACCTCGTCGCCGTGCCCGCCGTGCGCCATGAGCGACACGAGGTTGCCCTGCGTCCCGCTCGTCACGAGCAGCGCCGCCTCCTTGCCCGTCAGCTCCGCCGCGCGCGCCTCCAGGCGGTTCACGGTCGGGTCCTCGCCCAGCATGTCATCGCCGAGCTCGGCGTGCGCGATCGCGCGGAGCATCTCCTCGGTCGGCAGCGTCTGCGTGTCGCTGAAAAGGTTGATGACGTCGGCCATGGCCACCCCCGTGCCGGCGCGGCCGCTCAGAGCTTCTTCAGCCGCTCCTGCCTGTCCCACGCGGCGAGCGGCTCGACGAAGAGGTCGAGCCTGCCGTCGAGCACCGCCTGCAACTGATGCACCGAGAGGCCGATCCTGTGGTCCGTGATGCGGTTCTGCGGCCAGTTGTAGGTCCGGATTCTCTCGTTGCGCTCGCCCGAGCCGATCTGCTCGCGCCTGTTCTTGGCGATGGCCTCCTCCTGCTGCCGCCGCTGCATGTCGTACAGGCGGCTCCGGAGAACGCGCATCGCCCGCTCCTTGTTGCGGTGCTGCGATTTCTCGTCCTGGCAGGACACCACCAGCCCCGTCGGCAGATGCGTCACGCGCACGGCCGACGCCGTCTTGTTGACGTGCTGCCCGCCGGGCCCCGACGCGCAGAACGTGTCGATCCTGAGGTCATCGGGCTTGATCTCGACCTCCACGTCCTCCACCTCGGGGAGGACCGCCACCGTCGCCGCGGACGTGTGAATCCGGCCGCTCGCCTCGGTGACGGGCACGCGCTGCACCCGGTGGCCGCCGCTCTCGAACTTGAGCGCGCTGTACACGTCCTTGCCGCGCACCGAGAAGATGACCTCGCGCAGGCCGCCCAGGTCGGTCTTGTTCATGTCGATGAGCTCGACCTTCCAGCCCTTCTCCTGGGCGTAGATGCTGTACATCCGGAAAAGATCGCCGGCGAAGAGCGCCGCCTCCTCGCCGCCCGTGCCGGCGCGGATCTCCATGATCACGTCGCGCGTCCGGTCGGGCTCGTCCAGGAGCAGCGCCTCCTGGATCTCGTGGGCAAGGCGCCGCTCCTCGCCCGCGAGTTCCTCGGCCTCGGCCCGGGCAAGCTCCCTGAGCTCGGCGTCCGTGCCGGCGCCGGCGGCGACATCCTCGGCCTCGGCGAGGCGGTCGCTCGCGGTGCGCCAGCGCATGTACTCATCGACCGGCCCGGTCAGGCGGCCGCGCTCCTTGATCAGCGCGCGCAGCTTGCCCTGATCGCCGGCCACACCGGGAGATGCCAGGAGCGCGTCGACCTCGGCCAGGCGGTCCGCCATGACCTTGAGCTTCGCGGCAAGGGTGTCGGGGAGCGAACGCATAGCAGGCGTCGCGCCGCGGCGGGCGCTCGACGCGCGCGCGCGGGGCGGCTAGTCCTCCGCCTTCTTCTTCTTGAGGGCCTTCTGGGTGGCGGCGGAGTCCCACTTGAACTTCTTCTGGAAGCGCTCGACGCGGCCGGCCGTGTCGACGAACTTCTGCTTGCCCGTGTAGAACGGATGGCACTTCGAGCAGATTTCCACGTTGATCGCCGGCTTCGTCGACCTGGTCTTGAACGTCTCGCCGCAGCCGCAGGTGACGACCGTCTCCTGATAGGCGGGATGGATGTCCTTCTTCATGCCGAAATCCTCCGGTGTCGCGAACGCTGCGCCGCGCGTGCCGGCCGCGCGCAATTCCGCACGGGCCTGCGCGATCGCAGATTGATGATTCTATCGGCTTTCGCGGCCGGCCGCAACGCGGCCGCGGGTACATGTTCGGTGAACCCATGGCCTTGCAGGCGCCGGCCGTAGCCGGCGT
>DHGK01000313.1:0-3161 GCA_002402755.1 Planctomycetes bacterium UBA4800
CGCGGAAGTTGCTCCCGCTCGAGGTGAGCAATTCCCGGGCGAAGCGGTCGTACGGCTTGTTCTGCGCGATCGCTTCCCACAACCAGCGGTGATAGGCCTGCGCAGCGTTGGGCCAGACCTTGACGGGAAACTCCGCCTTGACTCTCAGGACATCGCTCCATTTCATCGCCCAGTAATCGGCATGCGCCGGTAGATCAAGAAGGCGATCGATCAATTCGACGCGCTTGTTCTTGTCGGGACTCCGGATGAACGCCTTGGCCTCATCCGCGGGAGGCAGCTTGCCGGTCAGGTCCAGATAGGCGCGGCGGACGAAGACCGCGTCGGAGCAGAGGACGGGGTCGATGCCCAACGCCTTCAGCTTCGCGAACACGAGCTCGTCGATCCGGTTCGCCGGGGCCGGCGGATCGGCGCTCTCCGTCAGGCTCGCCACCTGCCTGGCGGCGGCCAGCCGGTACAGGTGCGCCTTGGCCTGATCGGCCAGGGCGCGCTTGTCCTCGGCGATCTTCACGGCGGCCGTGTACGCCGCACGAGTTTTCTCCGCCTCCTCCTTCAGCGGAGCGGCCGCGGCTTCCGCTTCCCGGGCCGCCTGCTCGTCCGCAAGATGCGTCTCCTTGGAAGCGGCGATTCGTTGCTTGAGGTTCTCCAGGCCCTCCGCCGCCGACTTTTTCCGCGCTTCGGCCCTGGCCAGCTCCTGCGCGGCGGCGTCGGCCTTGACCGCCGCTTGTTCGAGATTCTGCTGCGCCGGGGCGAAAGCGGCCTTGGCCGCATCGGCCGCCTTACGCTTGACGGCGGCGTCGGCTGCGGCCTGCGCGTGCGCCGCATCCAGCCGGATGATTTCCTTGGCCGCGTCCTGGGCCGCCTGGTGCGCGGCCGCGGCGGCAGTCGCTTGGTTCTTGGCGCTCGCCAGCGCATCATCGGCGGCCTTCTTCTGCGCCTCGGCTTCCGCCGGCTTCTGCGCGGCGGCCGCGGCCTGGGCCTGCGCCGCGTGCTCGTTCTGCTGCGCTTGAGCCAGCGCGGCCGCGGCGTCCGCCGCCGCCTTGCGCTTGGCGGCGGCGTCGGCTTCCGCCTGCTGCTTCTCGGCCTCGGTGAGCGCCTTGGCGGCGGTCTCCGCGGCCAGCGCGGACTCCTCGGCTGACTGGCCGGCAGCCATGGCCGCGGCAACCTGAGTCTTGGCGGCGGCCAGAGCGTCGTCGGCTGTCTTATTCTGCGCCTCCGCTTCGGCCGCCTTCTGGGCGGCGGCCGCGGCCTGAGTCTGCGCCGCGTGTTCGTTCTGCTGCGCTTGAGCCAGCGCGGCCGCGGCGTCCGCCGCCGCCTTGCGCTTGGCGGCGGCCTGAGTTGCCGCCAGGTTCTTTCCCTCCGCGACCTTCGCGGACTCCTCGGCCGCTTTCTCGGCTGCCGCCAGGGCGGCGGCGGCGGCGGCGGCCCGATTCCCGGCGCTCGCCAGGGAAGCGTCGGCAAGCTTCTTCTGCGCCGTCACCCGCGTCAGTTTCTGCGCCGCGACGCCGGCCGCTTTCTCCACATTCTGCTGGGCTGCCTGCGCCTGGGCGAGCGCCGTCTTGGCCTCGCCGGCCGCCTTGCGCTTGGCGGCGGCGTCGGCCTCGGCCTGCGTCTTCTGTTCCTCGGACCTGCCGGCACGCTCGGCCACCGCCTTCGCCGCGGCCTCCGCCGCCTGGGCGGCCTGCTCGGCTAACTGGTGAGCGGCGGCGGCGGCCGCCGCCTGGTTCTTGGCGCCGGCCAAGGCATCGTCGGCGGCCTTCTTCTGCACCGGAGCATCGGCAAGGTTCTTCGCGGCGGCGCCGGCCCGGGCCCGCGCTTGCTCCTGGTCTTGCTGCGCCTTGGTCAAGGTCGCTTTCGCCGCGCCGGCCGCCGCTCGCTTGGCGGCAGCGTCGTCCGCGGCCTTCTTCTTGTCCTCCGGAGATCTCGCAGCGTCATTGGAAATCGCACCGGCCGCGGTCTCCGCCGCCTGGGCCGCCTGCTCCGCTGCCTGGTAAGCGCCAATGGCGGCGATCACCTGGCTGTTCGCGCTCGCCAGTGCATCGCCGGCGGCGTTCTTCTCCGCCTCCGCCTCCGCCAGCTTCTGCGCGGCGGCCGCAGCCTGGGCCTGCGCCGCTTGCTCGTTCTGCTGTGCCTGGGCCAGGGCGGTCTTCGCATCGCCGGCCGCCTTGCGCGTGGCGGCGGCGTCGGCCTCGGCCTGCGCCTTCTCCGCCTCGCTGACTGTCTTGGCGGCGGCCTCCGCAGCCAGCGCAACGTGCTCGGCCGACTGGTGCGCAGCCGCGGCGGCAGCGACCTCGTTCTTGGCGCCGGCCAAGGCCTCGTCGGCTGCCTTCTTCTGCGCCTCCGCTTCCGCCACCTTCTGCGGGGCGGCATCGGCCTGAACCGTCGCTTGCTGCTCCTTCTGCTGCGCTCGATCCAGGGCGGCCTTGGCAGCGTCAGCCGCTCTGCGCAGCGCGGCCGCCTGGGCCGCGGCTCTCTTGGCCTCTTCGTCGAGCTTGCCGGCCGCCTCGGAGGCGACCCGCGCCGCGGCCTCGGCCTCCTTGGCCGCCTTCTCGGCCACATCGTAGGCCTGCTGCAGCGGGAGCGCGGCGACCTTGGCGTCGGCCAGCGCTTGGTCAAGGGCGGGCTTGGCGCCGGTCGCGTCGGCCAACGCCTTGATGGCGGCGGCCAGGCCGTCCTCGGCCTGCTTCAACTCCGCGACGCCCGGCTCGCCCGCCAAGTTCTTCGCATCCGTGGCCTGCTGTCGCTTCGCGCCTGCGGCTTTGCTCGCGTTCGCGAACGCCGTGTCGGCCTTCTGCATGGCGTCCCTCAGGGGGACGAGCGCGGCCTCCGCCGCCTTGGCCGAACTCTCGGCCGCATCGTAGTCGGCCTTCGCCTGGGCCTCTTCGCTCGTCTCGCCCCCTGCGCCGGCCGGCTTCGGCTCCTCCCCGGCCGGAACCGCGGACAAGACGAAAACCGCGACGGCAACCACGAGCGGGAAAACGGTCCGGAGTCTCATCGCAAATCCCGTTGAAGATGAACTGCGCGGCGGCTTCTCACGACACGTCGAGCCTCGCTTCATGCCCGTCAGACCGGCCGGTTGGCGAAACGCCGCCGCTCGGAGCCTGCGTGCCGCTCACGCCCGTAGCGCAACCGCTGTCTCTTCTCGCCCCGCCTCCCTGCGAGCA
>DHGK01000313.1:3206-8887 GCA_002402755.1 Planctomycetes bacterium UBA4800
CGGCGACCAACACACGCAGGACAGAGCGCCTCCTGACCGCGAGCGCATACGCGGCCGAACCGATTCGCTCCCGTACCGCGCTCGGCTGCGCGCAGATTGGCTCGTGCCTGACTGGAGGACGTTTCCATGACTGCCGCTCGCATGACGCTGACAGTGATCGGTTGGCTCTTGGTCCAATGCCCGATCGCGCGTGCCCAGGACACGCCGGCGGCGCCAAGAAGCAGCTCCGGCTGCTGTGGCTTTCCTGCGGCGCCAAGGATGGGCTCCTGCGCATCAGCCGAGGCGTGCACGCGTATCTGAAGGAACACGATGTGCCGCACGTCTGGAACGTCGATTCCAATGCCCACGACCCGGCGCACTGGCGCAACAAGCTGTATCATCTCGTGCAGCTCCTGTTCCGCTGATCCGGCCGGCCGGCGCGCTGCCCGCGCTCGATGCACGGCCTTCGTCCGATCGACAACCACGGGAGGACCATTGCCATGCGGCGGTTCCGACCTCTTCTCACGTGCATGTGTCTCGCCGCGGCGGCCGCCGGCGGCATCGCCGCCGCGCCGCCCGAGCCTTCCCGCGCGTCCGCCGGCGGCGCCCGATCCTGGACCGCCGACAACGGCAACGGGACCTACTCCAATCCCCTCTTCTACGAGGAGTTCGAGGACCCCGACGTGATTCGCGTCGGCGAGGACTACTACCTGGCCGGGACGACGATGCACATGAATCCCGGCCTGATCGTGATGCACTCCAGGGATCTGGTGAACTGGCAACTGGCCGGTTACTGCATCGAGCGCCTGGACTTCGGGCCCCGGTTCCGGCTCGAGGGCGGGAACATCTACGGGCAGGGCATCTGGGCGCCCTGTATTCGCCACCACGAGGGCACGTTCTACGTCTTCGCCAACGTCAACGGCGTCGGCACCCAGGTCTTCCGTTCAAGGTCCCCCAAGGGCCCCTGGGCGCGCAATCAGCTTCCGGGCATGCACGACCTGTCCGTCCTCTTCGATGACGATGGCAGGGTGTACGCCATCTACGGCGCGGGCCGGTACACCATCGTCGAGCTCGACAAGGACCTGACCGAGATCGTTCCCGGCTCCCGCCGTCCGATGAACGCCCAAGGCATGGGCGAGGGCCACCACCTCTACAAGATCAAGGGCAAGTACTTCGACGTCTCCGCCATCCCCGGCGCGCATACCGACCAGGTCGTCGCCCGCGCCGACTCGATCGACGGTCCCTGGCAGGTCGAGCGCATGGTCAGGAGCGAGTCCCTCGGCGTGCCCACGCAGAACGGCCTTCGCACCGCCGGCCGCGGCGACGATCGAACCTTCGCCATCACGCCGAGCGATCCCAACGCCGGCGGCGGACTCACGCTTCACCAGGGCGGCATCGTCGACACGCCCTCCGGCGAGTGGTGGAGCATCATCATGCAGGATCACGGCAGCATCGGCCGCATGGTCGCTCTGGTCCCGGTCACCTGGGACGGCGGCTTCCCGCTCATCGGCCTGCCGGGAAATCTCCGCAAGGCGCCCAACACCTGGGTCAAGCCGGACACCGGCCATGCGCAGGTACCCACGCCTCCGTTTGTGCGCGGCGACGACTTCGACGCTCCGAAGCTCAATCCCGTCTGGCAGTGGAATCACGTGCCCGACGATTCCAAGTGGTCGCTCGCCGAGAAGACCGGCGTCCTTCGCCTTCATTCCCTTCCCGCCGCCGACTTCTGGACGGCCCGCAACAGCCTGACGCAGCGACCGCCGGGGCCCGAGTGCACGGCGACCGTCGAGCTCGACGCCTCGGGCCTCGTGGCCGGAGACGCCGCCGGCCTGGCGCTCCTGAGCTCTCCCTATGCATGGATCGGCCTGGTCAAGAGCGCCGAGGGTATGAGCCTCCAGACGTTCGACCAGACCACTCGCCGGACCGCGAAAGCGCCGGCGGGCCCTGCTCGCCTGTGGCTCCGCGCGGCCTGCAACTTCGACACCGAGAAAGCCGTCTTCGCCTGGAGCGCCGACGGCAAGGACTTCGCTCCCCTGGGCGAGCCCTTCACCATGGTGTTCCAGCTCACCACCTTCCAGGGCGTTCGCGTCGCCCTGTTCAACTACAACACGTCCGGCGGACCCGGCGGGCATGCCGACTTCGACAACTTCACCGTGGACGAGCCGCGGGCGTCCGGCATCGAACGGACGATTCCCGCCGGCAAGACCATCGTCTTCGCCAGCGGCGCCGACGGCAGCCTCCTGGCCGTGAACGCCCAGGACATGTCGCTCGGCAGCATCCCCTCCGATTCACCCGCCGCCGCCGCGTCCGCCGTCCGCTTCCATGTCCTCGACCTGGGAAAGGGGCGCGTGGCGCTCAGAGCGGGCAACGACCGGTGCGTCTCCGTTGCCGGCAACGGCGTGGTCCTCAAGGACCTGGCCGGCGCCGCGCCGGGGACGGCCGAGTCGTTCCAGTGGGTCAACCTCATGCGGGGCGACACGATGCTCATGTCCCTCGCCAACCATCGCTACCTGGCCGTCACGCCCAACAGCCCCGGGCCGGTCACGGCTTCCGCCGAAGGACCTCGCCCGGATCGCAAAGGCGGCGCCTGTTTCAAGTGGAAGGTCGTCGAGGCGGACCAGTCCGGCCCGACCCTCAAGGATGCCTGCAAGAATCACTTTCTCATCGGCATGGCGGGAGATCTGCCCGGCAACTACTCCGGCGAGGAACTGGGCCTCGTCAAGGAACACTTCGACATCGTGACGCCGGAGAACTGCATGAAGCCGGGCCGGGTTCACCCCGGCGAGGACACGTGGAGATTCGAGCGGCCCGACGCCCTGGTCCAATGGTGCACCGGCAACGGCATTGCCATCCACGGCCACACCCTCCTGTGGCATGCCCAGACCAACGACTGGTTCTTCCGCGACGGCGACAAGGCGGCGGTCATCCGGCGCATGAAGGACCACATCGGCACGCTGGTCGGCCGGTACAAGGGCAAGATCCGGAGCTGGGACGTCGTCAACGAAGCGATCGCGGACGGCGGCGACGCCCGGACGGCCCGGACGGAGAACCTCCGCAATTCCTCGTGGCTGCGGGCCGTGGGGCCGGAGTTCCTGACGCTCGCGTTCAAGTTCGCCCACGAAGCCGATCCGGACGCCGTGCTGTACTACAACGACTACGGCATCGAGGCCGGCCCCAAGCACGCGAGCTCGATGGTGCTCCTCAAGCGCCTGATCGAGGACGGCGCGCCGATTCACGGCGTGGGAATCCAGGGCCACTGGAGCACCAACGGCATCCCCTTCGCCGCCCTCGACGCGGCGATCGCCGACTATGCCTCGCTCGGGCTGAAGGTCAGCATCACGGAGCTGGACGTGACGATCCGCGGCGCATCGGGGGGCCAATTCGGCCGCGGCTTCCCGGGCCGCAGGCCCGGCGGCGGCGCGCCGCCCGCGCCGGACGACCTCAAGGCGCAGGCGGATGCGTATGCGCGGCTGTTCTCGATCTTCGCCGCGCGCAAGGACGCGCTGGAGCGCGTGACGTTCTGGGGGCTCAGCGACCGCCGGACATGGCGATTCGGACAGCACCCGCTCCTCTTCGACTCCGACAACCGGCGCAAGCCCGCCTACGCGGCAGTCCTGGACGCCCTGCTGTCTCCGAACCCCGGCCCGGCGGCGCCGCGATGACAGGCTCGAATTCCCGGCAGGCGTACGCGCATCAACGGAGGACGCGGCAACGCCGAGCCCCGGGCCCGGCCGATTGCGAGGACGGCGGTTCGCAGGCCTGCGCCGGCGCGGCCCCTCTCAACCGCATGGAGAAACGCCGTCGTTCCCGATCAACGTGATGAACCGCAGCACACCGCGAGGCCGTCACGCGCCCCCGCACGCCTGCCTGCCCCGCGCCGCAGCCTCGCGGATCGGTTCGGAGGGGCTTGCGGCCAGGAGGCTCTCGTATGCTTTCAGCGCCGCGGCCTTGTTCCCCGCGGCGAGGAGCTTCTCGGCGCAGGCGAGCGTGGCATCGGCGACGGTCGCCTTCATCTCGTCCGACGGCTTGGCGGCGGTCAAGGCCGCGCTCGCCTCCGGCAACGCCATCGCTCCCAGCGCGTGGGCGGCGGCCGTTGCCAGGGCGACGTCGCCGTCGCCGAGCAATGCCCCGAGCGGGGCGACGCTCGCCGCTTCCCCGCGAACGCCGAGCGACGACGCCATGCCGATTCTCAACTCCCCGCCGACCTTGGCAAGCGCGTCGCGCAGCGCCTGCCCGGCCTCCGGTTCGGCGAACCGCTCCAGGGCGTAGCGGGCCATGTGCGAGAGCTTCTTGTCGGCGAGGAGGCCCGCGAGCGCCGGCACGGACGCGGCCGTGCCGACGAGCACGAGCAACCGGCAGACGAGCTGCTTGGCGTCGTACGTCGCGTCGGTCGTCAGGACGGCGGCGAGACGTGCTTCCAGCTCCTTGCGGGCCGCGGCATCGCCGCGCGTGGCGATCGCCGCATCTTCCAGGGGCTTGACCAGGTTCCTGTCCTGGCCCCACGTGTATGTCTTCAGCGCGTCAAAGGCTTGATCCAGCATGGCTGATCTCCTTGGATTGTCTTCCGAGTGTTTCGCAGCGGGCGACCACGGCTACAGGTACCACGGCTCGCGGCGCGCGCGATCGACAAGCCGGTTCGCCTCCGCATCGCCGGGGAATTCCTGCTTCGCAGGGTCCCACACGAGCGAGCGCTTCAGCGTATTGGCGACCGTCGCCAGATGGCAGACCGCCATCGTGTTGACCGCCCACTCGATGTCGCGGAACGGCCGCGTGCCCGACCTCACGCATTCGATGAAATCGCCGTAGATGCTGCCCCCCTGCCGCCGCCGCTTGCCCTTGTTCTTCGTGTCTCCGTCCTTCGCCCCCTCCGCTGCGCCGACCTCCCTGCTGTCGGCGTAGGAAGGAATCGGCTTGGGGGGACGCGTTTCCCCGGGCGTCCCCTCGATCTGGAACTGCCCGGCCCCCGGCCGGCAACTGTGCAGGACGAAGCCGTTCGGATACTCCAGGCTGATGTGGGGCCTCCCGCCCGTCGCGGTGTACGCGACCTTCGTCGGCTGCAGGTCCCGGACGTCCGCGACGAACGTGGCCCCCCCGAAATGGTGCGCGCCCCAGTCGGTGATGTCGCCGCCGGAGTAATCGTTGTAGGCGCGCCACGCATTGCCGGACGTGTCGTACCTGCCGCTGCACCGGCTGGCGTTGTACGGCGCCCACGGCGCCGGCCCGAGCCACATGTTCCAGTCCATGCTCTCGGGAACGGGCTCTTCGGGCAGATTGCACAGCGAGGAGAAGTTGTTCGTGACGACGTTGATGGACTTGATCGTCCCGAGCTCGCCGCCCCAGCACCGCTCGAGGTGCCCGCGATAGTCCTCGAGGACCCGCTGGCTGCCGCCCGAGACGACCCGATGGTAGCGACGGGCCGCGTTGACGACGAGCCGGCCCTCGCGCAACGTCAGGGTTTCCGGCTTCTGGCAGAAGACGTCCTTGCCGTTCCGGCACGCTTCGATGATCAGGATCGCGTGCCAGTGGTCCGGCGTCGCGATGTGGACGGCATCGATGTCCTTGCGCGCCAGCAGCTCGCGGAAATCGCCGTACGCCTTGCAGTCGTGATTCCCGTAACGCTGATCGATGCGGTTCTTCCTGTCCTGGAGGACATCGTTCCGGACATCGCAGACCGCAGCGTACTGGACGCCCCCGTTGCCGGC
>DHGK01000313.1:8933-11484 GCA_002402755.1 Planctomycetes bacterium UBA4800
CCGGCAAGGAGAGCACCGTGGCCGCGGCGGTCATCGTCTTCAAGAAATCCCGGCGGTTCGTGCGGTTGCGGTCATTCATGGTCTTTCGAGGCCTCGTCACAAGGGTACAAGGGAAACCGGCGGCCCGGCCGCGCAGCGACAGACACCGCCGCGATTATCGCCGCAAGCCGCCGCGATTGGAAGCCCGTCCCGCCGGCAGGCTGCCATCAGCCGCGGGCGGAGCTCGTGGGAGGAGCTTCGGAGTCTCCAGCAGGCGCAGCGGGCCGAACCGCCGCTGCCGCTTCGCGCCGCCGCGCGCTACTTGCTCGGCGGCTCCTCCGGAGCCCCGTAGGCGCGCAGGAGTGCGAGGCACTCCGCCGCGATCCTCGTATCCCTGTATTTCTTCCTGAAGACTGCGGCTTCCTGAAGCAGCCGTGGGATCACGCTCTTATTCGCGGACACGCTCTGGCAGCCGCCGTCGCTCACGTCGACGGCGGGCGCCTTGGGCGCGGGAAGAAGCAGCGCGCAGTCCTGCCGAATCCGGTGCGCGAGCGCGGCCGCCGCGATCTCGTGCTCCGTCGCCTTGTCGGCCTTGAGCTTCGCGAGCCTCTCCTCGGCCTTGGCGCCGGCATCCAGCCCCTTCCAGCTCTTCGCCACGGCAGTGTAGGTTTCAAGCGCCGCCGGCACGTGCGTCTTCTCGAGATACTCGGCCTTCCGCAGGAGCTGCGCGCCTTGGTCTTCGATGTTCGCAATGAGGGTGCGCGATTCCTCGGCCTGGGCCGCATCCTTGCCGGCAGCCTTGAGCCTGAGGCTGCTCACGATCGGCGCGTAAGCCCCCGCCGTCACGAGCTGCTTGATGGCGGCCTGCGAATCAGGGAAGCTCTTCCCTCGCATGAAGCAGGTGGGATACTGGGCCGCGGACTTCGCGATGTCGTCGAGCACGGACTGGAGCTTCGCGGGCTCCACGGCGCCCGCGAAGATCAGCTTCCCATCGGGCGAGCGCGCGTACACGGTCGACTGCATCCCGCGGCCGCCCTTGCCCTTGCCGCCCTGGTTGCGCGGCCCCTGCACCCTGATCTCCGCCACCTCGGGAATCGTCGTGTCGGTAATGACCGGGAGCGCGACCTCGCCGGCGCTGAGGAGCCTGAGCGCCTTCGTGATTTCGCCGCCGCCGGCGAGCACCAGCAGAAGCGCGACATTGGGGTTCGGGACCTTGAGCTGGGCGAGGACCATCTTCGGCAACTGCGGGGCCGCGCGATCATCGCCGCTGAAGAGGCAGCACACGAGCACGCGGCCCTCGATGTCGGCCTTGGCGAGCCGCGGCCCCCACACGTACTCCCCGAGGCTCTGCGCGTCGCCCTTCGCGGCGGCCTTCTCGGCCTTCGGCCGGTCCCTGCCGGGCCGATTCTTGCCGGGCGGCTCGCCCGCCGTGAACAGTCTGCGGTACGCGACGACGCCGGCTTGGGGAGCTTGGGATGCGACGATGAGCAGATCGCCGTACACGAGCGGGCACTGAGTGATCGCCCATATCGGAATGCGCTCGCCGCCGAAGTCCTTCCAGACGTTCTTGTTCCAGACGGGTTTGTGCGTGCTCGTATCAATGCAATAGAGGTCGCCGTACGGACCGCAGGAGTACACATGGTTGCCATCGACGACCGGTACGCTTCGCGAGCCCGGGAACATGACGGACCCCGGAGCCTCATAGGCAAAGCTCCAGAGCTCGCTGCCGCCGGCAAGGTCCCAGCACCGGAGACTGTCGCCCTTCTTGTCATCCCTGTCGAGGAGATAGACCTTGCCTTCCTTGACCACGGGTCCGCCATAGCCTATGCCGACTGCGGCGGTCCAGAGAACCTCCGGCCCCTTCTCGGGCCACGATCGCAGGATGTTCTTCTCGGCCGATGTGCTGTCTCTACGGGGGCCGAGATACTGCGGCCANNTCCTCGGCAAGAATGCCCGCACCGCAGAACACCACGACCGCCATCGCAACCGGGTTGAGGCGCGAGCTCATCTTCCTTACTCCTCTCGTGATCAACGGCATTTCCTTCGAGGCGTGCGTCCGCCGCCCCTCGTCGCGCGCAGCTCCTCGCAATTCGCGTTCACTCGTCATGACACCCGCCACGTGCGGCGTTGTCAATGCCACGGCGCCGGTGCTTCGGCGGGCATTCTTCGCCGGCAAGGGCCGGCGAAGAATGGAGGCGGGGGGAATCGAACCACCACCGCCCGCTGGCGGCGAGATGTCGCCAAGCGGACACCCGGCGCAGTCCAGAGGACAGCAGACGTCACAAGTCGGACAGGGCCACAATGTTGCGGCATCCGAGACCTGCACGGAGAGGACGGAACCCGCACTGCCGGCGTCGAATCCCGGACACTCGATCAAACGCGACCTGGCGTCGCAGTCGCTGCAGATCCGTCTGCTCCTTCGCGGCACTTGCCTTGAGACGCACCTCGAGGGCGCGACGAAACGCGGTCGGCGTGGCGTAGCGGCTGGGGACGGTCATGGACGAATCTGCGCCTTTGCCAGTCTACGAAGTCGCTCCGAAAATGACGCAGCGGCCCTCGCCAGCGCACGTAA
>DHGK01000074.1 GCA_002402755.1 Planctomycetes bacterium UBA4800
TATCTCGCGCTGCTCGGCGCGGCGTGCGCGCGTCCGGGCGTCGCGCTGTCCGTGTCGGCGGTCGTGCTCGCGGCCGCGTGCGCGCTCGCGCCGGCGATCGGCACGGAATTCATGCCGGCCCTCGACGAGGGCGCGATCGCCGTGAACGCGGTCAGGCTGCCGAACGCGGCCCTCGACGGCGCCGTCCGCGTGAGCGACTTCATCGAAACCCGCCTCCGGAAGTTCCCCGAGATCGAGACGGTGGTGTCCAAGACGGGCCGGGCCGAGATCTCGGAGGATCCGATGGGACCCGAGCAGACGGACATCATCATCATGCTGAAGCCGCGGCGCGCCTGGACGGCCGGCCGGGACAAGGCCGCCCTCCTGGAGGCGATCAGGACGGAGATTGCGGCCGTGCCGGGGCTGCGCCTCTCGTTCTCCCAGCCGATCGCGCTGCGCGTGAACGAGCTCGTGTCGGGCGTGAAGAGCGACCTTGCCGTGAAGGTGTGCGGCGAGGACCTCGCGGTGCTCGCGCGGCAGGCGCAGGCCATCGCCGCGGTGATGGCCGCCGTCGAGGGCGCCCGCGATGTCAAGGTCGAGCAGATCGCGGGCATGGCGCAGCTTGACGCCGAGATCGACCGCGAGGCGGCGGCCCGCCACGGCATCAGGGTCGCGGACATCAACGATGCGATCGAGATCGGCGCGGCGGGCGTCGAGGCGACGACGCTCATCGAGGGGCAGCGCCGCGTCGCCGTCGCCGTGAGGTTCGCGCCCGAGGCGCGCGGCGATGCGGCGGCGATCGAGCGCATCCTGGTGGCCGCGCCGGGCGGGCAGCGGGTGCCGCTCGGCCAGCTCGCGCGTCTCGCGCGGGTCGAGCAGCCGGCGCAGATCAGCCGCGAGAACGGCATCCGGCGGGTGGTCGTGGAATGCAACGTCGGCGGGCGCGACCTGGGGACGTTCGTGCGCGACGCGCAGCGCGCGCTCGCCCCGAATGCGGCCGCGCTCCCGCCCGGGTACTTCCTGGAATACGGCGGGCAGTTCGAGAATCAGGCCCGCGCCATGCGGCAGCTCGGCATCGTGGTCCCCGTGGCGCTGCTTCTGATCGTCGTCCTCCTGTTCCTGGCGCTCGGCTCGATCCGGCACTCGTTGCTCGTGCTGCTCAACCTGCCCTTCGCACTGGTGGGCGGCGTGTTCGCGGCGGCGGCGTTCGGCATGCCGCTCTCGGTCTCGGCGGCGGTGGCGTTCATCGTGCTCCTCGGGATCGCCGTCCAGAACGGCGTCGTGCTCACCGCGTACTTCCGGCAGCTGCGCCGGGCGGGCGCGCCGGTCGCGGAGGCGGTGCGCACGGGGTGCGGCGTGCGCTTCCGGCCGCTCGTCATGACGGCGCTCACGAGCTTCATCGGCCACCTCCCGATGCTCTACTCGACGGGGGCGGGCGTCGAGATCCAGAAGCCCCTGGCCGTCGTCGTGATGGGCGGCCTGGTGACGTCGACGCTGCTCACGCTGATCGTGCTGCCGGCGGTGTACGTGCTCGTCGAGGAACGGCTCAGCGCCGCAGCTCGCGCTCCGGATTGAAGAGATCCTCGGGCGATCCGGCGAAGTAAGGGAGCAGCCCCTCGATCGCGATGACGTTGGCCAGGGCGACGTCGATGCGGACGACCGGCGGCCTCGCCGGCGCCGCGAGGACGAGCTCGTACCTGCCCTTGTCGTCGCGGTCCACGAAGCGGCGGAGCGCCGCGAGCGGCTCGCCCGCGGCGGAGGAGATCGCCGCCGTGTGGAACCCTTCGCCCATCGCCTCCAGCGTCAGCCCGATCTCCGCCGCGCCTTCGCGCACGAAGCCGGCGGCGGCGGGAAAGAGCCATGGCAGCACGGCGCCCCTCGGATCGTGGAAGACGATCTGCGCGGCCGCATCGTGATGGATCTGCCACGCGCCCCCGGATTCCGCGGCCAGGCGCAGGCGGCAGGCGCCGCCGGCGGCGGGCACGGCGATCGTCCATGGCTGGAAGAGCCGCGCGTCGTCGGAGAACCGGCGCTCGCCGCACGGACGGCCCGCGGGGTCCCACAGGGCGGCGGCGCCCGTCGCGGGGCCCTCCAGGATGACGAGAATCGACGCGGGCGCGGCGCCCGTGCGCCGCACGTAGCACTCGATCTCGGCCTGGGGGATGCGCTGGGCGCGCCACCCGGCGGGCGAAAGGGCGGGCGGGGGCTCGCGATCGAAGAGCGGCAGGAGGCCGTACCGCGCCGCGGCGTGGGGGAACTGCCACGCGTAGGTGGCGGTTGTCACCGCGTCGCGCGGCATCAGGAACGCCATGGAGCTTTCCCACGTCTTCCGGAGCGTATCGAGGTAGCGCGGGTCCGGCGTCAGGCGGGCGAGCCACGCATACGCGTTGAGCGTCCGGCAGGCGTACTCGGGGTACATGCCGAAGGTGCGATGCGCGATGCGGGCGACGGCCTGCGCGATCGCGGGGTCGCCGGTCTGGTCATGGACGTCGAGCATGCCCTGCATCGCGATGCCGTTGAAGAAGGCGATGCGGTTGTCGTACCTGAGCGGCAGCTTGCCGCTCGGGGCTTGCCCGGCGCACAGCTTCGCAACCGCGGCGCGGGCCGCGGCGAGGTAGCGCTCGTCGCGCGTCGTCTCGAAGAGCCCCGCGAGCGCGTGCAGCGACCAGCCGACCCAGCGCTCGTTGTTGAAGTCATCGGCGCGCGGCATCTTGGACGCGATCCAGTCCCCGATCCTGCAGGCGGTCTCCACCGAACGCGTCTCTCCGGTCAGCGCGTAGTGCAGCAGGAGGCCGCGGACGAAGACGTGCCCGAGCTCGGCCTCGGTCGTCGTGTGGTCGGGGCCGTGCTTCCAGGGCTGTCCCGTGACGTGGTCGGTGTCGATGTCGGCCTGGTGCCGGGCCATCGCTTCGGCGCAGGAGAGGTACCACGGATCGCCGGTCCTTACGTGCTCCAGCAGGAAGTTGAAGTGCACATCGTACTCGAGGTTGGCGTACGCGTTCTTGCCCTTCCACGGCCCCCCGAGGTAGGCGTCGCCGAAGTGCCGGAACCCGAAGGGCATGGCCCTAACCCAGCGGCGCATGCCTGTCTCGCGCAACGCCTCGTAGTACGGGAACCGCTCGATCGCCTCGCGGCATCGCGGCAGGAGCGGGCCGCCGAGCGCCTGCGTACCGCAGCCCCAGGCCGGCGGCGCGGACGCCCGCAGGGGATCGAGGCGCATGCGGTCGGGTTTCTTCGCGCCGAAGTCAAGCACGATCTCGTGCGTCTTGGCAAGGCCGCCCTCCCAGGTCAGGGGCGCATCCCCGGTCCAGAGGCGGACGCCGAGCGCGCGCGGCTCGAGGAAGAGCGCCTTGGGGTGGTTCTGCCAGAAGTGGCGCACGCCGAGCGCCGTCCA
>DHGK01000132.1 GCA_002402755.1 Planctomycetes bacterium UBA4800
GTGAGCGTCGAGTCGATGTCGCCCTCGCACGCGCCGACCAGGCCCAGATCGTTGAGCTTGCTGAAGGCGAGGCAGCCCTTGGCGGGCGCGCCCATGCAGCCGGAGCTGGTGACCGCCCGCGCGCGCTCCTTGATCATGAGGTCCTTCAAAGCGAGGTAGTAGCGCGACGCCGCCACGATCTCCTCGCGCGTGGGCTCGACGACCTTCACGGCCTTGCTGAGCCAGTAGTCCTCGGCTTCGGCCTCGGCGGCCGCGAGGGGCACCGCGTTGAAGAGCTCGATCGACTGCGGGATCGAGATCGTGATGACGTCGCTCCCGAGGCGCTGCCTGATGTTCTCGGCCGAGCAGGCCGGGGCGGTGCCGAGCGGCGCGTTGACGATGATGATGCGCGTCTCGCGCATGCGCGGGGCGACGCGCATGAGCGCGACGGCGCGGTCCAGTTCTTTCCAGTCGCTCGTCACGAGCGGGAGGCACTTCTTGCCTTCCTTGAGCCAGCGCGGGAAGTACAGCCAGCAGTGGCCGCTGAAGGGCTGCGAGAAGACGATCGTCGGCAGGCCCGCGTTGACGATCTGGTCCAGCACGGGCGCGCCGCCGCCGTGGCCCGAGAGGTGGAACATGAGGACGCCATCGGCATCCTTGAGCTTGGCCACCACGTCGGCCGGCCCCGCGGGCGGGATCAGGTCGCCGCCGACGAACGTCACGTCGCCCAGCTTCCGCGAGAGCTCGGCCAGATGCGCTTCGCAACGGTCAATCTCGTCGGTCGGGCGCGCGAGGTAGATGCCTCCCGTGCGGCCGACGTAGACCTTGTAGATCTTGATGGGCCGCATTGCCGGCCAGCCCTGATCCTCGGCGACGGCCGTCCGGACGGCTCCCGCACACAACATCCCCGCACCCGCCGTGGTGCCCATGAACTTCCGCCGGCTCAGCGCGCGCATTGCTACCTCCTCTGTGGTGTGGACGAGAATCAGCCCCGGCGCCGTCCGGCACCGCTCCGTGTATTGTCTCCCACGCAGAGGATGAGCGTCAAGGCGGCATGCGCCGCCGCTCCTCGCGCGGCCTTGCCATTCGCCGCGGCGCTGCGTATCTTTGAGCACGTGTTCGCGGTTCGGCTCTCCCAGGAAACGAGGTGACCAATGACGATCGGATCGTGCCCGTCGCCGCGGCGGATCGCCGCGTGCGCGTTGACCTTGTGCGTGCTCGTCGCCGCGGCGCGCGGCGCCGGAGACAACGTCGCGCCGGAAGGCTACACGGCGCTCTTCAACGGCACGGACCTCGCGGGCTGGAAGGGCCTGGTCGCCGACCCGCCCGCGCGGGCGGCGATGGCGCCGGCGCGGCTCGCCGAGGAGCAGGGGAAGGCCGACGAGCGCATGCGCGCCCACTGGCGCGCCGAGAACGGCGCGCTCGTCTTCGATGGCAAGGGCGACAGCCTCTGCACGGCCGGGGACTACGCCGACTTCGACCTGTACGTCGACTGGAAGATCGAGCCGAAGGGCGACAGCGGGATCTACCTGCGCGGCTCCCCGCAGGTGCAGATCTGGGACAACCCGATCGGGTCGGGCGGCCTGTACAACAACCAGAAGAATCCGTCCGGGCCGCTCTTCGTCGCCGATCGGCCCGTCGGCCAGTGGAACACGTTCAGGATCATCATGACGGGCGAGCGCGTGACGGTCTACCTGAACGGGATTCTGGTCGTCGACGACACGCCGTTCGAGAACTACTGGGAGCGCGGGAAGCCCATCTACCCCGCGGGGCAGATCGAGCTCCAGAACCACGGCAACACGCTGTACTTCAAGAACATCTACATTCGCGAGCTTCCCGCCGCGCCGGCGCGGGCGGCCTCCTCGCCGCTCCTGAAGTCCGGGCAGCGCGTGGCCGTTGCCGGCGACTCGATCACGGAGCAGAAGCTCTACTCCCGCTTCATCGAGGACTACCTCCTCATGTGCCGCGCGGACATGAACCTCGCCTGCATGCAGTTCGGCTGGGGCGGGGAGCGCGCGCCCGGCTTCCATGCGCGTTTCGCGAACGATTGCCTCGCCTTCAAGCCCGATGTCGTGACAACCTGCTACGGCATGAACGACGGCCTGTACCGCTCTTACGAGCCGGGGATCGGCGGGGCGTACGGGCAATCCATGCGCGAGATCGTGCGCGCGGTCGCGGCTGCGGGCGCGACGATGGTCGTCGGGTCGCCGGGCGCGGTCGATCTCTTCACCTTCAGGTGGGCCAATCTGCCGCCGCCGGTCTACAACGACAACCTGGCGCACCTGCGCGACATCGCGCGCGACATCGCGCGCGAGGCGGGGCTGCCGTTCGCCAACGTCCACGACCACATGATGCTCGCGCAGCTCCGCGCCAAGCCGGTCCTCGGCGAGGCCTACGACGTGTGCGGCGGCGATGGGTTCCACCCGCACCCGAACGGCCATATTGTCATGGCCTACGCGTTCCTGAAGGCGATGGGCCTGGACGGCACGGTCGGCGCGATCACGGTCGACATGCAGGGCGGCGCGACGGCGAGCGGCGGCCACACGGTGCTGAGCGCCGCGAAGGGCGCGGTCGAGCTCCGGAGCGTCAACTACCCCTTCTGCTTCTTCGGCGACGAGAAGTCGCCGTCGGCGACGCAGAGCATCCTGCCGTTCGTGCCGTTCAACGAGGACCTGAACCGCTTGACGCTCGTCGTCACGAACCTCGCGGGCGATAGCGCCAAGGTGACGTGGGGCGCGGCGTCGAAGGTCTTCCCGCGCGCGCGCCTGGAGAAGGGCATCAACCTCGCCGCGGAGTTCCTCGACAACCCCTTCAGCGAGCCCTTCCGCAAGATCGACGCCCTGGTCGCGAAGAAGCAGGAGTACGAGACCGCGATGATCAAGGAGGCCGTGACGAGGTTCAGGTGGATCCGCACGGCGCTCGGCGATGACGCGGAGGGGGGGAAGGCGCTCGACGCGCTCAGGGACAAGCTCTTCGCGCGGCAGCGCGCGCTCCACGAGGAGGTGCGCGCGGCGATCGCGCCGGTGACGCACACGCTCGCGATCGGCGCGCCGTAAGCTCGATGATCAAGACCAAGCGCTGGAACGACCCCGTCTCGCCCGGCGACGGGCTGCGGGTGCTGGTCACGCGCTACCGTCCGCGCGGAGTCCGGAAGGGCGAGGAGCCGTGGGACGAGTGGCGCCACTGGCTGGGCCCGAGCCGCGAGCTTCACGCGGACTACTTCGGGAAGCGCGGCCGCACGATCGCGTGGGACGAGTACCGCGATCGCTACGAGAAGGAGATGCAGGCCGAGCGCCCGCGCGCCGCGATCGCGGAGCTCGCGGCCCGGCACGCGCGCGGCGAGACGGTGACGCTCTTGTGCTTCTGTGCGGACGAGACGCGATGCCACCGCAGCCTGCTCGCCCGGCTCGTGGCCGCGGCGGCGGGCGCCGCGCGCGCGCGTCCTTGACACACACGGAGGAGCTCATGCATGCTGCCGTGATGCCTTCTGCGAGATGGTCGGCCGCCGCGGTCATCGCGGCGGCGAGCGCCGCGGTTCTCGCCGGCGAAGCCGCTCCCGTTGCGCCGCCGAGCGCCCGCGATCAGGCTTCCCCGATCGAATGGACGGCGAAGGACGACCATCAGCACATGCTGGATCGGCTCGGCATCACGACGCTGCGGCGGGGGGCCGACGGCATGAACCCCCGGTCGCCGTACTATCAGAACACCGATGAATCCAAGGCCGATCCGTGGCCGGACCTGCCCGATCCGCTCACGCTGAAGAACGGGCGGAAGGTGACGACGGCCGAGGAATGGTGGAGCGCGCGGCGCCCCGAGATCGTGGAGGACTTCGACCGGGAAGTCTACGGGCGCGTCCCGGAGGATGCGCCGAAGGTGAACTGGGAGGTGGCGAGCGCGACCGAGGGCAGGGAAGGCGATGTCCCGGTGATCACCAAACGGCTCATCGGCCGCGCCGACAACTCGTCCTGTCGCGAGATCGAGGTCGCCATCCAGTTGAGCCTGACGACGCCGGCCGGCGCGGCGGGCCCGGTGCCGGTGATGATGGAGTTCGGCTTCAGCTTCGGCGGTTTCGGGGGCGGAGGATTCGGCGGCGGCGGGCCGAGCTGGCAGCAACAGGTGCTCGCGAAGGGCTGGGGTTACGCCATCCTCTCGCCGACGAGCGTTCAGGCCGACAGCGGGAGCGGTCTCAGGAAAGGGATCATCGGCCTGTGCAACAAGGGTCAGCCTCGAAAGCCCGATGACTGGGGCGCATTGCGCGCCTGGGCCTGGGGCGCGAGCCGCGCCCTCGATTACCTCGAGACCGACGAGGCGGTCGATGCGACGCAGGTCGGCATCGAGGGCCTGTCGCGCTACGGCAAGGCCGCGCTCGTCGCGATGGCGTACGACCGGCGCTTCGCCATCGGGTTCATCGGCTCATCCGGCGCGGGCGGCGCCAAGCTCCACCGCCGCAATTTCGGCGAGCTGGTCGAGAACCTCACCGGCAGCGGCGAATACCACTGGATGGCCGGCAACTTCCTGAAGTACGGCGGTCCGCTGAATGCGGGCGACCTGCCCGTCGACGCGCACGAGCTGATCGCCCTGTGCGCGCCGCGTCCGACGTTCATCAGCTACGGGGCCTCGACGGGGCGCGGGGCGGAAGGCACGTGGGTGGACCAGAAGGGCAGCTTCATGGCCGCAGCCGCCGCGGGCTGCGTGTTCAGGCTTCTCGGCAAGAAGGACCTGGGGACGAGCGAATTTCCCCCGGTCGAGACCGCGCTCGTCGACGGCGAGCTCGCGTTCCGCCAGCACGGCGGCGGGCATACCAACGGCCCGAACTGGCCGGCGTTCCTCGAGTTCGCCGAGCGGTACATCAAGAGTCCGCGGCCGCACGCGGCCGGCAAGCTCAACATCCTGTTCCTGTTCGCCGACGACCAGCGCGCCGACACGATTGCCGCCCACGGCAACCCGCACATCCGGACCCCAAACCTGGACACGCTCGCCGGCAGGGGCTTCAGCTTCCGGGGGAACTACGTGTGCGGCGGAAACAGCGGCGCCGTGTGTGTCCCCAGCCGGGCCATGCTGATGAGCGGCAAGACGTGGTTCCGCGTGAACACGGCGTCGCTCGAAGGCGCGAAGCTCCTGCCGGAGCTCCTGGGCGAGCACGGCTACGCCACCTTCGGCACCGGGAAGTGGCACAACGGACAGAAGTCCTGGCTGCGGGCGTTCCGGCAGGGACGGAACATCTTCTTCGGCGGCATGTCGGACCACACGCGCGTGCCGGTCAGGGATCTCGGCCCGGACGGCGCGCTGACCGCTGAACGGACGGGCGAGAAGATATCGAGCGAGCTCTTCGCCGATGCCGCCATCGAGTTCCTCGAGCGCCGCGACGCGGCCAGGCCGTTCTTCGCCTACGTGGCTTTCACCGCGCCGCACGATCCGCGGATGCCGCCCGTTCCGTATCGGGAGGCGTACTACCGCGACCTCCCCCCGCTGCCCGCGAACTTCCGGCCGCAGCTTCCGTTCGACAACGGCATGATGCGGGGCGGCCGCGACGAGAACCTCGCGCCGTGGCCGCGGACCGAGGCCGTCATCCGCGCCCAGCTCGCCGAGTACTACGGACTGATCACGCACCTGGACGAGCAGGTCGGGCGGATTCTCGCCGCGCTCGAGCGCACCGGCGCGGCCGACAGCACCGTGGTCGTGTACGCGGCCGACAACGGGCTCGCCCTGGGCAGCCACGGTCTCCTCGGCAAGCAGAGCGTCTACGAGCACAGCATGCGCGTGCCGATGATCTTCGCGGGGCCGGGCATTCCGCGGGGCAAGTCGACCGAGGCCTTCACGTACCTGCTCGACGTGTTCCCGACCTTGTGCGACATCGCCGGAATCGCGCCGCCTCCGGATCTCGATGGCGAGAGCCTGCGCCCCCTGTGGGAGGGGACGAAGGAGCGCGTGCGCGACTCGGTGTTCCTGCCGTTCATCCAGATCCAGCGGGCGGTGCGGGACGAACGCTGGAAGCTCGTCTGCTATCCGAAGATCGGGTACCTGGAGCTCTTCGACCTCGGGGCCGATCCGCACGAGACGACCAACCTGATCGATCGCCCGGAGAACGCCGGGCACGTGCGGCGCCTGTTCGACCTGATGCGGCGGTGGCAAGCCGAGGTCGGCGATACGCTCGCGCTGCCCACGGAGAGCACGACGCCCGAGAAGGTCGATCTGACCGGCCGGAAGCGCGAGCCGGACCAGTGGCAGCCCGAGTGGATCCGGAAGAAGTACTTCGAGGCGGCGCCGCCGGATGCGGGAAAGCAGTAGTACGTGCGGAATGCTGACACGCCGAAGGGTTGACCGAGGTATCACCATTCGGCTACCCTTCCGACAGGTGACCGGTTCATCATCCTTCCCCCTCGCAGTGGAACCGCCGGAGCCTTGACGAGCGCGACCCGGGGCTTGATGATGCTCGTCCGGCGATGGAGCTGTCACGGTCCGCCCGAGGCCGCGCAAGGTTCGAGGGTGTGCCGGCCGGGTCCTGCACGAAGGCCCATGCAACGCAAAGACACATCCGGGGATGACCCGATAGGACCATTGGTTCTCAGTTGCCGGCCCCGCCCGCAACGGGAGGCCCTGAAGGACCTGGGGATGATGGGCACCTATTACCTTGGTCCGCTGGTAATGCTGCCTTTCGCCGTTGTGCTGTCCCATCCCTTCGTGCTACTTGCAGGCACGCTCGGCGCCGAGAAAGGCAGCGCGCCAATGACTGCCGTTGTCGTGCTGGCGACGGCCCTTTTCTACTTCGGCTTGATGTACGTCTCCTACGTCTGGCCGCGGCACAACAAGCTCGATCTCCATCAGCGGGGATTCCGGTATCGCCTGTCATGGAGGCGGGCCGCGATCCCGTTCGGCGAATTGCGGTCGCTCGTGATCGGAATCCGGCCGGGTGTCGGTGAGCAGCTCGTGTTCGCGACAGCGCGCATGTCCGGGACGGGCGCGCTGTCGCGGGCGACGACGCTGGAATGGCACTATTCCAACGGGCGCAAGCGTAGGATCCGCTCCTGCCTGCTGTTATTCGAGGCGCAGGACCTCGTCGCGTTCTTCGATTTGATTGATCGGGAACACCCTGGTCTGCTCCATACCGGCAGCGGTCCTTAGCGTCGTGCAAGCGCCGTGGGTCTCTCCACCGGTCGTACCACGACAGGAGCCAGGCGCTGAAGGCGCGACGACCCGCCGGGGGCCGCCCGTCAGTCGGGGGCCCGCACCGGCATTTCTACTTGGGCGCGAGGAACCCTTCCGCCTTCAGCAGCCCCGCGGTGAAGACCGCGCCGCCGGCCGCGTCCCGCGCGCGCCCCAGAGTCGCGCCTCTCGCCCGGGAGTGGGCTCAATGGAAAGGATTGATGACCTCGAGCCCATCGATGTTCCCGCCAGGCAAGTCTTCGGAATACAGCCGATCCGCCCCGGATTCCAGACAGGCGCCAACGATCAAGGCATCCCAGAAGGACATCTTTTTCTCGAGCTGGAGGTCGCGAGATCTAGTCAAGACGCCCGCCACTGGAAGCAACAGAGGGAAGAGAGCGAGGAGTTCCGAAAGCCGAGCCCATGCCTCGCAGGGAGTGAATCCCTGAGCATCGAGCTTCCTCGATGCCGCCAGGAATTCGCAGGCAACCTGCCAGAGAAGGACCCCATCCCCGGTTTTCTCGATGAGCTCTTGGGCCTTCGCCTGTTTGACCGGATCCCGCTTGTCGCACGCGTAAACGAGTACGTTCGTGTCAATCCCGGTCATGGAGTTCGTCCCGGGATGGATAGCGGCCGTTCGACCGGAAATTCATCTTCTCGATCCCCTCCCGCAGCTTGGCGAGGAGGGCTTCCCGGTCCTGGCGAGGGGATTCATCCAGCTTCTGGACCATGAGCCGAACGCGTTCGCTCTCGCGAAGGTCCAATGGTTGGAGGGGCTTCAGGACGCCCTTCGTGTAAATTGCTTCCGTCACTTGGCTGGTCGTGGGGCTCATAGAAACCATTATAGCCCATCTTGCCGCCTGGGCGATACTTGGCGTGCGTTCCTGTCCGGGGACGTTTCCTCGATTTGTGGGGGAGCCCTTATCAAGGTGAACCTCGAGGGAAGACGAGAGGAGGGTCGGCCTCACTGATCTGATCTCTTGACCCCGTCACCTTCTCACTCCCCCGGCGACCAGGAGGCGATCGGTTTCTGGAGGGCCGGCTTCACGGGCTCCTCCCGCTCCACCCCTTGCCGACATCCCTTACTTGCGTGCGAGGAGCCCCTCCGCCTTCAACAGATCCGCGGTGAGGACCGCGCCGCCGGTCGTGCCCCGCACCGTGTTGTGCGAGAGGCACACGAACCGGTAGTCGAGGATCCCGTCCTCGCGAAACCGCCCGACGGTGATGCCCGCCCCTCTCTCGAAGTCCCTGTCGAGCCGGGTCTGGGGTCGGCGATACGCTCGCGCTGCCCACGGAGAGCACGACGCCCGAGAAAGTCGATCTGACCGGCCGGAAGCGCGAGCCGGACCAGTGGCAGCCCGAGTGGATCCGGAAGAAGTACTTCGAGGCGGCGCCGTAGCCTCGTCGCGCGCGCCGCGGCGTCTCACTTGACCGTGATGACCAGCGTCGGGTCGAGCGGATACCTTCCGAACCGCGCGCCGTAGACGGCCAGCCCGCCGGGAAGCGACGAGTCGACCTCGAGGCGGATCACGATCTCCTTGGCCTTCGCCGCGCGCTTGAGCGCGGCGGGGCCGACGGCGGCTCGCAGGAGGTAGCCGTACGAGCCGGCCTCCTTCAGGGTGCCGTCCTGGGGCTGCGCGTGCCACGAGAGGATGCCGCGGTGATCGGCGGGATCGTCCGGCAGATCGAACGTCCCGACCGCCTGCCCCGCGACGCGAATCGCGACCGCGCTCGGATACGTGTCCGTGTCGGTCATGGGATACGAGTTAGGGTTGCGGCTCGGGTCGTGAGTGCCCTTCCCGCGCATGAAGTCGCCGGCGATCTCGGGGACGCCCTCCCTGTCCTTGCCGAAGAGCTGCTTGGCCGAGGCTTCGATCACGAACGCGCCTCCCGTGACCGCCGCCGGGTCGAGATCCTCGGGCCACGGCACGCGGTACTCGAAGAAGCCCGCGCCCGCGCCGTTGACCTTCAGCCCGCCGAGCACGTTCCACTGCTTGACCGACCACTCGGCGCGCGCGAAGCTCTTGGGATCGATGCGGACGAGGCGGAGCCGCTCCTTCTCGCCGACGTCCCGCCCTCCCGTGACCAGGAAGGTCGTGAAGTTGCGCTGAAGCACCAGGCCGGTCGGCTCCTCGAGCGCGATCGCCAGGACGGCGAGGCCGGAGCGGTCGGGCATGACGACATCGAGCGGCTCGATCGCCTGCGACATCCACGATGTCGCGCGTAGATCCTTGGCCCACGTGCGCCACACCCGCGGCCGGCCGAGCGTGTCCCAGCCGTGGAGCGTCGCGCGCATGATGAGCCGGCGACCGCGGCCGGGAATCTCGGCCATGATCGATGCCCAGAGGGGCACCTTGACGGCGCTCGACGCCTCGACCTCGCGGCAGGGCGCATCGCCGACCGCCAGGTAGTACGGCGCGTGCAGATCGCGGAGCGTCATGCCCGCGGCCAGCTCTTCCAGGCCCGTGAACTTCTCCGAGCGGTCGTAGCGCCAGTAGCCGTTCCACTCGTTGATGACATCGTGGTGCTCGGTGTACAGCCAGCCGCAGATCGCCGGGTGGCGCCTGAAGGCGTCCATCATGCGGTGGTAGTCCCAGCTCCAGTCGACATCGCCCGTGCTGCCCTTGTAGCCCCAGACGTTGCCGCACTCGCTGTTGAAGTTGGGCTGGGAGCCCTGGACGCGGCCGGGCACGAAGTTCCACGGGGACCCCGGATGCGTCTTCGCGCAGTACTCATCGAGAGTCTCCGCCCACTTGTACCCCGGCAGGTACGCGTGCCACGAGTTGATGTCGGTCGCGACGTGGTCGTTGTGGCAGGGCGAGTTGTCCTCGACGAGGCGCGTCGGATCGAGCGCCTTGGCCTGCAGGTACATCTTCTCGACCCACGTCTGCGTCTCCTCGGTGTAGCCCTTGTCCTTGGTGACGAGGCCCCATGTCTCGTTGAAGAGCACCCACGCGAAGATCGAGGGGTGGTTGAAATCGCGCCGCAGCATGCCGCGCATGGCGAACTCGCTCTCGCGCCGCATGTCCTCGGTAGGCTCGCCCCAGCTATTCGGGACATCGGCCATGATCAGCATCCCGAGGCGGTCGGCCCAGTAGAGCTTGCGCGGTATGCCCACCTTGACGTGGATCCGCATGCCGTTCAGGCCGATGCGCCGCGAGCGCAGAATTTCGTCGCGCATGAAGTCGTCGCTCGGGAAGGTGTAGAAGCCCTCGGGGTGATAGGCCTGGTCGAGCGTCGTCTGGAGGTAGACCGGCTTGCCGTTGAGCGTGATATAGGAATGGCTCGTCCCCGGCAGGACGCCCGTGCCGATCGCGCGCATGCCGAAGTACGTCCTCACGACATCGGGCTCGGCGCCGTCGCGGGCGCAGGCGGCCTCGGCCTCGTAGAGGAACGGGTCCTCCAGCGTCCAGAGGCGCGGGCGGGGAATCGCGATGTCGAAGCGGCATTCGCGGGCGCCCGCGGCGATCACGGCGCCCGCCTCCAGGCGCGCGCCCTTCGTGATGCGCACGTTGACCGCGGTCTCCCCGGCGGCCGGCTCGCACAACGAGGCGTGTACCGTTACCTTCTTGCCGTCGAGGTCGGGGCTGAAGTGGACGAACCCGAGCGGCGCCGCGCCGCGGGCCTCGATATACGGCGTTTGCCAGATGCCGCGCGCGGGGCCGTAGCCCTGCTTGCCTTCCAGGAGGAACGGACGCTTGGCATCGTCGACTCGCAGGACGAGTTCCTGCGGGTTGCCGGGAACGGCGTACGCCGTCAGCTCGAACTCGAACGGCGTGTAGCCGCCTCGGTGCTCGCCGAGCGCCTTGCCGTCCAGCCACGCCGTCGTGTGCCAGTCGCAGGCGCCGATGACCAGGAATATGCGCGCGCCGCGCCAGGCCTCGGGGATGCGGATCGAGCGCGCGTACCAGCCGATATCGCCCTCGTCGGCGACCCCCGAGAGCGGGGCGCCCCAGGGAAACGGGACGTTGATCGTCCTGTCGAAGGCGGCCGCGTGCGTCTGCCACGCATCCTTGATGCCCGTGTCGTGCGGGTCGAAGCGGAACTTCCAGGCACCGTTGAGATTGACCCAGCGCTCGCGCACGAAGTCGGGACGCGGGTGCTCGGGAAGCGGGATGTCCTGCGCGGCCGGGGCGGCGCCGAGGCACCGGGCGATGCACCCGAGCGCGAGCGCGCGGCGCGCGGCGGCGAGAAACCAGTGATGGTGCGACATGGGAGGCTCCTTCTTCCTGGATGCCTATGCGGTGCATCCGATTGTAGCGGATCCGGGCCCCGGATTCACCCGCCGCCGGGCCGCTGACCGGCGTGTGTGTCGGGTCGCCTCGCAGCGGGGAGGAGATGCGGTTGTGCCGTCGTCGAGGCGGAAGTACGATGATGTCATGCGTGTGAGCTTCTCGCGGAAGGTTGCGGCGGCACTCCTCGCGGCGTGCGTGCCGGGGGCAGGCGGCGAGGCCGGCGCGCCTCGGCCGCACATCCTGCTGGCCGTCGCCGACGACGTCTCGTACCCGCACATGGGCGCGTACGGCACGACGTGGGTGCGAACGCCCGCGTTCGATCGCGTGGCGCGCGAGGGCCTTCTCTTCGCCAACGCGTACACGCCGAACGCGAAGTGCTCACCGTCGCGCGCCTGCCTTCTCACGGGACGGAACTCCTGGCAGCTCAAGGACGCGTGCAACCACATCCCGTTCTTCCCGGCCGAGTTCAAGACCTACGCGGAGGCGCTCGGCGAGCACGGGTACGCCGTCGGGAAGACGGGCAAGGGGTGGGCGCCCGGCGTCGCGCGCGATGCCGCGGGTACGCCGCGGCAGATGGCCGGGAAGCCCTTTGAGGCGCGCAAGGCGAAGCCGCCCGCCCGCGGCATCGCCGACAACGACTATGCCGCGAATTTCGGCGACTTCCTCCAACAGGTGCCCGCCGGGACTCCGTGGTGTTTCTGGTACGGCGGCTACGAGCCGCATCGAGGTTACGAGTACGGCTCCGGCGCGGCCGCGGGCGGCAAGAAGCTCGGCGATATCGATCGCGTTCCGGGCTTCTTTCCCGACAGCGAGATAACGCGCAACGATCTCCTCGACTACGCGTTCGAGATCGAGCATTTCGACCTGCATCTCGCGCGCATGCTCGCGCTGCTCGACGAGCGCGGGGTCCTGGACGACACGCTCGTCGTCGTCACGGCCGACAACGGGATGCCGTTTCCGCGCGTCAAGGGGCAGGCGTACGAGCTCTCCAACCACATGCCGCTCGCCGTGATGTGGAAGCGCGGCATCAAGAATCCCGGCCGAATCATCGCCGACTACGTGAGCTTCATCGACCTCGCGCCCACGTTCATCGAGCTGGCCGGCCTTGCGTGGGACGCAACCGGGATGCAGCCGTCGCCGGGAAGGAGCCTGACGGAGCTCTTCTACGCCCGGACGGCCGGCGTGGTGAATGCGTCGCGCGATCACGTGCTCATAGGCAAGGAACGCCACGACGTGGGGCGGCCTCACGACTGGGGCTACCCGATTCGCGGCATCGTCGAGAACGGCATGCTGTACCTGCGCAACTTCGAGATCGCGCGCTGGCCCGCCGGCAACCCCGAGACCGGCTACCTGAATTGCGACGGCAGTCCGACGAAGACCGCGATTCTCCAAGGTCGCACGGTCTCCTCTGCCGCGCGCTTCTGGCAGCTCGCGTTCGGCAAGCGCGTTGCCGAGGAGCTCTACGATGTCCGCGCCGATCCGGACTGCATGACAAACCTGGCGGCGTCCGAGGCGCACCGCGAGCGCAAGGCGGCGCTCGAACGCCGGCTCATGGAGGAGCTGCGGAGCCAGGGCGACCCGCGCGCGCTCGGCGACGGCGGCATCTTCGAGCGCTACCCGTACGCGAGCGACGCCGAGCGCGGTTTCTACGAACGGCACATGCGCGGCGAGAAGGTCAAGGCCGGCTGGGTGAGCCCATCCGATTTCGATAGTATCGGGGGACAGTCACCGATTTCNNGAAATCGGTGACTGTCCCCCGATACCGGGCGCGGCTTCTCCCAACATCCTCTTCGTCCTTTCCGACGACCACAGCTATCCCTTCGTCGGCTGCTACGGCGACACGAATGTCAGGACGCCGGCGCTCGATCAGCTTGCGGCCGACGGAATGAAGTTCCACCGGTTCTTCACGTGCGCGCCGCAGTGCGTGCCGTCGCGGGCGGGGCTTCTCACGGGGCGTTCGCCCGTGGCCGCGCGCATCACGCGCTTCTCATCGCCGCTGGCCAGGGACGAGATCACGTTCCCGGAGGTCTTGCGCGAGAAGGCAGGCTACTTCACCGGGGTCTGCGGCCGCTCGTATCACCTGGACGGCTCGGGGAGCAGCGGCGCCGCGCTCGGGCAGATCCTCGCGAAGCACGGCCTGCGCACGTTCGAGCAGCGCATGGACTACGTCCGGCAAGGATCGGATGCGCAGGCCCTGGTGCAGATGCAGGAGTTTCTCGATCGGCGGCCGGCCGGCCGGCCGTTCTTCCTCTGGGTGAACTTCAGCGATCCGCATCACGTCTGGAACGCGCCGGAGGCCGACCGCCCCGACCCCGCATCGCTCAAGCTTCCGGCGCACTGGCCCGACCTGCCGGGCATGCGCGCGCAGCTTGCCGACTACTGCGCCGAGGTCAACCGCCTCGACCGGAGCGTGCGAGGCGTCCTGCAGATCCTGTCCGATCGCGGCCTGGCGCAGAGCACGCTGGTCGTCTTCATCGGCGACAACGGCGCGGCGCTGCCGCACGGCAAGGGCTCCCTCTACGACCCCGGCTGCAACGTGCCGTGCATCGTCCGATGGCCGGGCGTGGTGAAACCGGGCGGCGAGTCGCGGGCGCTCCTGAGCGGCGAGGATCTCGGCCCGACGCTGCTCGGTGCCGCGGGCGTGCCCGTCCCGGCGAGAATGTCCGGCGCGAGCTTCCTCCCGCTGCTCCGGGGCGAGCTCTTCACGCCGCGGACGCACGTCTTCGCGGAGCGCGGGCCGCACGGCGGCGCGCCGGTCGTGGCGGTGAACATGAAGAGCAGCGCCTACGACCTCTCGCGCAGCGTGCGGAGCGACCGCTACAAGCTCATCTACAACTGCACGCCGTGGATCCCGTACAGCCCGGTCGACTCGGCCGGCGGCGTCGCGTGGAAGGAGATCACCGCGGCCGGCGAAGGCGGGACGCTGGCATCCGAGCTTCGCGCGACGTACTTTAGCGCGCCGCGGCCGGTCTACGAGCTCTACGATCTGGAGGCGGACCCTTCCGAACTGCACAATCTCAGCGGCCAGGCGGGCGTGGCTGCGGTCGAGCGCGAGCTGCGCCTGGCGCTGGCCGAGAAGATGATCCTCGACTTCGACTACCTGCCGCTTCCCGCGATGATTCCGGGCCCGCGAT
>DHGK01000271.1 GCA_002402755.1 Planctomycetes bacterium UBA4800
ATCTCGTCTTGCACGCGCGCAGCTGCCCCCCACATCCGGGGACGACGGAAGGACGATGCCCCAAAGGCACGAAGGCACCAAGCATCAGCGCTGAACCACCGCGCGCGCGGGATGCACCAAAGTCCCTTCGTGCCTTCGTGTCTTCGCGGCTCTTTCGTCTTCCCCCGACGCGCCTCGCGAAGACGCTAGTACTGGACCAGGCTGCCCTCCCGCCGCGCGCGCTTCACCGCCGCCGCGAAGAGGAGCAGGCTCGCGGGCGCCATGACGGCGATGAAGAGGAGCAGGTTCCCGAGGAGCGGCGCGATCTCGCCGGCGCCGGCGCCGGCCAGGAAGAGCTCCCGGAGGGCCTTGACCGCGTGCGTGATGGGGAGGAGCGCGGCGCAGGCCCGGAACGGCGCCGGGAGCACCTCGACCGGAAAGATGACGCCGCCCAGGAAGTAGCCCGCCGTGCCGAAGAACATCGCCACGGGGTTGCCCTGCTTGAACCGCATGGTGAACGCCGCCCCCAGGATGCCGACGAGGAGGAAGGCGGCGAAGGTCAGGCCGAGCACCGCGAGCGCCGGGCCCCAGGCGGCGGCATCGCACCTGAAGCCCAGGAACGCGCAGCCCGCGCCGAGCAGCGCGCAGCACGTCCCGAGCGCCGTCGCGAACGCCCAGAGCGAGTTCCCGAGGAGCACCGTGTAGATCGACGTCGGCGTGCAGAGGAGCGCCTCGAGCGTCCCCTCGACCTGCGCCGCGCGCACGTCGCGCGAGAGCGCGTGGAGCCCCACCGACACGAAGCTCGAGACCGCGATGCCGATGAGGACGTACGGGAAGTACTCGCCGCCGTAGCGCTCCAGCCCCGGCGCGATGGCGCCGCTGAAGGTCAGCCCGAGGAAGTAGAACATGAGGAGCGAGAGAAGCAACCCCCCGACCCTGAGCGCGATCGCGAAGCGATAGCTCGCCGCGATCAGGAAATCGCGCGTGACGAAGGCGAGGAGCTTCACGGCGACCTCCCGCCCGTCAAGCCGGCGAAGACGTCGAGCAGCGCGGGCTCGACCGGCCGGACGCCGAGGAGCTTCCCGCCCGCGGCGACCGCCGCCTCGACGAGACGCGGGATGTCCGCAATGTCGCGCACCTCGAGCGTCACGGCCGCACCGCCGCCCTCGATGCGCCGTCCCAGGCCCTCCTCCCAGCCCGGCCGCGGCTCGCGGGCGAAGCGGAGTTCGACGCGCGGGGCGCGACGGAGGAGCGCCCGCAGCTCGGCCGGCGGCCCGGCCGCGAGCACGCGGCCCTCGTGCAGGACGACAAGGCGGTCCGCGAGTTCCTCGGCCTCGGCGAGGTCGTGGGTCGCGAGGAGCGCGGTCGCGCCGGCGGCGCAGCGCGCGCGCACGAGCCGCCTGACCCGCACGCGCGACAGCGCGTCGAGGTGCACCGCCGGCTCGTCGAGGATCAGAAGCTCGGGCGCGCCGAGGAGCGCGCGCGCGAGGATGAGCTTCTGCTTCATGCCCGCCGAGTACAGGCGGAACGGCGTGTCGGCCGCATCGGCGAGCTCGAGCTCGTCGAGCGCGGCGGCGACGCGACCGCGCCGCGCCGCGCCGCGCATGCCGTGGAGCGCCGCGAAGAAGTCCAGGTTCTGGCGCCCCGTGAGCCTGGCGTAGCAGGAGCGCTCGTTCGAGGTCGCGAACCCGATGGCCGCGCGCAGGCGCGCGGGCACGTCGGCAAAGGTCTCGCCCCGGAGCGTCACCGTCCCGGCATCGGGCGCGATGAGCCCGGCGAGGATCTTGAGCAGCGTCGTCTTGCCGGCGCCGTTCGGGCCGAGGAGACAGGTCACGGCGCCGGCCGGGCACGCGAACGACACGTCCGCGAGCGCGCGCGCCGCCGCCGGGCCCCGCCACGGGACCACGGCGGGCACGCGGTACGTCTTCACGATGTGCGCGATCTCGATGCCGTCACGCATCCGCCGCGCCTCCCTCGCCGCCGCGCCTCGCGGCCGCAAGGCCTCCGAACGTGCCCGCCTTGAGCAGCGCGCAGCACAGCGCCGCGCCTGTCATGCCCAAGCTCGGCAGGAGGACGAGCCCGGCCAGGAGCGCCCCCGCACAGGCGCCGAGGTGATCGGCCCCGTCGGTCAGCGCCGCGATTCTTCCGCTCCGCGAGTTCTCCTCGCGCAGATAGACGTTGGCGGCGCTGAACTCGAAGCCCGTGACGGCGCCCAGAACGCCGTTCCACAGGTAGAGCTCGATCTCGGCCGCGGCGGCGAGGTTCATCGCCGTCTCGCGCATGACGCCCGCGGCCGTGAAGATCACGAGCGGCGTCGCCAGCGCTGCGGCGCAGGCCGCCGTCTCGGCGAGAAGCAGCGCCGTGCGGCCGCGCCGCACGCGCCGTCCCCACAACGCGCCCGCGCTCACGCCGCACATGAAGGCGCCCGCGAGCATGCCGATCTTGTGGTACACGCTGCCGCTCATGACCTGGAAGGCGAAGAGGAGGACGAGCGCGAGCGCCATGCCCCAGAACCCCGTGCCCCCCACGGCGATCAGGACGGGCGCCGCCGGCCGCCGCCGCAGGCACAGCATCGCCAGGCCGGGGAGGAGCGCCCAGGGCGCGACCTGCCACGGCGCGAGGCCCAGGACCGCCTTGAAAAGCTCGGCGAGCGCGCTTCCGGCCTTGCGCGCGGCGACGATGAGATGGCGGAGGAAGAGCGTCGGCCGGGCGTCGCGCTCGGGCGCCGCCGCCGCGAGTCCCCGGGCGAGGCGCGCGTCGGTGCGCGCGAGCATCTCCGGCCTGAAGGCATCATCCGCGGCGAAGAACGCATCCCGGAAGAACCGCGTCGCGATGCCGCTGCTTCTGAAACGATGCGCGAGCAGATCCACGTCGCGCGTCGGCACCCGCGATCCGGACGACGCGAAGAACCGCAGCCTGCCGCCCGCCGCGACGACGACCTCGGGGAACACCGCCCGCAGCGTCGCCAGGCATGCCGCCGCATAGGCGACCGTGTCCTCCTCGAGGTGAATGCCGGCCTCGATGCCCAGCGCCAGCACGCCGGCGAAGGCGCGCACGCGCGCGATCTCCTCGAAGAACTCCCGCGTGTAGAAGCGGTTCAGCGCGGCGGACGACGGCTCCGGCGCGGCCAGCAGGATCAGGTCGATGCTCCGCTCGGGCAACGTGCGGAAGAAGCCGCGCGGGTCGGCCGCGTGCACGTGCACGACCGGCGATGCGAGCGCGTCCTTCTCCTCCGGGTCCAGGAACGGCGCGATCACGTCCGGCAGGGCCGGGTCGAACGGCACGACGTGCAGCGCCGACGGCGCGTACTTGAGAAGCTCCCGCACCATGCCCGGCGACCCGCCGATGAGGACGATGCGTTTCGGGTCGAACGCCTGGCTCGCCGCGATGTGCGTCTCGGTCTCGTCGGTCAACGGGTCGGGAAACGCGAACGCGAGCTGGCCGTCGAAGTAGACCTGCCGCTGGCCGGCGCGCCCGAGTACCGCCAGGTTTCCGTAGGGCGTATCGGCCGACCGCTCGAGGAGAAAGGCGCCCAGGAGGCCGCGCCACCTGAGCGCGTCGCCCCACTCCGCCAGGCAGCGCAAGTTGAAGCCGCCGATGCACACCCACAGGAAGAGAAGCCCCGTGCAGGCCGCCGCCGCGCGCCCGCGCGCGAACACCGCCGCGGCGAGGAGGAGCCCCGCCACGGCGCCAAAGGCGAGCAGGTCCTCCCTGCCGTTCGCGAGGAACACGTACGTGCCCAGGCACGCCGCGGTCAGGCTTCCCGCCGCCTCGATGCCGTACACCTCGCCGGCCCCCGCGCCGCCCTCGCGCCGCGCCGCGGCGAGCAACGGAAACAGAAAACCCACGAGGCCGCTCACGGGCACGGTGATGAGGGCGAGACCCGCCGCGACCTGGCCGAGCTGCGGGCATTCGCCCGCGGGAAGGCCGATCACGCCGCGCAGTCCGCGCGAGGCCGCGTACTCCCAGAAGACGACGCCCGCGAAGAGAAGCAGCGCCGCGCACAGAAGCTTCTCCGCGGGCACGCGCCTGAGCGCCGCACCGCCGGCGAGCGCCCCCGACCCCACCGCGAAGAGCCACCAGCCGAAGAGGAGCGCCAGCACCAGCTCGTTGCCGCCGAAGGCGGCCAGCCCGGCGCGGACGGCGATGACCTGGGCCCAGAGCGCCGCCGCGCCCGCCGCGAAGGCCGCGAGCCTGACGGCGTTCGCTCCGCAGCCCTCGCCGGCGCATGTGCTCAGCAGGCGTCCGTCACTCATCCTCGCCGAACACTTGCGCCTCGAACACCCAGAAGCGCGTCCCCTCGCGCCACGCGCCGGGCGCGAGGCCCGCCTTCATCACGAGGTGATCGAGCGTCTGCTCGCGGTTCCAGCCCTGCTCGGGCGCGACCTGCGGCAGGAAGACGGCGCGCCGGCCGCCTTTTTCGATCAGGATGCCGTGGGTCCCGACGATGAACTCCTCCGGGCCCTTGACCTCGCGGGGAGGGGTGAGGACGGAGATCTCGATCGAGAGCTCCCCGACCTCGTTCTTCTCGACCGGCTCGAAGCGCCGGTCGCGCACCGCCGCGTTGATCGCGTTCGTGACGACGGCCTCCCAGAGCGCCTCCTCGGGCATGATCGTGCCGATGCAGCCGCGCAGCCCGCCGCGCTCCTTCAGGGTCACGAAGGCGCCCGCCTTGAAGCGCGCCTCGGCGGGCAGCGCCGCCCAGTCGACGTAGGCGCTCGGGTCCTCGTGCCGCTCGCCGGCCAGGTAGCGCACGATGACGGTGCGCGCCAGGGCAAGCAGCTTCTTCTCGGATTCCTTCGCGATCTTCCGGTCGCGCGGCAGGAGATCCAGCGGCTCCACGACTCCACCCCCTTTCACGGCGCCGGGCTTGCAGAACGCGATGCTCGCGTAGCTCACGCTCCCCTGGCTCAGCAGCGCGGCGTCGCCGCGCGCGCCGGTCGCCTCGCCCGAGGTCGCGTACGACAGCAGGACGGCGGGAGCGCCCGCCGGGCCGCGCACGCGCGTCATGATCTCCAGGAGCACGCCGATGGGGCCGTGGCCGCACACCGTCGCGCCCGTCTTGGCGATGTAGTCCGAGAACGCGCGCGGCGCGCCCGCGAGGATCGGCGCGATCGCGCCGTAGTCGAGCGCGCGCAGGCCGGCCTCGATGTCGCGCCTGAACGGCGTGTAGCCGAAGCGCGCCCCGAAGTGCGTGAAGTCCGAGCTTGCGACCAGAAGCGTGCCCTCGCCGGCGAAGGGCGCGAGCGCCTCGGCCGCCTTCGCGGCGTCGTCGCCGTCCAGAGCGCCGACGAGGACGGGCAGCAGCGTGAAGGACGGGAGCGCCGCCTGCAGGAACGGCACCTGGACCTCGATCGAGTGCTCGCGGCGGTCGGCCTCGGCCTGGACGGAGAAGAACGAGTTCGCGCGCAGCTTCTCCACCGCCCCGGTATCGACCGGCACATCGCCGAGCGGCGTCCTGAAGGCCGCGTAGTCGGGCAGCGCCGCGCCGCGGAAGCGGCCGTGGTGGCTGGGGCCGAGGACGATCACGCGCGCGACCTTCATGCCCTTCAGGAGCTTGTACGCCGCCGCCGCGCACTTGCCCGAGTAGACGTAGCCCGCGTGGGGCGCGATGAGCGCCGCCGGGCGCAGGTCGCCGAAGTCCGGCTGGACGCGCATGCAGCCCTCGATCGCGCTCCTGAGCGCCGCCGGGCTCTCGGGATAGAACGCGCCCGCGACTGCGGGAACTCTGACGGCCTTGTCGGCGGCCGGGGCCGCGCAGGCCCCGATCCAGCCGCACACGACCGCACACGCGCTCAGTCGCATCGTCCGCATGACGCTCACCTCGTACGCCCGGCCGCCCTCATCATAGGTGGGGCCGGCCGGCAATCAAGAGACGGTATTCCGGGGACAGTCACCAATTTCCCCGCGCGGGGAGATTCCGGGGACAGTCACCAATTTCCCGCGGAAATTGGTGACTGTCCCCGGACCCGAGAAATCGGTGACTGTCCCCGGACCCGCCCGCCGGGGTTTCGTCGCTCCCCCGCCCTGGATACAATCATCCGCATGCGGATCTTCCTTTTCGGCGGCACACAGGCCTCGGCGCTGATCTGCGCCGAGCGCATGAACGCGCGCGGGCACGAGGTCACCGCGCTCGTCGAGAGCGCCGCCGCGGGCGATGCGTACCGGGCGCTCGGCGCCGAGGCGGTCGTCGGCTCGCCGCTCAAGCTCCCGCCGTTCGAGGAGGGGCTCGCCAAGCGCGATGTGGCGGTCTTCTTCGGCACGGACATGCCGCACTCGCTCCGGCCCTCGACCGAGGAGCTGCGGCCGTACGAGCGCGTGCGGACGGACGGCATGCGCACGTTCGTCGCGGCGGCGCTCAGGCAGCGCACGCCGCTCGCTCTCCTCGTCTCGTCGGTCGTCGTCTACGGCGACTGCGGCGACCGCACGGTCACGGAGCAGCAGCCCATCAACGCGCCGCGGCCGGCGGCGTCCTTCGCCGACATGGAGGGCATCTTCGGCGAGGCCGTCGAGTTCCAGGGCCTGTACGGCGCGGCGCTGCGCGCGGGCATGGTCTACTCCTCGCGCGCGTGGCACACGCAGAGCCTCTTCCAGGCGCTGCGCGCGGGCACGTGCCCGCCGCTCTGCGGCGAGCGCGCCTACGTGAGCCCGATTCATGCCGAGGATCTCGCCGACGCCGTCATCGCCGCCTCGGAGAACGCCTCGCGGGGCATGGTCCTGAACATCGTGGACGACGCGCCGCTCCGGATCGGCGACCTCCTGCGCGAGGGGGCCCGCGCCGCCGGCGTCAAGCCGCCCGGCGCCCTGCCGTCGTTCCTCCTGCGCATGGTCGTCGGCAAGGATGCGTACCGCATGCTGGGGACATCCTGCCGCGCGAGCAACGCGCGCGCGAAGGAGGCGCTCCCCTGGCGGCCGCGCCACCCCTCGCTCGCCGAGCGGATCGCGGATGAGTACGCGCTCTGGCAGCGCGCCTGCGCCGAGCCCGCCGGGGCGGGGCCGCCATGACGCCGGAGCGCACGCCCTCCACCCACGAACTCATCGTCGCCTGCACGCACGGCAGCGAGGAGGCCTTCCAGGCCCTCATCGCGCGGCTCCAGCCGAGCCTCGTCCACTACGCGTGGGGCTTCTCGATGGACATGGCGAGGGCGGAGGCCGTGAGCTTGCGGACCATCGAGATGGTGTTCGGGCACCTCCCCCGCCTGCGGCACAACTCGCTCCTCTCCAGCTACGCCATCGGAATCCTCAGAAAGGAGCTCAGGAAGGAGGGCCTGCCGTCGGCGCCGGACAACGTCCCCGCGCTCTGGGCCGCGCTCGCCGGCTTGCCGCGCGTCCAGCGCGAGGTCGTGTTCCTCCACTTCCAAGGCCACGCGCTTTCGGAGGTGGCCCACATGCGCCGCGAGCCGCCGAGCCACACGCGCGCCCGCCTGACGCGCGCGCTCATGCACGTCGCGCGGAGGATCGGCCTCGCCGGGCCGGGCTCTGCAGGGCCGCTCCCGCCGCGCTGCGTGAGAATCGACCACGTGTATCTGGCGGTCGCCGGCGAGGCCGCCCCGCGCGAGTGCGCGGCGTGGAAGGAGCACGCGGCCGCGTGCCCCGCCTGCGGCGCCCGCTTCGAGAAGGCCGAGAAGCTCTTCGCCGCCGTGCGCGCCGACATCGGCGCCTTCGCCGCGCGCCCGCCCCTCGCCCTGCGGATGCCGGGCCCGCCGCGCGCGGCGACCTGGATCGGCGTCGCCGTGATCCTGGCCGCGGCGCTCGCGGCCTTCCTGGCGCTCCGCGGCGTTTTCGGTCCGGCGGCCGGGCCGGTCATCGAGACGCCGGAGGGAGCGATCCGCGCCGCCGGAACGCCATGAGGGGACCGTCGCTTCTCCAGGCCCTGGACTACGCCGATCCGGAGAACCTCGGCGGCGCGAGCCGCGCCGCCCTGTCGCTCGGCGGCGAGCTCGCCGCGCAGGGCTGGACCGTGACCGTGTTCGCGGGCCGGAAGGACGGGCCGCCCGTCGCCGCCTGCCGCGGCATGACGCTCGTCCGCTTTCCCTCGACGCCGTCCGACGAGCGCACCGCGCGGCATCTGCCGGCGCTCCTCCTGCGGTCCGCCCGCGCGCTGGGCGCCGTGCCGGGCAGGCCGCCCGACCTCGTGCTCGGCCATCAGCCGCTCGCGACCTGGATCGTACGGCGGCGCGCCGCGCGCGCCCCGCTGGCGTACTACTTCCACTCGCCGTGGGCGGCGGAGTACGCCGCGCGCGCGCGGCGGGCGGGCGGGCGCGTACAGCCGCACAAGCTCGCCTTGCGGATTCTGGCCGAACGCTGGACGCTCGGCGCCGCACGCCTCATCTTCGTCGCCTCCGAGTTCATGCGCCGTCAGCTCGCCGCGTTCCACCCGGGCGCGCATCTTGCCCGCAAGACGCACGTCCTGCCCCACGGCGTCGACGCCGAGCGGTTCGCGCCCTCCGCCGGCGCGGCGGTCCCCCGGCGGCGCCTCGGACTGCCGCTCGGCGCGACCATCGTGCTCACGCTGCGGCGCCTCGAGGAACGCATGGGCCTGGAGGAACTCCTTCGCGCGTTCGCGATCTGCCGGAGCCGACTGCACGACCCGCTCCTCCTCATCGCCGGGAGGGGGCGGCTCGAGCCCGCGCTCAAGGACCTCGCCGGCACGCTCGGCCTCGGCGCGAGCGTGCGCTTCTGGGGCTACGCCCGCGATGAGGACCTGCCGGACCTGTACAACGCCGCGGATCTCTTCGTCGTGCCGACGCAGGCGCTCGAGGGTTTCGGGCTGGTGATCCCCGAGGCGCTCGCCGCGAACGTGCCCGTCGTCGCCACGCCCGTCGGCGGGATTCCGGAGGTCCTCGGCGAGCTGGGGCCGGAGCTCCTTTCGCGCGACTGCACGCCCGAGGCGCTCGCCGACCAGATCGAGCGCGTGCTGCGCGGCTCGGGACGCGCCGCGCGCGGCGATCGCTACCGGCGCTTCGTCCTCGAGCATTATTCCTGGCGCCGGTGCGCCGAGCAATTCGCGGCGCACGTTCGCGCGCTGATCCGGGGCTGACGCGCGGCTGTTCACGGCGCAGGCGCGCTCGCAGCGTGTTCCCGCCGGCGGACATGTTCGGTGAACCCGTGCGTCGAAACGTGCAATGAACGCGCCCGTTGCGCAGTTACGGCTCTGCCGGCGCTATGGGGGCGGGGACCAAAGGTCTCCACGGCGGCTATCGCTCGGCGTCCCTGCTNNGGGGAAGGGGGGAAACGCCGGCTACGGCCGGCGGCCGCGAGGCCACGGGTTCACCGAATATGTTCCCGGCGGCGGACGGTCGCGCCGGCGCAGGCGCGCCCTCAGGTCTCGATCGCGCGAAGAAACGCTGCGGGCGAGAGAATCCGGATGCCCCGATACGGATCACGCGCTTTCAAGTGCCGGTCGCCCGAGATTATGTAGCCCGCGTCTGCGATGACCGCACATTCGATGAACTTGTCATCGTCGGGATCTTCGCGAACCACGCGGAGAAGCCCGTCGATGACGACCCAGGAAATGTCTCTCCGGGCCTTGAAAAGCTCTCGCATCTGCACGAACTCGGGCGCGTCGGCCAGGCCAAAACGCCCGAGGACCTCGCAGTACTCTTCCAGGATCTCCGCGCACAGGCACCATGTCAGGCCGCCGTGTTTCCAGAGATCGACGATCCTCCGCGGCGCCCCCCGGGAGCTCAAGAACGAAGACACGAAGACATTGCTGTCGAGAACGGCTCTCATCGAGCGGATCTCACGGCGCGAATCGCCTTGCCAATGTCGCCGGACTTGACGCCTTTCGCGCGAAGCCTGCGTCCGATGCCGTCCCAGATCGCGTCGACGACGTCGGCCATATCCGCCGTGCGGACGTAATGCTCCATGAGCTCGCGCAGCTTCTGGCTGGCGGTCTTGCCCTCGCCGCGCGCGGCGCGGTAGAAACGCTCCTTCGTCTGTCGATCGATTCGCACGATCATGCTGGTTGTCACGGGTCACCTCGCACCTGAGTGTATATACATATTATATACCGCCGATCACGGCACGACAATCCCGGCCGGCCGCGTGCAGCGCCGATCGTGCGTCCGGATGATGTCGAGCGGCGCCGAACGAGAGGCCTCTCGCAGAGACCGCCGCATTCGACAAGGGGCCGCGTAACGTCTCACGTTCCGTTCTCTGTGGCCTCTGTCTTCTCTGTGGTGAATCAGGAAGATCAGCGTGTTCGAGATGCCCTGTGAACGGTTATGTTGTGGCGCGCGGCGATCTGCGGTACCATCTATGATGGTGAGAAGGCGGCGCTGCGGACGCGGATTCGGCTCGGGGTCCGAGAGGTACGGCATGGTACGCAGAAGCATTGGCGCGGCGGCGGCCTGTGCGATATGGGCGTGCGTCGCCGCCCCGGCGGCGGCCGACGAGATCGTCTACATTCCGATGGGGTCGACCTGGAAGTACGTCAAGGGCCTGGCCGAGGCCTCGTCGCCCATCGATGCGTGGCGCGCGACCTCGTTCGACGATGGCGCCTGGCTCGACGGATCCGCGCCCTTCGGGTACGGCGAGCCCATTGCCTTCGGCACCGAGCTCGCCGACATGCGCTACAACTACACGACCCTCTTCCTGCGCCGGTCGTTCGCCGTCGCTTCCCCGGCCGCGGTGAACGACCTCGCGGCCGATATCCACTACGACGACGGCTTCATCCTCTGGATCAACGGCCGCGAGGTCCTGCGGGCCAACGCGCCCACCGTCCCGGCGTACGATGCCCTGGCGCCCGTCAGCATCGAGCCCACGCTCGCGAGCATGGGGCTGGCCGAGCCGTTCGACTACCTGCTCCCCGGCGAGAACGTCCTCGCGGTCCAGTTCTTCAACACGTCGCTCACGAGCAGCGATCTCGTCTTCGATCTGCGGCTCTACGACCCGGTCGGCATCGACACGACGCCGCCCGCGGTCAAGAGCCTCGTGCCCGTCGAGGGCGCCACGGTGCGCGTGCTGATGCGCATCGACGCGACGTTCACCGAGACCGTCGCGGGCGTCGACGCGGCCGACCTGCGCATCAACGGCGTCCCGGCGGCGGGCGTTGCGGGGACGGACGCCGGCCCGTACGCGTTCACCTTCGCGCAGCCTCCCGACGGCGAGGTGCAGGTTGCCTGGGCGGCGGACCACGGGATCACGGACATCGCCGCCGTGCCGAACGCCTTCGCCGGCGGCTCCTGGACCTACACGCTCGATCCGACGATCCCCTTCGCCGACCTCGTGATCAACGAGTTTCTCGCCTCCAACCGCACGATCCTCCGGGACGAGGACGGCGAGTACTCCGACTGGCTCGAGCTGCGCAACCGCGGCGCGCAGCCGGTCAACCTCGGAGGCTTCGCCCTCACCGACGATCCCTCCGATCCCGGCCGCTGGCCGATTCCGGCCGTGACGCTCGAGGCGGGCGGCTACCTCGTCATCTTCGCCTCGGGGAAGGATCGGCGCGTCGCGGGCGCGGAGCTGCACACCAACTTCAAGCTCAGCGCCGACGGCGAGTACCTCGGGCTCTATCGTCTGGACGCGCCGCCCCTGGTCCTGCACGAGTTCGCGCCCGCCTTTCCGGAGCAGCGGGGCGACTACTCCTACGGCCTGGATTCGGCCGATGTGCTGCGGTACTTCCAGACCCCGACGCCGGGCGCCGTCAACAGCACGGGGACGGCCTTCAACGGCTTCGTCGAAACGCCCGTCCCGAGCGTGTCGCACGGCATCTTCGCGGCGCCGTTCTCGCTGGCCCTCTCGTCCGCCACGCCGGGCGCGCAGATCTACTGGCGCACGGCGCCCGACGGCCGCGAGCCCACGCAGGCCAACGCGACGCCGTACACGGGCCCGATCCAGATCGCGGGCGCCGCGACGCGCGCCGTCGTGACGCTGCGCGCCGTGGCCTACAAGGACGGCCTGCTGCCGTCCAGGACCCTGACCGCGAGCTACATCTTCCCCTCGAACGTCCTCACGCAGCCGATCGCCCCGCCCGGGTTTCCGTCGACGTGGGGCAACGCGAGCAAGATTCCCGGCGACTACGAGATCGATCCGGAGGTCGTCAACAACCCCGCGTACACGCAGCTCGCGCTCGACGCGCTCACGACCGCGCCGTCGCTCTCGATCGTCATGAACATCGACGACATGTTCGCGCCGGCGACGGGCATCTACTCCAACGCGGCGCTGGAGGGGATCGCCTGGGAGCGCGCGACCTCGGCCGAGCTCATCTACCCGGACGGGAGCAAGGGCTGCCAGATCGACTGCGGCATCCGGATCCAGGGCGGCAGCAGCACGACGCCCTGGAAGTCGCCCAAGCTGTCCCTGCGGCTGCTCTTCAAGGACGACTACGGCCGCACCAAGCTCAGGTTCCCGCTCTTTCCCGACTCCCCGCTCAGGGAGTTCGACACGCTGGTCCTCGATGCGCACCTCAACCACGTGTGGCATCACCCGGACGTCAGCCAGCAGACGACGGTGCAGTACGTCCGCGACACGTTCGCGAGCGATCTGCAGAACGCGATGGGGTCGCGTGCGCCGCACGATGTCTTCCTCAACCTGTACATCAACGGCGTGCACTGGGGAATGTACGATGTCCACGAGCGGCCCGACGAGGACTTCCAGGCGGCGTACCTGGGCGGCGAGGCCGAGGACTACGATGTGCTCAAGCACAACCGCACCACGGTCGTCAACGGCACGGCGACCGCGTTCGCCGACCTGCTCGACAACCGCTTGAGCGACCTCGCGACGCTGGCCAATTACGAGCGGCTCCTGGAGCGGCTCGATGCCGTCGACTTCGCCGATTACATGATCATGAACCTGTACATCGGCAACAACGACTGGTCGCACCAGAACTGGTACGTGGGTCGCGACCGCGTGCGGCCGGGCGCCCTCTTCAGGTTCTTCAGTTGGGACGCGGAGCACGCCGTCGATCTCGGCGTCACGTGGGATGAGTTCTCGGCGGAGGCCCAGGACGGCGGCAGCCCCTGGGTGATCTTCAACGCCGCCCGCAGGAACGCCGAGTTCAAGCTGCTCTTCGCGGACCGCGCCCACCGGCACTTCCTGAACGGCGGCGTGCTCTACGTGGATCCGGGCGCGCCCGCGTGGAATCCGGCCGAGCCCGACCGCACCATGCCGACCGCGCGCTACATGCGCCGGATCGAGGAGATCGACTCGCTCATCGTGATCGAGTCGGCGCGGTGGGGCGACTACCGCCGCACCCTGCCCTACACGCGCGCCGACTGGCTAGCCGAGCTCAACAAGCTGCTCGCCAACTGGTTCCCGCAGCGCTCGCAGGTCGTGCTCGGCCACTTCGTGCGGGAGGGCCTGTACCCCGCGGTGGGGGCGCCGGTCTTCAGCCGGCACGGCGGGTTGATCGAGCCCGGCTTCACGCTCGCGATGACCAGGCCCGCGGGCACGAACGGCACGATCTACTACACGACCAACGGGAGCGATCCTCGCCAGTACGGGACCGGCGCGGTCGCGGCCTCCGCGCAGGCGTACACCGCGCCCGTCGCGCTCTTCACGGCCGTGACCGTGAAGGCGCGGACGCGCGACGGCACGACCTGGAGCGCGCTCACCGAGGCGCGGTTCACGACGCCGACGCCGTTCGATGCGCTGCAGGTCACCGAGGTCATGTACCATCCGCCGCCGGGCGCCTCGCCGAACGCCGACGACTACGAGTTTATCGAGCTTCGCAACGCGGGCGCGACGCCGGTCGACATGAGCGGCGTCCGTTTCACGCACGGCATCTTCTACACGTTCTCCGAGGGCATGGTCGCGGAGCCGGGCCGGCACCTCGTGCTGGCCGCCAACGAGAGCGCGTTCTCGGCGCGCTACCCCGGCGTCGTGCCCTGGGGAACCTACGCCGGGCGGCTCGACAACGACTGGGATACGGTCGAGCTCGTCGATCCGCGGGGCGCGGTCATCATCTCGTTCTCCTACGCCGATTCGGCGTGGTGGCCGCCCGAGGCCGACGGGGAAGGCTACTCGCTCGTGCCCGTGGATCCGGCGGCGCGCGACGGACTCGGCGCCGCGTCCGCGTGGAGGATCAGCACGTACGTCCTCGGCTCGCCGGGCGCGGAGGACGGCGTCGTGACGCCGGTCCCGCCGGAGATCGTGCGCCACCCGGCGTCGGTGAGCGTGCTCGAGGGCAGGACGGCGAGCTTCTCGGTCGCGGCGCAGGGGACGCCGCCGCTCGCCTACCGCTGGCAGAAGAACGGGTTCGACATCTCCGGCGCGACGGCGTCGTTCCTGACGACGCCGCCCGTGACGCTCGATGATGACGGCGCGGCCTTCCGCTGCGTCGTGTCGAACGACTACGGCGCCGCCGCGAGCAACGACGCCGTGCTCACGGTGCGGCCGCTGCTCCCGGCCTTCGTCCGCGGCGACGGCAACGCCGACGGGAAGCACGACATCTCGGATGCCATCGCCGTGCTGCGCGCCCTTTTCGGAGGAGCGACGCTCGCGTGCCGCGATGCCGCCGATGTCAACGACGATGGCGTCCTGGACATCGCCGATCCGATCGCGCTCCTCGGCTATCTCTTCGCGCAGCAGGCGGCGCCGCGCGCGCCGTTCCCGGACTGCGGCACGGACGGCACGCAGGACGACCTGGACTGCGCCGCGTTCGCGCCCTGTCCGTGACGGACGCAACGTTCCGGAAGGACCACCACAGAGCCACAGAGGGCACAGAGAAGAA
>DHGK01000003.1 GCA_002402755.1 Planctomycetes bacterium UBA4800
ATCAACCGATTCGGCGGTCTCTCGAGCGCGGGATCACGGCGGGCCGTCGCGCCGGTCCGCACCGCGCGGCAGCGGGCGCTCGGCCCAGAACTCCTTGGCGGGCGCGGCGCCGGGCTTCGCCGCGTTCGACCCCACGGCGGCCGCGCGGGCCTGCTTCTCCCGGAGAAGGTCGATGAGCTCGGGGATCCTGTACGCCGCCGTGATGCTGTACGGATAGACCGTGCGCACGTCCTGGATGGCGCGGATCGCCTCGTCGTACCGTCCCTTCTCGAGGAGCGAGCTCGCGAAGATGGACTTCGTCGCCGCGAGCAGCTCCGCGCGCACGTGGAGCTCGAACGACAGGTAGGCCGCCAGGGCCAGGAAGAAGGCGAGCAGGATCGAGTTGTGGACGAGGCGGCGCCGCTCGGCGCGCCGCCGTGCGAGCTTCCCCGACCGGATCTTCTCGACGAGGTCGCGCGCCTTGCGATTGTCGTGCTCGTACGTCAGGACTCGCTCGAAGATCTTCAGGGCGTCGTCCAGCCGGTTCCTCTTCATCAGGGCCCCGGCCAGCTCGAAGAGGGCCGCAGTCGCGTCCTTGCGGTTGCCAAGCGCGAACCACGCATCCGCCAGGTCCAGCCTGAACTTCACGCGCTCGGGGAAGAGCTTGACGAGCTCAAGGAGGTGGTCGCGCACGATTTCCATCAGCCCGAGCTTCCTGAAATGCTCGGCGAACTCGGCCCCGAGGACCGCCGTCTTCTCGCGATCGCCCTGCCGCCGCACCGTGTCCCAGAGCTTCTGCCAGCTCGCGATGTCGTTGGGATTGAGCGCGATCGAGCGGCGGAGGCAGGCCTCGCCCTCGGCCGGATCTCCATCGTCGAGGTACGAGATCGCGAGGAGCTTGTTGTGGACGGCGCTCTCCTCGCGGTCGCCCACCTCTTCCTCGAGATCGGCGAGGCGCTTCAGCACCTCGCGGTTGTTGGGCTCGCGCTCGAGGATCGCCTTGAGCCGCACGATCGCATCCTTGGGCTCGCCGTTGCCGGCGGCGTTGAGCATCGCGGCGTCGCCGTCCAGCGGCCGGACCTTCTTCGCGGCGATCAGGGCCGCGATCGCCCGGCAGGCATCGAAGCGTGAGTAGGGCAGGCGCTCGATCACCTGCTTGAGGGCGCGCGTGCCGTCCATGAGCTCGAGCGCCGCCTTCGCGACTTCGTCCTCCGCCTCCGCGATCAGGCGCGCGCGCTCGCTGCGGGGCGGGGCGTAGATCTCGTGCTCGGACGGGATGTGCCGGCGGATCTTCTGCCAGTCGTCCGTCCGGCGCGCCGTCTCCATGATGATCGAGGTCGGGTTGAAGTCGAAGGCGTAGGCGCTGACCTCCCGGTCGCCGTACTTCTCGTCCAGGTCGTCCTCGAAAAACTCGAAGCCGCCCTCGCGCAGGGTGAAGACCTCGCAGAGCGTCTCCCGGACCAGATCGCCGAGGTACGACGTGTAGGTCTCGGGATCGAGGATCTTCATGTCGCGGAGGATCTCGCCGAGCGTCTTTCGCTTGGCCTTGGCCGAGCGGCGGACGACCTCGCTGCGCAGGTCCTCCGGAATGATCCCCTTGTCGAGGAGCCAGGCGAGTATGGAGAACCCCTCGTCGTCGGTGTAGGAGACGATCTGCCCCTCGCGGAACTGGACATAGCGCGTCGGCTCGCCGGCGCGCGTCGCGATGGCGAGCGTCCCCGTCTTACGGTTCGATGCGAGGTTCTGGACGACGTCGCCCAGGCTGATGGACTGGATGTCGCCTTTGAAGCTCATGCGTTGCTCCCCTGATACCCCCGATAAAGTATAGGATGGCGCCCGGAACGCGGCCACGAGCCCGGGCCGCCCGGCGGCGGCTGCCCGGTCGTGTCGGCCGGCCGGGGGCATCGTATGCTTCAGGCGGGACATCCTCGCGGTCCGCGAGGGGGAGGCCGGGAGGCTCGGAACGAGGGCGGCCGCCATGCGGGAAATCGTCATAAAGCCACTCAAGGGACTCGCGACCGAGACGGCTCGGGAGCCGGCGAGCGAAGAGCGCTCTCCGGCGGCAACGATTGACGCGCAGGGCGCCGGAGCGTCCGAGTTCGGACATCCGGACAGCCTCCTGAAACCCGTTGCGGCGGCGGCGGAGCACGCCGCGCCCGGAACTGCGGCCTGCGAGCCCGCGGCGCCTCCGCGACCCGCGCGCCGGCGCGGAGAGCGGAATTTCCTCGTCGCCTACGAGGGGAAATTCGTCGGCGTCTACGAGGCGGAGGAGGAGCTGACGCCCAACGAGGCCTTCCTTCGCGTCGCCGGGGATCTCGCCTCCCGGAAGGATTTCGACCCCGGGAAGCTCCAGCTCTACAAGCCGGTCCTCCTCCGAAGCGCTCGTCCCGCGAAGAGAGCGCGCTTCGTCTCGGGTACGCTCACCGAGATCGGCGGCCGCATTCGCGAGCGCCGCGGGAAGGACGCCGCCCATGCGCCGTCGAGCGCGCCTGACGAGCGCGCACCCGCGGAAGGTGACGATTCGGCGGCTTCGGAATCTCCGGTCGAGGAACGGGCGCTCGAGCATCAGGCGTGAGCCGCCGGGCGGCAGCGTCGATCACGTGCCGGCGAGCAGATTCGGCCGCGCCCAGCGGATTCGCGACAGCAGGAGGTCGCCTTTGAATCCGCGCTTCGGGAGCATCTCGCCGTCCGTGACCCACGACTCGCCGGGCGCGGCGTTCACCGGGTGGAAGTTGCCGCTGTAGGCCACGTCATCGGGCGCGTTGACGCCGTCGCCGACGAGCGGGAGTACGATCCGCTCGCTGTCGCGCCGCAACCGGAGCCTGTCCGGGTCGACCTGCGCCATGAAGAGCGGAGCGCGCCAGCGCGGCACCTTGACGTTGCTCGCGTCCTTGCGCGTGTAGACGAGGAAGAGCGCTTCCGAGTGCGCCAGCCAGTGCTGCTGCGTCGTCGACATCACGAGCGGCTCGCCGTCGTCCCAGGCCCAGGCCTGTTTCTCGCCGAAGACAAGGCCGTCGTCGCTCGTCGCCGCGTAGCCGCGATTGTCTTCGGCGCGCAGCGTGACGAAGAACCGATCGCGCCACCGGACGAGCGACGGCTCCAGCATGCCGCGCCCGGCGGCGTGCCTGATCTCGCGCCCGACCCGCCTGATCGCCAGCGTCTCGCCGTCGAAGGAGCAGCGCACGCCGGCGGCGGAGCGGCTCGTGCGTTTCGCCCCGAACGACATCACGAACGCGATGTCGCCGTCCGGGAGCACGACGCGCTGGCCGCAGTTGTTGGTGTAGATCAGCGCTCCGCGCGGATCGTCCCACTCGAGCTTCCGGCGCGGTCCCCAGGCGCCGTTCTTCCAGGCGGCGTAGACCGGCCAGCGCGGCGGCTGCGCCGTCTCGAACTTCGGGCCGCGGTAGCAGACGCTGTGGCCCATCGCGAGCACCGTGCCGGTGGGGGGATGGTACTCCGGCACGACGTCGCAGACGCCTTCGCTCCAGCCGTCGTTGCGTGCGACTCGGCCGAGCGCGGGTACCGGCTGCGGGTCGGTCCACGTGCGGCCGAGGTCGCGCGAGGACATCCAGTGGACCGGCCCGAAGTAGTCCGATCCCGCGATCGTCTGGAGCGTCATCAGCGCCAGCGGGCCGCCGGGCGCCGGCACGACGCAGGCCCGCGGGTGAAACCACGTCGGCCCGCTCCCGTCGCGGCCGCGGCGCAGCGTGATCTTCTCGATGCTCGCGACGAGCGGTTCGGGCGCCGCCGCCCGAAGCGGCGCCGCGACGGCAAGAGCGCCTGCTCCCAGCGCTGACAGGAACTCACGTCGCGTGCGCGGCAATCGATCCATGGATGTCCACGCTACCACCGGCCGGAGGCGCGGGCAAGGGGACGGCGGCACCTGATGTGGTTTCCGTCGATGTTCCGGTCGAATCCGGTGAAGCTCTTGAAAAAACGCCGCCGCGCCGCGTATACTCCGTCGTATCGAAGAGGAACTCGCGGACGACGCGAGGCCCGTGATGGCGCCGGGGATGCTTCGCGCGCTCTCCCGCGCCATCGGCGGCGCTTCGATGGAGGACCCTGATCACACGCAGCGGAACGCATGCGAAGGAGGCAGCGCAGATGAGCGAAGGATCCCCGAAAAGCACGTCGGTGCTCAAGTACCTCGACCGGGCCGTGGGCAAGCTCCGCGACCTGGGGCTGATGCCCGCGACGACGGAGCCGGCGCCCATCGTCGCCCTTCTCAACAGCATCTCCGACATCGATGCGGAGAAGGTCCTCGCCATCGCGCGCACGCTGAACCAGGCATCGGTCTTCAACGAGGTCGTGCGGGAGCAGGTGGGCTCCATGCGGATCGGGGAGCGGTACGAGACCATCACGAACGCCTTCAACACCATTCGCGACGATGCCAAGGGCATGGTGGATCAGCTCCAGGACGGGAAGATCGACACGTGGGAGCGCTTGGGGAACATCTGGATGAAGATCGCCAGGGGCGACATCGCCTCGCGCTTCGACAAGATCAAGAGCACGTACCTCGACGTCGCGAAGGATACGCGCGAGCAGGTCGACCGCGAGCACGTGATCCTCGATGCGTACGGCGACTTCCGCGGCGCCCTCAAGGAGGCCGAGGCGATGGCGCTCCAGGTCCTGGAGCGCGCCGAGGCGCGGCTCGAGGAGGCGAAGGGGAAGCTGAACGCCGCCGTCGAGGTACTGAAAACCGCCTCGGACTCGGACCGTATCGGGCGCTCGGGGCTGGAGCTCGCGCGCGACGAGAGGCTCCGGGACCTCCAGGACGAGGAGCGGCGCTACCAGATCGCCAAGGACCTGGCCGACAACCTGACGGTGAGCTACAACACCTCCGAGGTCGTCATGGCCCGGCTCGGCCAGACGACGGGAGCGAAGGAGCGGCTCTACGCCCAGTCGATCGCCTTCTTCGGCACCAACGAGACCGTGCTCACGGCGCTCAGCGCCTCGTTCACCGGCATGCACGGCCTGCACGAGAGCACGCAGACCCTCGAGGCCATGAAGGAGGGCGTGGCCAAGAGCCTGGAGACGCTGTCGGAGGTCGGCGACAAGGTCCAGGAGGCCGCGGTGAAGGCGGGGTACGGGCCCACGCTGCGGGCCGAGGCCGTGAAGAAGCTCGTCGACTCCGTCGTCAACTTCCAGGAGCGCTCGCGGCTGATCATCCTGGAGATGCGGGAGGCGAGCACGCGGAACGCCGAGGAGATCCGCAGGACGGTCGAGGACGGGAAGCGTCGCGTCTCGCTCCTCGCCGAGCAGGGAGCCGCCCCGAAGAGTTGATGGTGCCGGACAGATGGATGCCAAGGATCGAACCGACGCCGGGGCGCCCCTCGACGACGTCATGCTCGCCATGGATGTCGTCGACACGCTCCGCCATCGGAGCGCACTCATCGAGCGGGAGCTCGGTGCGGAAGACCGCGAGAAGCGCCTCGTAGAGCGGCTGCGGGAGCTCTACGCCTCCCAGGGCATCGATGTCCCGGACCGCGTGCTCGCCGAGGGAGTCGCGGCCCTCGAGGAGGAGCGGTTCGCCTACCGGCCTCCTCCCTCGAGCTTCGCCGTCCGCCTCGCCCGCATCTACGTCGATCGCGGCACGTGGGCGCGAAGGGCTCTGGTCGTGCTCGCGGTCGTCCTTGTCGCCCGGCTGGCATTTCACCTCGGAGTCACCGTGCCCGAGCGCCGGCGCGCGGAGGCCGAGGCGCGGCGCTTCGAGGCCGAGGTCCGGGATATCAACGGCGCGATGGCGGCCCGGATCGCGCGGCGCGAGACCCTTTCTCGGGAGGTGGAGCGGCTGCGGGAGTCGCTACCGGGGCTGCTCTCGGATGCGGAAGCGATCGTCGCGGCGCACGTCGAGGCCGAGGCCGCCCGGGTGCGCGGCTCGCTGGACGAGGCGGCATCCCTGCTCGCGACCGCGGTGCGTCTCGGGCGTCCCGAGGACGTGACCGTGGAGACGGCCGCCGCGCATGCGCGGGAGGTGCTGGTCCCCGCCGCTCGACGATGGCTCGCGGGCCAGGACGATCTCCTGGGCCGTGCCGAGACGCTTGCCGGAGAGGGAAGGAAGGGCGCGGCGGCGATCTCCGGCCTGAAGGCGGCCGCGGCGAGGAGCGAGGCCGCCTGGACGGCGTTCCGCGATTCCTCGCCCGACGCGGAAGTGCTCGCGGTCGGCGAGGCTCTTCACCAGCGCGTCGCGGCCGCGCTGCGGCTCGGCAACTTCGCCGAGGCGGAGGCCGTGAGCGCCATCCTCTCGGGTCTCAAGGTGCGCGCCGAGGAGCTCCGCACGAAGCGGGACGCCGTGCGGTCGCTCTCCCTCGTCCCCGAGGCCGCCGCCCGGGCCGATGAGCTTTACTCGAACGGCATCGCGGGCCTGCGCGGCGGAGATGTCGCGGCTGCGGATCGCGCGCGCGCCGCCCTCGACGATCTTGCGTCGAAGCTCGCCGCCGAGTACACGATCCGCATCGTCTCGCGCCCGGGGGAGCAGAGCGGGGTCTGGCGCATCCCGGACAGGAACCCCTCGGCCAGGAACTACTACATCATCGTCGAGGCGGTCTCTTCCGGCGGCGGGGTGGTCCGCCTTCCGATCCGGAGCGAGGAGGACGGTCGCACTGCGATGGTGAGCCGGTGGGGGCTCCGGGTGAGCAAGGAAGTCTTCGAGGCGGTGCGCGCCGACAAGACGGACGACGGAATCATCCAGAACGACGTCGTGGGCGTGAAGCGGCGCGGCGTCCTGGAGCCCGAGTACACCTTCGCCGTCCAAGGCGGGGCTATCACGAGGTGGTAAACGGCGGCGCGCCGGCAGACAGGCGCGAGCGGAGCTATGAGTAGAACGCTGTCGGGAAGAGAGGCGCTGTCCTCGATCGACAAGTCGGCGGGGCAGTTGCGCGGGCTCATCCGCGAGGTCGATGGCCGGATCCAGCAGACGAGCGCGGAGCTGCTCGAGCTGCGGAAGGCGGAGTCGGCAGAGTACCGGGCGCTCGCGAGGATCCGCATCGAGAGCCTCTCCTCGCCGGGGTTCGTCGAGGCCTTGGACGCCGCCGAGCAGGAAGTGATGGGACTGCTCGATGCGCGGAAGGAGTCTCTCGCCGAGCTCGAGCGCCGGGTGGAGGAGTGCCGGCGGCGAGAAGACGCGCTCGATGTCGAGCGGGAGACGCGCGCGCTCGCCGTCGAGGAGGCGGAGAGGAAACTGGATGACGCCGAGGCGGCGCTCGAAGAGCGGCTCGGGAAGGACGAGGGGTACGCGGCTCAGCACGAGCGCGCCCGCGCGGCGGACGAGACCGCGACGCACGCCGAGGAGAAAACGGCGCAGGCCCGGAAGGACCGCGAGGAGAAGGGGAAGCCTTACGAGTCGGACCGTCTCTTCATGTACCTCTGGAAGCGGAGGTACGGGACCTCCGACTACAGGGCATGGCCCATCGCGAGGGCGCTCGACGCGTGGGTGGCGCGGCTCTGCGGCTTTTTCCGCGCCCGCCCCAACTACGCGATGCTGCTCGATATCCCCGTGCGCCTGCGCGAGCACGCCGACGGGTTGCGGGCGCGGGCCCGGGAGGAGCTCGACCGGCTCGAGGCGCTGCGGAGCGCCGCGGCCGAGGCCGCGGGGATTCCGCCGCTCCGGGATGCGCTCGCCGCCGCGAAGGGGAAGCTCGCGGAGACGGACGAGGAGATCGCGAAGGAGGAGGCCCGATTCCAGGAGCTCGTTGACCGCCGGGCCGCCTTCGCCGGCGGGGAGGACGAGTTCTTCACGCGGGGGCTCGAGATCCTCGCCAGGGAATTCGAAGGGGATGGGATCGAGCAGCTCAGGCGGCAGGTCGCGGCGACGCCTCAGCCCGACGACGACGCCATCGTGGAGCGGCTTGCGCGGATCGAGGAGGAGGAGGCCCGCCTCGACGCGATGCTCGCCGGCCAGCAGGAGATTCTCCGAAGTCACCATCGAAGGCTGCGCGAGCTGGAGTCCGTACGGCAGAAGTTCAAGGCGGAGGAGTTCGATGGCGCGTTCTCGGTCTTCGGGGACGGCTCGGCGGTCGCCATGCTCCTCGGGCAGTTCCTCCAGGGGGCGTTGACGTCGGACGGGCTTTGGGGCCTTCTCCGGGGCCAGCAGACGTTCCGCAGACCGAGCTCGCACCACCGGCACGGTTCCGGGGGCGGGATCTTCGGCGGCGGTTTCGGCGGGGGGATCGGCCGGAGCGGAGGAAGCTTCGGCGGCGGAGGTTTCGGCGGCGGGGGAGGTTTTCGCGGAGGAGGCGGATTCGGCGGCGGCGGGTTCCGCTCGGGAGGATCGATCGGCGGCGGCGGGTTTCGTACGGGCGGGGGTTTCTGAGCGCGCCATGGAGGGTTGCGCTGAAGTCGAGAGGACGGTGGGCGCCATGCTGG
>DHGK01000124.1 GCA_002402755.1 Planctomycetes bacterium UBA4800
GGCCCGGGATGTGGTCGAGCGCCATGCGCGCGTCTTCCCTGAGCTCGGGCTCGGCGAGCAGCGCGGCGACCGCGTCGACCGCCTCGTCGCCCGCAATGTCGGCGAGCAGCCACAGGGCTTCCCGCCGCAGCGCGGGCGGCTTGTCCTTGGCAAGATAGGGCATGAGCGCCCATACGACCGCCGCGCGGTCGTCATCGGCGCCCGGCCGCCCCGCCTCGCTCACGAGCCGTCTGAGCGCGCGCAGCGCCGTACGCGCCGCGTCCAGGTCCGCGCCCGCCAGCGCCGCCGCGAGCGGCTTCACCATCTCCGCAAGTCCGATCGGAACCGCATCCGCGCCCGCGACGCGCGGGTCCCTGTTGCGCGGCTCCCGCTTCTTGTCTGCCATGTCCGTGCTCCTCGTCTCACAAGGTGTAGGGGTAACGCTGCGGCCGTCCCATCATCCGGGAGGCCTGCTCGTCGCCGACGATCTCCTGCGCCACGGGATCCCAGGTCAACTTCCGCCCGAGCAGGAACGACAGGTTGCCGAGGATGCACAGGAACGCGACCTCGACGCCCGCCTCGATGTTCATGATGGTCTTGGCGCCCGTCCGGATGCCCTTGAACCAGTCTTCCTTGTGGCCCGGGCTCCGGTAGACGTCCTTGGCGCCCGCGGGCGGCTGCCACTCGCGCACCTTGCGCTCGGCCCACGTGCCGCCGTCGCCGCCCCACACGACCATGGTGTCCTTCTCGCCGTGGTACACGGCGCCGTAGCCCGGGCGCTCGATCTTCGCCTCGCCGGGCGTGCGCTCCTCGGCGGGCACCGGCTCGCCGGGCTGCGACCAGGTCAGGACCCAGTCCGGGTTCTTGAACGTGTACGTGACGTCCATGTGGACCGCGCTGTCCCACAGGCCGCGCGCCGGCGCCGTGCCCGTGGCCTCGATGGTCACCGGGAAGGTGCCGTCCGTGCCCGTGAAGTACTTGGCGCAGCTCATGACGTGCGCGCCGCGGTCGCGGATCTGCCCGCCGCCCGATTCCATGAACCACCTGAACGAGCCGGGGCAGTACGCGCGGTTGTACGGCCGCCACCTGAGCGGCCCGAGCCAGAGATCCCAGTCCAGCTCCGGCGGCGGTTCGCCGTCCGGCTCGAACCCGCCCACGGGGCTCGCGTAGTGCCAGCACGTGACCTTGTGCACCTTGCCGAGGTTGTTCGCCAGGTACCGGTGCGCCAGGTAGGCCTCGGACTGCGAGCGGCCCTGCGAGCCGACCTGCACGGAGATCTTGTTGCGCGCCGCGGCCGCGACCATGGCCTTGCCTTCCTCGATCGTGCAGCAGGCCGGCTTCTCGACGTACACGTGCTTCCCGCACTCGGCCGCGTGCACCGTCTGGACGCCGTGCCAGTGGTCCGGCGTCGCGATCACGACGGCGTCGATGTCCTTGCGCTCCAGCACGTAACGGTAGTCGCGATAGGCCGCGGCCTTGCGGTCCGTGACGTTGCGCGCGTTCTCCAGGCGCTTCTCGTCGACATCGCACACGGCGGCGACGGCGACCTGGCCGCCCCTGCTCTTGCCGAGCATCTCGTGGAGGTGTCCCGTGCCCATGCCGCCGACGCCGATGTGCGCCACCGTGATGCGCTCGCCGGGGCCGGCGTCCCCCGCGGCCCCGAGGAACCCCGATGGCGCCGCGTACGGGAATGCAATCGCCGCGCCCGCCGCCCTGACGAACGCGCGGCGGGAGACTTCCTGTCGTCGTCTTGTCACGCTGACCTCCTTCCGCTATCCCGTGAATGTCTCCAGCAGGGCGCGGCCGTTCGCCAGCGCCTCGCGCTGGTTCGGAACCGAATCCTGCTCTATCGTCACGAATCCCTCGTAGCCCACGTCGTCCAGCGCCTTGAACACGGCCGGGTAATCCATGCGCCCGGCCCCGACCGCCGGGAACCAGAGCGCCAGGCCGTCCACATCGCGGATGTGCACGTTGCACAGGAGCGGCCCCAGCTTGTAGATCGCGAGCGGCGGGTGCTCGCGGTTGATCCAGATCCAGCCGATGTCCAGGTTCATGCCGAGGGCCGGATCGCCGACCTTGTCGTACAGCCGCAGGAACGCATCCGTCGTCGGCACGAGCGTGTGCGTGTGGTTCTCGAGCGAGAACCGCAGCCCGTGCGCCTTGGCGATCGCCGTCGCCTCGCGCACGACGGCCGCGAACTCGTCCCACGCCCCCGCGAAGGGGAAGCGCGCGGGAACATCGATGCGCAGCTTCGCGTCCGGCGGCGGCGGATCCCGGCGCTCGTCGATCGCGTAGTAGCGCGGCAGGTACTCGCGCGGTCCTTTGATGTCGGTCGGCCACGGCGCCACGATGTTGATCATGCGTGCGCCGAGCGCGCGCGCCGCCGCGCAGCCCTTCCGGAAGACCTCCAGCGCACGCGTGCGCGCGCCGCGCTCGCGGCTGCCCAGGCCGGCGACCGCGCTCTGGAACAGCACGAACTGCGGGCACGCCAGGCGCAGCTCCGCGAGCAGGGCCTTGATCCGCCCGAGCTCCGGCTCCCGCCAGTAGTCGTCGAGCTCCTCGGCGCGCGCGACGATCAGCTCGATGCCGGCGAACCCGAGCTCCGCCGTCGTCCTGATCGCGTCATCCCACGGCGGCCCCTGGCCGATGCCGCGCAGGTTCCACGCCACGCTGCCGATGCGCATCCGCGGGGCCCGCGCCGGTTCGGGCGCGCCCAGCGAGAGCGCCGCGGCGCCGCCCGCGGCGGCGAGAAACGCTCGTCGCGTCGGCACGGTTCCGCCGTTCATGACCATTGCTCGTGACACACGATCTCCTCGAGCTTCTTGCGCTTCTTCGATGACGACGCCGCCGGGACGAGCGGCGAGGCGGGATAGCCCAGCACCAGCATCTGCACGACCCTCACCGCCTCGGGGATTCCCAGGACCTGCTTGACCTGCGACTCGTAGAAGGCGCCGATCCAGCACGTGCCGAGCCCTTCGGCCGCCGCCTGGAGCGTCATGTGGTCGATCGCGATCGCCACATCGATCGGGTAGGCGAGCTGCCCGCAGCGCATGGCGTAGTCCGTGACCGTGGCGCAGCACGCGATCGCGACGGGCGCATCGCCCACGAACGTCTGGTCGGCGCACGCGGGCACGAGCGCCGCGCGCGTCTCGGCATCGCGGACCACGACGAACTTCCACTCCTGCATGTTCTTGGCCGACGGCGCGATCCTGGCCGCCTCGAGCACCCGCGCGAGCTTGTCGTCCTCGACCGCCCGGTCCTCGTACGACCGCACGCTGCGCCGCGCGCGAAGCACGTCGATCACATCCATGGGTCCTGCCTCCCGGCCGCGAGGATCCGGCCTCCGGGGCGCTCCCGCGCCCTCCGGCCTTCATCCTACGTGCATGCGCGAACCGGTGTCAATCGAGCGCCCTTCAGAATGTCGCCGCATTCATGAATCTCCGCCGGCCGCCGCCCGCGCTCCGGTCGACAAGCGCGAGAAAATTTGCTTTCCTCCACTGGACAAAGCCCTCGACATGCCCTACACTCGGTGCGCTCTTAGTTGGCGGCGCCCTGTGCGGCGCACACTTCCGGTGGATTGCTTTTGCGGGATCAACGTTCATGGCACAGGAACGAACGGTCAAGATTCACGACCTGGGGCTCGGCGCCCGCGCCGAGGGCGCGCTGCGCGCGCTCGGCGTCAACAGCGTGGAGAAACTCCTGGCTCTCGATGTGGACAAGGTCCTCCAGGTGCCGGGGTGCGGCAGGGCCGTGCACGAGCGGCTGCTCGCGGTCCAGAAGCGGCTCGGGCTCCTCCGCGGCCGCAAGGCGAAGCGGCGGCCCACCATCGCCATGCTCCTCTCCAGCATGGGCGCCTGGGCCCGGCGCTGCCTGGAGTCCCTGGGCGTCAAATCGCTCTACGACCTGGCCGCGGTGCGCTTCGTCGATTTCATCACCATCGAGGGTTTCGGGCTGACCACGTGGCGCGAGATCGCCTCGGTCCGCCGGCAGGCCATCCAGAGCCTGGGCGGGATCGTCATATGGAAGACGCGCGCGGTCCTGAAGAGCCCCGCCGCGATCTTCGCCAGGCCGCCGGCCGAGGACACGCTCCTCGCGCTGCCGCTCTTCTCGGACCTGGAGCCGGCGCTCTTCGGGAGCCCCAAGTACGGCCCCGAGTGGTGCGCGCACATGAAGATCCAGGATCTCGCGCTGTCCGTGCGCGCCTTCTCCCTCTGCGAGCGCATCCGCGTGAAGACCCTCGGCCAGATGCTGCTCGTGCCGGCATCGCGATTCCTGGAGGAGCGCAACTCGCACTACGGCACGCTCAAGATCGTGCAGGACGCGGTCAAGGCGATGCTCCTCGGCGCGCTCGCGAAGCAGCAGGGCGCGGTCGACTACCGCTCCTTCAAGCGCATGCTGGACTGCTGGTTCAAGACCGTGCTCCAGGAGTCGTTCGCGGCGGTGCTCTCGGAGCGCTTCAACGCCAGGCACGAGCGCATGCGCACCTACGAGGAGATCTCCAAGGCGTTCGGGATCACGAGGGCGCGCGTGGGCCAGATCCTCGACAAGGCGGCCGACGAGCTGTGCCGGAAGCAGCACCTCCTCGTGCTCGATCGCTTCTGGAACGCCGCCAAGCAGGTCGCGGGCGCGGAGACCGTGACGCTCGGACAGATGGCGCGCGGCCTGGCGGACGCCTTCGACTGGCAGGATGTGCCGCAGCTCATCGCCGTCGCCGAAGTGCTCATGTTCAACCCCGATTTCGAGGTCATGCAGACGGCCATCGCGGTCAAGTAAGGGCTCGCGCAAGAATAAGTTGGACGATTGGCGCCCTGGAGCACACACCGTCTGTGGGAACGGGGGCGACGCTCCTTATTCAGTCGCGTCGCGGCCGCGACGATTGAGCAAGACCGCAGGCGTATTGAACAATACGCTGAGGATCTTGCGATTGAGGAGCGGTCGAAGATGGCCCGAGTCAGGGATGCAAAGCGTTCAAGTTATTCTTGCGCGAGCCCTAAGGCCGCGCCGCGCGAGCGCGCGCCTGAAGGCGCCGGCGCCGGCGAACACCTCCGCATCCCAGCCCAGCGCCCGCGCCGCCTCGACGAAGCGCGGCATGTCGTCCGTGTAGAAGCGCGGCGGTCCGCCGCCGCACCAGCGCTCCATCACCGCCCGGTACACGGCCGGATCGGGCTTGGCCGCCCGTTCCGCGTACGACACGACCCAGCCGTCGAGGAGTCCGAAGACCGGGTAGCGCGCGACCACGTGCTCCCAGTGCACCTGCGAGGTGTTGCTCAGGGCGACGAGCGTGTACCCGGCTTTGAGCTCGGCGAGCGCCGCGCGCATGCCCGGCACCTCGCCCGTGAAGATCCCCAGCCACAGCGCGCGCCACTCCTCCGCCGTGACGGCGATGCCGAGGGCATCGCCGACCGCGGGCGGAATCTCGGTCCAGGGGCGGGCGCCGATCTCGACATCGTGAAGCAGCCTCGCGAAGGCCGGGGGGAGCGGCGGGCCGACCGCGCGCCCGGCGCGCCGGGAAAGCTCCCCGAAGAGGCGGGCAAGGTCGAAATCGACGAGCACCTTGCCGGCGTCGAGCACGATGACGGGCGTTGCCTGCGCGCGCGGTTCCATGGAGGCGATGGTAACGAGGCGGGAGGCTGGAGGCTATAGCCCCCAGCCTCTTGAACCCCGCGCCCCTTTAACTATAATGTCTTCGATTCTCAACCGAACGCCGATCGCCGGGAGCGCACCATGTCTTTTGCCGGGAGCGATGTCATATCGGTCGCGGATTTCTCGCGCGAGCAGATCCTCCACATCCTCGCCGCCGCCGAGAAGGCCGAGCGCGGCCAGTTGCCGATGTTCACGAGCCGCAAGGTCATGGCCGTGCTGTTCTTCGAGCCGAGCACCCGCACGCGCCTCTCGTTCGAGTCCGCGATGCAGCGCCTGGGCGGCACCGTGATCGGCTTCGCCGACGCGTCCAGCACCTCGACCAGGAAGGGCGAGAGCCTCTTCGACACGATCCGCATGGTCGAGAACTACGCGGACGTTCTCGTCATACGCCACCCCTTGGAAGGCTCCGCGCGCCTGGCGGCCGAGGCCGCGTCCCCCCCGGTCATCAACGGCGGGGACGGCGCCAATCAGCATCCCACCCAGACCTTCCTCGATCTCTTCGCGATCAGGAAGACGCACCCGCGCTTCGGCGCCGCGGGCGAGCCGCCGCTCAGGATCGGATTCCTGGGCGATCTGAAGTACGGCCGCACGGTGCACTCGCTGTCGATCGCGCTCTCGCACTTCCCCTGCGAGCTCGTCTTCATCTCGCCGCCGTCCCTGGCCCTGCCCCGGCACATCAAGGAGATCCTCACCGATCGCGGCGTCGCATGCGTCGAGGGCGAGCGCGTGGAGCAGCACATCGACTCGCTGGACATTCTCTACGTGGTCCGGCTGCAGAAGGAGCGCTTCGCGGATCAGCTCGAGTACGAGCGCGTCCGGGGAGCCTACGTGCTGCAGGCCGGCATGCTGGCCCGCGTCAAGCCCAACCTGCGCATCCTGCACCCGCTCCCGCGCGTCGGCGAGATCACGACCGATGTGGATCGGACGCCGCACGCGTACTACTTCGCGCAGGCGGGGCTGGGCGTGCCGGTCAGGCAGGCCATCCTGGCGCTCGTGCTCGGCCTCGTGTAGGAGTCCGCCATGTCCAAGAAGGAGCAGCACACCACCCTCCAGGTGCCCGCCATCGAGCACGGCACCGTGATCGACCACATCCCGTCCCACGCCACCCTCACGGTGGTGAAGATCCTCTCGGTGCTCGAGGATCTGGTGACGATCGGCATCAACCTCTCCAGCCACGTCATGGGCCGCAAGGGCGTGGTCAAGATCGCGAACCGGAAGCTCTCGCCCGACGAGGTCGCCAAGATCGCGATCATCGCACCGCGGGCGACGCTCAGCATCATCGAATCCTACGAGGTCGTGAAGAAGTACACCGTGACGCCGCCCGACGTCGTCGAGGGCATCGTCCGCTGCGTCAATCCGAGCTGCATCACGAACCACGAGACCGTGCGGACCCGCTTCTCCGTGGCGAAGGCCGAGGACGGCGGCCTGCGGCTGCGCTGCGCGTACTGCGAGCGCGCCTACGATCAGGAGGAGATCGAGATCGTCTGAGTCGCCGGTCCGCGCGTGCGGCGGCCCTCGATCCCCGCCGGGCGAACGCGCGGAGGCGGGCGGCGCGGGCGCGCCTCCCGCACGAAAGGAACTTGCGCCGATGGAGAGACGCGACGAGGATCTGGAGCATCTCCTCTGCCCTCCCGTGCGCCGCACGAACGACCGGTGGATCATCGCCGGGCTCTGCGCCGCCCTCGCCGCCGCCGCCATCCCCGCCCACGTGCAGGCGCTCGCCGCCGCGCGCGCCATCCGCGATGACCGCCCGTGCGCGGCGGTGCCCGAGCTGCGCGCCGGCGCCGAGTGCGTGCTGCACGTCGCCCCGGCCGAGCGCGGCGCCCCGCGGCCCGGGCTTCCCGTGCGCGCCGAGCTGACCTTCCCGGAAGGCCGCGTCGCGGCCGCGGGGCGGCTCGGGGAGGGGAACGCCGCCACGCTCGCGCTGCCGCTCGACGGCATCGCGCCCGGCCGCGCGCATCTCGCGATCTGCGCCGGGCGGAGCCGGATCGAGATCGAGACGATCATCAGGCCCATGGAGCGCGCGCGGCTCAGAACCGCCGTCGCGGCCGCGGAGAACGGGTACTCGATCAGCGCGGCCGTGACCCGCGCGCCCAACGCCGGCCCCTCGGCGATCGCGTTCCGGCTCTATAGCCCCGCGCGGCAGCTCATCGCTTGCGAGGAGCGGCAGGCCGGCGGCGCCGCCGCCTTCGACCACCGCCTCGCCCGCGCCATCCCGCGCGGCATCTACACGCTCGAGGCGGAAACGCCCGCGCACCGGCTGGCGCAGCCGATCGAGATCGGCCCCGGCGGGATTCGTACCCTGGCGCCCTGGCAGGCGGGGAGCGGCGCCGCCGCCGCGCTCTTCGCGCTCATCCCCCGGTCGGGGGTGCTCGTCGCGGGTTTCAAGAACCAGGTGCGCCTGGCCGCCGACCCGCAGGGCGGCGCGACGTTTCCCGTCGAGGTGCTGGCCGAGGGCACCGGCGAACGCCATCGCCTCGGCGCGCCCGACGAGACGTTTCTTCTTGATGTGCCGCCCGGCGAGACGTCGATGGCGCTCACGATCCACGCGCGCGATGCGCGCGGCGCGGCCGCCGCGCACAAGGCGGCGCTCCCGGCCTGCGGCGCGTTCATGCTCGAGGTCAGGGACGCCGCGCCCGCCGCCGGCGCGCCGCTGGCGGTCGACATCGCCGCGGCCGAGCCGTTCCCCGAGCCGGCGGTCGTCGAAGCGCTCGATGGCCCGGTCGTCGTCGCAAGCGCGGTCGTGTCCCTGGCCGGAGGCCGGGGCGCAGCGACGCTCGCGCCGCCCGCGCACGTCGCCGGCCGGATCTTCGTGCGCGCGTATCCGCTGTCGGCCGGCGGCGCGGAACGGATGACCTGGGCGCCGGTGATGATCGCCCCGCGGGGCTCGCCGTCGCTCGCGCTGCGCTCGACGGCGCCGGACACGGCCGCGGTCGCCAACGACGGCCCGCGCCCCCTGGCGGCGCTCGCGATCCTGGCAGGCGATCGCCCTCCCGAGGTCGCCGAGACGAGCCCCGCATCGGTGCCGGTCCGCGTGGTCGCGGCGCCCGCAACCGCAGGCGATGCGGCGGCGGCGCGGGCGCGCGTGTGGGCCGGCATGTTTCTCCTGGCCTGCTCGCTGCTCGCGCTCCACTCCTTCGCATTGCTCCTGGCGCCGCACAAGCGGCGGGGGCTGCTTTGGTTCCTCGGCATCCTGATCGCGGCATACGTCCTCACCGCGTGCGCGTGCCGCATCTTCGGGGCGCTGACGCTCGGCGCCGGCATCCTCTTCGTGCAGCGCTCGTTTGCGGCCAGCTTCCGCGTGCTGCCGCCGATCGGCAAGCTCTCGTTCCGGTGGGCCGTGCCGGCGCTGTGCCTGCTTCCCTTCGTCCGCTTCGCCGCGCCCGTGCCGCAGGCGGAACCGCCGAACCCCGCGCCGTTCGCGCGCCTCGCGGCGCCGCCGGCCGGCGGCGCCGCCGAGCCGGTCCTCGCGGCGCGCGCGACGCTGGAACGGACGCCCCCCGGCGGGGGCGCGCTCCTCTTCGCCTGCGCGGTGCGCGATGACCTGATCGAGGAATTCGCGGCCGCGCGCCGCGCCCGCACCGAGGGCCTCGATGTCTCCTGCGCCCTGCCCGCGACGCTGACGGCGGGCGACAAGGGCGATGTCGTCACCGTGCCGCTCAGGTTCGCGAACGGCGCGGACACGCCCTGGGCGGGGATCTTCAGCGCCGAGGGATCGCGCATCGACTGCGAGCCGCCGCAGGGGCCGCTCGCCATCCCCGCGCGCGGCGCCGCGACGCGGACCATCACGATCACCGCGCGCAAGCCCGGCCCGGCCGCGCTCGCGATCGCGTGGGAGGGCACGACGCAGGGGCGGATGCGGCGCGAGATCCAGGTGCGCGCCGCCGGCGAGCTTCGCACCGAGGTCGTGAACGGCGCCATCGGCCTGGCGGCGCACGCCAATCCGTTCCATGTCGTGCTGCCGCAGCGCACGCTCTACGGCTCCGCATACCTGTCCGCGCGCGTGTTCCCCGGCCCGGCGAGTTCCATCCTCGCGCTCCTCGATGCCGTCGACCTCTACGCGTGGCCGCAGGTGGAGAAGGACATCGCCGCCGCCGACGCGGCCGGCATGCTGCTGGCGTGCAGCCGCCGCACCGGCGAGGCCCTGCCGGATGAAGGCGCCCTGCGCACGAGGCTCGCGAGCGCCCTTCTCGGCATCGAGGCCGCGACCGCGCCCGACGGCGGCATCCGCGGGGACGACCGCATCGCGCTCACCGCTCGCGCGCTCCTCGTCCACGCCGATCTGGCCGAGCTGTGGCCGGCGCCCGGGATGCGCCCGCGCGCGGCGATGCAGTTCCTGCAGTCCCGGATGCGGGCCGACGGCACGTTTCGAAGCGGCGAGTGGGAGCGCGATGTGACGGCCGGCGACGTGGAGGCCGCCTGCCTCGCCGCCTGCGCCCTGCGTGCGGCGACGCCCGCGCCGACCCGCGCATTCCTCAGGGGACTCGCCCTGAATACCGAGGACCCGGCGATGCTCGCGCCGCTCTGCGCCGCGTGCCTCGTGAGCGGCGCGCTCGGGAGCGATGAGTCCGCCGCCGCGGCGGGACGCTGCGCGGCGGCGGCATCGTCCGCCTCGGGGCTCGCGGTCGAGACCTCGGCCTGGCTTGCGTACGCGCTCGCGCTCGCGCTGGATGGCTCGGAGGCCCGCCTCCAGGCGGCCAAGCGGGCGCTGGCGCTCCTCTCGCTCGCGCGCGACCGCCACGGCGCATTCCCCGCGGTGCTCGCCAACCAGCTCGCGCTGCGCGCGCTTCTGCTCTGCACGCGCGCGGGCGCGCGACTCACGGAGAACGAGATCGAGCTCGCGATCAACACCGGAAGCCGCAGCCTGCGCGTCGCCCCCGATGTGCCCGATATCCCTCTCGTCGCCGACTGCACGGAGTTCCTCCGCATGGAGGGCAACGAGATCCGCATCGACGGCGCGGGAAGCCTCTTCACTCCCTACCAGGTGCTCTTCTCCTACGCCCTGCCGTGGGAAGGGCGCACGCCGTCGCCGCTGATCGACGTCCGCGTGAGCGCGCCGGCCGAGCCGCTCGCCGTGGGCGCGCGTACGGCGCTCGACGTGCACGTGCGCAGTCTGTGCGCGCACCCGATCGACACGGTCTACGTCGAGATGCGCGTCCCCCCCCTGCTCTCGATCGATCCGCCGCGGGACGCGTTCCTGTCCGGCGGCACCGCGCC
>DHGK01000392.1 GCA_002402755.1 Planctomycetes bacterium UBA4800
GACGCGAACCGGAACGGCGCCTGCGATCGGCTCGAGCAGGGGCTGGCGCCCGCGGGCGGCCGCGGTGCGGCCTGGGGCGGCCGGGGACGTTTTCAGGGTCGCGGTCCGGGCTTCGTGGACGCGAACCGGAACGGCGCCTGCGATCGGTTCGAGCAGGGGCTGGCGCCGGTAGGCGGCCGAGGCCAGGGCTGGCGCCGCTAGCAGCAGGACGGAGCGTGCCGGTGTCGGTCTTCCCGGGCACGCGACAGGGTCGCATGCCGGCGATGGCGGCACACAGCCAAGAATGAACGAGAGCCGGCGAGTCCGCAAGAGCGCATTCGCCGGCTCTTGTTGTCAACCGAACGCGGCAAGATCTTGGGGAACACGGCGGCTAGGGCGCGCACGGCGGAAACAAGGCGCAGTTCAAGCCGTCCGTGGTCGGATCGGCGCCGCAGGCGCCGAACGGCGCCGGCAGCGGTCCTGTCCCGGCGAAGAGGCGGCCCAGGACCGCGATGGCGTCGGCGATGTCGATCTTGCCCTCGTCGTTGGCATCGGCGGCATCCAGGCAGGTCGGAGCCTTTCCCTTGGCGAACAAGTAGCTCAGCGTGAAGATGGCATCGGCGATGTCGAGCTTTCCATCGGCGTTGCCGTCGCCGCGCAGGAATTCCTGGTCGCCGCCCGCGCTCACGACCGCCGCCTCGGCCGCCGCATCGGCATGGCCAGAGGCATTCGCGGTCACGAACGCCGCTCCCACCAGGTTCTCCTGCGTGACGGCGGAGAATCCGGCGAGCAGGCCGTCCCAGGCTCCCGTGAACTCGCGGGTTCCGCCGGCGGGAACGAGGATGTCCTGGTTGAGGGCGAAGGGCCCGATCATCGCGTGGTGGAACGGCTCGCCGGCAGTCGTCAGCCAGCGCGATTCGCGCTCCGCGATGCACACGCGAAGCCGGCCCCGGTAGTCGGTGTCTCCGCGATTCGCGATGCTCGCGGTGAGGCCGATGTACGCCTGCGCCTCCCAGACGGCGCGGACGGTCAGCGCGAGGTCCGGGACCGCGCGATCGAGGCAGGCCGTTATGCGGTCAGTGTACGCGTTCGGCAGGCTCCCGGACCCGATCCAGGATTCGTAACCGCCATCGAAGAAGTAGTCGGGTACGAAAGACACCTGGAGCTCGTTGATCCGGCCGCTCGACCCCGAATTCCGGTCGTAGATGTATGCAATGTAGCAGATATCGTAAGTTCCGGAAGAGACTATCGAGTTTATTGCGGCCGAGGCTGCGGCGCAGGCAGGGCAGGTCGTCATCGACACGCCCTCGACGAGCACCGTGTGGCCGGCCCACGACCACGACGCGACGGCAAGCAAGGCGAGACAGGCGCCCCGGGCAGATGTATGTATGTTCATGTATTTGTCCTCGCGAGAGGTGTTGCCGTTCGCCCTCTGAACGGAAGTCGATGCTACCTGCAGGCGGCCCAGAGGTCAACCTGCGGCAGGACGCCGGTCGATACTCCGTGTCCGAGCGTTGAAATCCGATGGCGGAACTCTCCGGGGCGCGAATCGCAACGTACAGCTCACAAAAGAGTTACGAAGAAAACTCGGAAAAAACCAGAAAAAATGCCGCCGGGGCCTTGTATCCGAGGCTATAGATGTTCGCCGAGTTCTTCTCGGCGATTTTTGTTGTTCCCCGCCCCGCATGCCGATCCCGCCCCCGGGAAGCCCTCTCCCCGCCTCTTCCCCCGATTGTAATTGCCTGCCCGTGCTCTTAAACTTCACATTCTCCGCGCCCTCGGGCGCAAGGCAGGTCAGGAAAGGAGACGCCCATGAGCCACGGCCTGAATGTCCGGCAGAACGCCGCCCTGGACTTCCTGTCTCTCGGGGCGCTCGTCCACCGCATCGATCCCGGAATCGTCCCCTTCCGGAAGGCCTGTGAATGCCGGATCCACGTGAGCGGCGGCGAGTTCAACTGCGCCGCGAACCTCGCGGACTGCTTCCGCCTTCAGACCGGCATCGCCACGGCCATGGTCGACTACCCCATCGGGGAACTGATCGCCGAGCGGGTGCGGGCCATGGGCGTCAGGCCCTTCTACAAGCGCTTCGCGCACGACGGCGTCACGGGGCCCAACATGGCGACCGTCTACAGCGACCGCGGCTTCGGCCTGCGCGCCCCCGTCGTCTTCTACAACCGCAGCAACGAGGCAGCCGCCCGCCTGAGGCCGGGCGACTTCGCGTGGGACCAGATCTTCGCCGGCGGCGTGCGCTGGTTTCACAGCGGCGGCATCTTCGCGGCGCTCTCCGAGACGACGCCCGAGGTCGTCGTCGAAGGCATGAAGGCGGCCCGCGCGGCGGGCGCGGTGATCTCCTTCGACCTGAACTTCCGCGCGAAGCTCTGGAAGGTGCTGGGCGGCGAGGACCGCGCCGCGGCGACGCTCAGCCGCATCGTCGAGAATGTCGATGTCCTCGTCGGCAACGAGGAGGACCTCCAGAAAGGGCTCGGCATCCCGGGGCCGGAGGTCGCCGCCAGGTCGTCGTCGCTCGACCCCGGCGTCTTCTTCGGCATGATGGACCGCGTCCTGGCGAAGTACCCGCGCCTCAAGGTCGTCGCGACGACCCTCAGGGAGGTGCACTCGACCAACCGCCACTCCTGGAGCGCCGTCGCCTGGATCAACGGGAAGACCTTCACCGCGCCGACCTGCGAGATCGAGGTCCACGACCGCGTGGGCGGCGGCGATGGCTTCGCGTCCGGGCTTTTCTACGGTATCCTCGCGGGCGAGGAACCGGCGGAGGCCCTGAAGCTCGGCTGGGCGCACGGCGCCCTTCTGACCACCTTCCCCGGCGACACCACGATGGCGACCCTGGAGCAGGTGCGGGCGTTCGCGGCGGGCTGCTCGGCGCGCATCCAGAGGTAGCGCGCGCAGCGTCCGTCGCGGCGGCCGCCCCGCCCGGTCCCGCGGCCGGGCTCGCATGGCACGACGGAACGGAAGGAGCCGAACCATGCGCCGTACGACGCGAATCGCGATCGCCGCCTGGCTCGCGGCGATGCTGTGGGCGGGGGCGGCCGAGGAGGCCGCGCCCAAGACGGAGAAGAAAGCGGCCGACGAGACGCTCGTTGCGGGCGTCGCCACTCCCGAGATGCTGCAGGAGCTGCTCAAGGACGCCGAGGCCGCGGCGGACCTCGACGAGGAGCTCAAGAAGAAGATCGTCGATCTCCTCAAGCAGGCGCAGGCGTTTCTCCAGCGAGCCGGGGAGCACAGAGCCCTCGCCGAGAGCTACAAGCTCCGGCTCAAGGACGCTCCCGCACGGATCGAGGAGATCCGCGCGGCGCTGAAGCAGGAGCCCGCCGCCGAGGCGTCCTTCGACGTGCCCCCGGACGCCACGGCCAGGGCGTTCGACCAGCATCTCGATCAGAAACGCGCCGAGCTGGCGGCGGCCAAGAGCGAGCTGGAGAAGATGGACGGCCGCCTCAAGCTGCTCCAGGGCCGGCCGCAGAAGGCCCGCGAGGAGCAGCTCGCCGCGAAGGAGAAGATCGAGGAGCGCCGGAAGGCGCTCGGCACTCCTCCCGCGGCCGGCGAGGATCCGCGCTTCACCGAGGCCTCGCGGTTGTTCCTCCAGTGCGCCATCCGGGCGAGGATCGAAGAGATCGCGATGCTCGACCAGGAGATCGTGAGCCAGCCGGCGCGGGCGGATCTCCTGGCCGCCGAGCGCGATCTCGCCGCGCGCGGCACGGCCGCGTTGCAGGCCGCGCTCGCAAAGATCGAGGAGGAATCCGCGCGGCGCAGGAGCGCCGAGGCGCGCGTCGTCACGCAGGACGCGGAGCGCGCCAAGCGCGAGGCGCGCGACAAGCATCCGCTTGTCAAGAGCGCGGCCGATGACAACGCCGTGCTCGGCAGAGAGCTCGCCAGGGTCGCCGCCGATGCGGGCGCCGTTGCCGCCGACAGGCGCCACGGCGAGGAGCAGCGCAAGCAGCTCAGCGAGATCTTCGAACGGACGCGCGGGCAGCTTGAGCGCGTCGGCCTGCAGGGCCTCGGCGGCGGCACGCTGCGAGAGCAGCGCGCGCGGCTGCCCGCGATCGTGAACGACAACCTGCGCATGTGGGCGAAGTGGCGCGGCCGCATCGGCGAGGCCGAGTCGCGGCGCTTCCAGATCAGCATCGACCGGCACGTGCTGGCCGATGCCGCGGCCGCCGCGGCCCGCATGCTCGAGAAGGAACCGGAGGCGGCCGACGCCCGGCGCGAGGAGCTCGTCGCGGCCCTCCTCCCGCTGCTCGCCCAGCGGAGCGAGCTGCTCGCCAAGCTCGACGAGGCATACGAGAGCTTCCTCAAGAACCTGCGCGACATGGAGACCATGCAGTCCCAGCTCGCCGACACGGCGCGGCGGTTCTCCATGCTGCTGGATGAATGGCTGCCGTGGATCCCGAGCGCGGCGCCGTTCGCCCTGCGGACGCTGAAGGACCTGGCGCCGTCGCTCTCCTGGGCGCTCTCGCCCGCGAACTGGCGGGATGCCGGGCTGGCGCTGGGCGCGGACGTGCTGCGTATGCCCCACTATGCGCTGCTCGCGCTCGTACTCGTTGTCGGCATGCTGCTCGCCGCGCCGTGGGCCAGGCGCAGAATGGACGCCATCGGCGCCAAGCTCGGCCGCGCGTATACGGACTCGTTTGGCTGCACGATCGAGGCGCTGGGCTTGACGGCGCTCCTCGCGGCGCCGGTGCCGCTCGCGGCGGCGTACTTCGGCTGGCGCCTCTCGGAGGCCGCGACGCCCCCCTTCGTCCTGGGGCTCGGGCGGGGGCTTCTCGTGCTCGCCGAGTTTCTCTTCTCGGTCCGCTTCTTCGCCGTGCTCTGCGCGCCCTCGGGCGTGGCCTCCGCGCACTTCCACTGGGAGGAGCGCGCGCTGGCGCTCCTCCGGCGCCACATACGCTGGATCGTCGCGCCGCTGGGCGCGACGATGGTGCTCGTCGCGCTGGCCGAGGTGCAGGGCAACGAGGCCATCCGCAACAGCCTGGGGCGGCTCGCGTTCATTGTAGGAGTCGTGGTGCAGGCCGTGTTCATCCAGCGCGTCATCAGGCCCGCGGGCGGCATCGCGGCGGGCGCGCTGCGGCGCCGGCCCACGGGCTGGCTCGCGCGCCTGCGGTTCGTGTGGTACCCCCTGGCGGTCGGCGTTCCCGTGGCGCTCGCCATCGCGTCGGCGGCCGGGTACCACTTCACGGCGATCGAGCTCGAGCGCCGCGTGATCGTGAGCATCTGGATCGTCGTGTGCGCCGTGCTCCTTCACGCGCTCGCGCTGCGCTGGTTCGTGGTCGAGAAGCGCCGCCTCGCCGCGCGCCAGGCCAGGGAGCGGCGCGAGGCCGAGCTCAAGCTCGCGGAGGCGGCGGGCCAGGCGCCCGAGGGCGCCAAGCAGGCGGTGCTGGAGGAACCCGCGGTCGACGTGTCCACGATCGATGCGCAGATGCGCTCGCTGCTCAACACGCTCCTCGGGTTCGCGATCGTGGTCGGGCTCTGGGTCGTGTGGGCCAGGGTGCTGCCCGCCCTCGCCATGCTCGACAGCGTGCGGCTGTGGGACACGACGGCGATCGGCGAAGGCGGCGCCGCGGTGACGGAGTGGATCACGCTCGGCAGCGTGGCCGTCGCCGTGATCGCGCTGATGCTCACGATCGCGGCGGCCAAGAGCCTTCCCGGCGTCCTGGAGATCGTTCTCCTCAAGAACCTGCCGCTCGACGCGGGCAGCCGCTACGCCGTGACGACCGTCTCGCAGTACCTGCTCGCGGTCGTGGGCGTGGTCGTCGTCTTCAACACCATCGGCATCGGGTGGTCGAAGGTGCAGTGGCTCGCGGCCGCCCTGAGCGTCGGCGTGGGCTTCGGCCTGCAGGAGATCATCGCGAACTTCATCTGCGGCCTCATTCTGCTCTTCGAGCGGCCGATCCGCGTGGGCGACATCGTCACGGTGGGCGATGTGATGGGCACGGTCTCGCGCATCCGCATCCGCGCGACGACGATCACGAACTGGGACCGCATGGAGTACGTCGTTCCCAACAAGGATCTGATCACGGGCAGGCTGCTCAACTGGACCCTGTCGAACACGGTCAACCGCATCGTGATCACGGTGAACGTGGCGCACGGCACGGACACGGAGAAGGCGCGCGAGGCGATGCTGGCGGCGGCGCGCGGGCATCCGCTCGTCTTGCGCGACCCGGAGCCCATGGCGACGTTCGAGGGGTTCGGGGAGTACGGGCTCAACATGGTGCTGCGCTGCTTCCTGGCCGACTTCGCCTGCCGGATCAAGGTCATTCACGAGCTGCACACGGCGGTCAAGCAGGCCTTCGCCGCGGCGAACATCGAGATCGCGCTGCCCTGGGCGCGGTGGGACCGCGCGCGGGGCGCGCCGCCGAAGACCATGTAGGGAGCGGGGAACCGGCGGCACGCGCACGCATCCCGCGGCCCGCTCGCCGGGGCGCCGCGACACGCGTATGTTGAAGCCGTTTACCGCGAGCGCGCAGGCGCTGGCGTTGTTTGCCGCCGTCATGTTCGGCGCCGCGGGCGATGCGTCCCCGGCCGGCGCTCCTCCGGACGCGCCGTTCCCGAGCCCCGACGAGGTGCTCAAGCAGTCCGACAAGAGCGGCGATGGCAACCTCGACGCGCAGGAGATCGAGGCCGCGCGCCGGTCGTTCGAGGAGCGCTTCGGACGCGGGCCCGGAAGGGGCGGCTTTCGGAGCGTCAGGAGACGGTCTGATCGATAGATTGACCGCGGGTGGGGGGATGTGCAGAATCATCAACCAAGAGAACAAGAGAACGCGAACGGCATCGCCTATGTGGCGTGCCGCATGCGCGCTCATGTCGTGCTCCTTCGACGGCCGGCCCCGGCCGAGATCAGCCGAGGGTCGGGTGTATGCATCTCCGGCGGCCCTCGTGTATGATTGACCGAAGCACGAAGTCGGTCAAGGCCGGGATCGATGTCGTCTCAGACGGTTCTGCACGCGGCGATAGGAGCATGGACGTGACGGAGATAGTCTTCACCGTCGAAGAAGAGCCGGAGGGCGGGTTCACGGCGCGCGCGCACGGAGCTTCCATCTTCACCCAGGCCGACACCATTGCGGCGCTTCGGGAGGAAGTGAAGGATGCCGTGCGTTGCCATTTCGCCAGTGAGGAAGAGCGCCCCAAGATCATTCGCCTGCATTACGTGCGCGACGAGGTGATTGCCGCGTGAAGCTGCCGCGCGATCTCTCGGGTGTCGAGCTTGCCGGCGCACTTCGCGTGCTAGGGTATGGCATCGACCGGCGGAGCGGCAGTCATATCCGCCTCACTACCAGCCGAGGCGGCGAGCATCATGTGACGATTCCAGCGCACAAACCGTTGAAGATAGGAACGCTGAATGCAGTGCTGCGTGATGTGGCCGAACACCACGGCGTGAGCCGCGAGGAACTGCTCGCGCAGCTCTTCGGAGTGTAGCGCGGCTCGCGGTCGGGGCTTGAGTGAAATCGGTGACTGTCCCCAGATTTCCTCTCGTGGTGGAAGAACGGCCGCTCCTCTCGTTCTAGGGGTAAGGGCGCCGGCTGCCCCGGAACACCGAGGAGACACGCGTATGTTGAAGCCGTTTGCCGCGAGCGCGCAGGCGCTGGCGTTCTTCGCCGCCGTCACGTTCGGCGCCGCGGGCGATGCGCCCCCGGCCGGCGCTCCTCCGGACATGCCGTTCCCGAGCCCCGAGGAGGTGCTCAAGCAGTTCGACAAGAACGGCGATGGCAACCTCGACGCGCAGGAGCTCGATGCCATGCGCGCAGCGTTCGAGGAGCGCTTCGGACGCGGGCCCGGAAGGGGCGGATTCCCGGGCGGGCCGGGCGGCTTTCCCGGCTTCCCCGGCGGCCCCGGCGGCCCGGGCGGCGGAAAGCGCGAGCTCGTCGCGCAGTTCGATGTCGACGGCAACGGCAGGCTCGATGACGCCGAAAGGGCCGAGGCCGCGAAGTCCATGCAGGGGCAGCGCCCCGGCGGCTTCGGTGGGCCGGGCGGCCCCGGCATGGGCCGAGGCGGACGGCAGCCTTTCGGCCGATTCCCGGGTTCCGAAGAGGGCGCCGATGAGGCACGCGAGCCCGAGCGCCTCGCGCCCGATCAGGTGCGCGCGTACCCGGATCGGCCGCTCTACGATGCGCACGTTCTCAGGACCATCTTCCTCGACTTTCCCGGGAAGGACTGGGAGCAGACTCTCACCGAGTTTCACCGCACCGATGTCGAGATCCCGGCCGACATGATCGTCGATGGCCGGACCTATCCGTGCGTCGGCGTCCGCTTCCGCGGGAACTCGTCCTTCGGGGTCGGCGCGGGCAGGAAGCGCTCGTTCAACATCTCGCTGGATCACGCCATCGATGACCAGACGCTGTACGGGCACAAAACCCTGAATCTCCTGAACGGGCACGAGGACCCCTCGTTCCTGCGGGAGGTTCTCTTCTGCGAGATCTCCGGGAAGTACCTTCCTTCCCCGCGCGCCAATCTCGTGAAGGTGGTGATCAACGGCGAGAGCTGGGGCATCTACGTGAACGTCGAGCAGGTGAACAAGGATCTGCTCCGGGAATGGTACGACACTTCGAAGGGCGTTCTCTGGAAGGTGCCGCCGGACTTCAGCGGCGGCGCCGGGCTCGCCGAGAAGAGCGATCCCGCGCAGTACAAGCGCAGCTACCTCATCAAGACGAAGGGCGATCAGGAAGACGCCTGGAAGCGCCTGGCCGAGCTTTGCACTGCGCTCAACAAGACGCCGGCCGAGGAGCTCGAGCGCGCGCTCGCGCCGCTTCTCGATGTCGACCGCGCGCTCTGGTTCCTGGCGCTCGACAACGTGTTCGTCGATGGCGATGGGTACACGACCAGAGCGAGCGACTACATGTTGTACCTCGATGCCGGCGGCCGGTTCCACACGCTTGCGTACGACAACAACGAGACCTTCGGCCACGGCGGCGGGCCCGGCGCTCCGGGCGGATTCGGCGGACCGGGCGGACCGGGCGGGCGCGGCGGCCGGGGCGGACGCGGCGGTTTCCCGGGCGGCATGGGCGGTCCGCCCGGTGACATGGGAGGTCCCCCGGGCGGCATGTTCGCTCCTCCGGGTGACATGGATGGCCCTCCCGGCGGCATGGGCGGCGCGGGCGCGGCGCGCTTCAACCTCGATCCCCTTGTCCACGTGGAGAACAGCGGCCGCCCGCTCGTCAGCCGGCTGCTCGCGGTCCCGAAGTGGCGCGCGCGCTACCTGGCGCACGTTCGGACGATCGTCGATGAGTCGCTCGACTGGGCCGCCGTGGGGCCGGTCGTCGCGGCGTACAGGGAGCTTCTCGGCGGCGAGGTTGCCGCCGACACGAAGAAGCTGTTCACGACGCAGGCCTACGAGCAGAGCATCGAGGGCCAGGGCGAGGACGGGCGGGGGCGCATGCCGGGGCTCAAGCAGTTCGTCGAGGGGCGCTGCGCGTACCTGCTCGAGCATGCCGAGCTCAAGAAGCCGCGGCCGGTGATCGTCGCGGTGACGCGGCAGTGGGAGCCGGCCGATTCGGTCGACGCGCCCTCGCCGCAGGCGTCCGTCGTCGTTCTCGCCGAGACGGGCGGCGACATGCGGCCCGAGTCCGTGTTCCTGTACTACAACGCGAAGTCAACGGGCGCGTTCGAGTGCGTTGCCATGCTCGATGACGGCGCGCACGCCGACAAGGCGGCGGGCGACGGCGTGTTCGGCGCGGCGATTCCGCCGCAACCCGCGGGCGCGCTCGTGCGCTACTACGTCGAGGCCCGCGCGCCCGCCGATGTCGGGACGGCGGCGTTCCACCCCGCGCGCGCCGAGTTCGTGTGCCTGTCGTACCGCGTGCGCGCCCGGCCGCGCGCCGGTTTCCCCGTGCGGATCAACGAGGTAACCTCGGCGGCGGCGGGGCGCGGCAACGGCAAGGCGCACCGCGACTGGATCGAGCTTCGCAACGGCTCTGACGCCGCCGTCGATCTCGCGGGCCTGTACCTGAGCGACGACCTGGAGAATCCGCGCAAGTGGCGGATTCCCGACGGCGTCGCCATCGAGCCGCACGGCTTCCTCATCATCGAAGCCGGAGAGGGCGCGGGCGAGGGCCCGCGCGCCGACTTCAAGATCTCGACCCGCGGCGAGGTCCTGACGCTCGCCGACTGCGACGACCGCGGCAACGCCGAGCTCGATCGCGTGGTCTGGGGCGCAATCTCGAACGGCGGCTCGTGGGGGCGGCTTCCCGACGGCGCAGGCGTTTTCCGCCCGCTCGCCCCCACGCCCGCGAAGGCGAACGCCGCGCCGAGCGCGAAGTAGCGACTGCCCGCCGCCGGCCGCTTGCCCCCGGCGCGCTTCGGCCGTAGATTGGGTGATACGACCAAGGAGGATCGCATGCCCGACACTACGGTGCTCTCGCGTAGAAGCTTCTGCCGCGGCGCCGCGGCCGCAGGCGCGATCGCGGCGCTTGGGGCGCGCGCCGGGTCCGCGGCGGTCGCCCCGCCCGCGGATCCCAAGTCCGCCTGGAAGATCGGCTGCTTCACGCGGCCGTGGGACCGGCACGACTACCGTACGGCGCTCGACGCCATCGCCGAGGCGGGCTACTCGTACGCGGGCCTGATGACGGCGAAGTCGCCGTCGGGCCTCGTCATCTCCGCCGCGACGACCGCGGAGGAGGCCGCGCGCGTCGGCGAGGAGGCGAAGAAGCGCGGGCTCAAGATCCCGTCCGTCTACGGCGGCGACATTCCGGTCAAGGAATCGCTGGAGGCGGGCATCGCCGCCATGAAGCGCCTCATCGACAATTGCGCGGCCGCGGGCGCAACGTCCCTCATGATGGGCGGCACGGGCGACCCGAAGCTCAACGACATCTACTACAAGGCGGTCGCCGAGACCTGCGCCTACGCGGCGGAAAAGAAGATCGGCATCACCGTCAAGCCGCACGGCGGGCTCAACGCCACGGGCCCTCAGTGCCGCGCGCTGATCGCGAAGGTCGGGCACCCCAACTTCCGGCTGTGGTACGACCCCGGCAACATCTTCTACTACTCGGACGCGAAGCTCGACCCCGTCGATGACGCGGCGACCGTCGACGGCCTCGTCGCCGGCATGAGCGTCAAGGACTACCGGCACCCCAAGGATGTCATGCTGACGCCGGGGACGGGGCAGGTCGACTTCAAGGCCGTGATGGCGCGCCTGAAGAAGGGCGGCTTCACCTCCGGGCCGCTCGTCGTCGAGACGCTGCGCGCGGGCGAGCTGCCCGTGCTCGCCGAGGAAGCCGTGAAGGCGCGCAAGTTCGTGGAGGCGTTTGCGTCCGCGTGAGCCGCCGGCGGGAGCCTTCCGGCCGGCACAGGTCCGAGACGAGGAGCGAGACCATGTTCAGACACCGTTGCATTGCAGCCGCCGCGATGTGCTGCGCCGCGGCGCTCTTCGGCGCCGACTGGCCGCAGTGGCGCGGGCCCTTCTTCAACGGCTCGACCGACGCGAAGAACCTTCCCGCCGCCCTGAAGGACGCCGTCCTCTGGGCGGCGCCGATGCCCGGCAAGGGCGCCTCGACGCCGGCCGTGTGGCGCGACCGCGTGTTCGTCACGTCGACCGATCGCGCGACGGGCGAGCTTGTCGGCCTGTGCCTCGATGCCGGGACGGGCGCCGTGCTCTGGAAGATCACGGCGGGCGAAGACCGCAAGGCGCCGTCGGGCAACACGATGGCGACGCCCTCGCCGGCGACCGACGGCGCGGCCGTCTACTTCCTGTTCGGGACGGGCGACCTCGTCGCCGCGGATTTCGGCGGGAAGACGCTGTGGGCGCGCGCCCTCGAGAAGGACCACGGCGAGTTCGTCATCAAGTACGGGTACAGCGCGAGCCCGCTCCTCTACAAGGGGAAGCTCTACGTCTCGGTGATGCAGAACAAGGACCCGGCGCGCTACCATGCCTCGGATCGCGCGGGGCCGCTCGACTCGTTCCTCCTTGCCATCGACCCGGCCTCCGGCGCGGATCTCTGGAAGCGCGTGCGCGCGACCGACGCGACCGACGAGTCCACGGAGACCTACGCGACGCCGGTTCCCTACGAGGGAGCGGGCCGCGCCGAGATCCTGGTTCCCGGCGGCGAGTTCCTGACCGGGCACGATGCCGCGACGGGCGCCGAGCTCTGGCGCTGGGAGTACAGTCCGCGCGGCCGCGAGGTCTACCAGCGCCTGATCCCGTCGGCCGTGCCCGGCGCGGGGCTCGTCTACGCGCTGCGCGCGCGGGGGCGCGCGCTCTTCGCCGTCAAGGGCGGCGCGACCGGACGGGCGGGCGACGGCGCGCTCGCGTGGACGATGGCCGAGTCGTGCCCCGATGAAGCCACGCCGCTTCTCTACGGAGGCAAGCTCTTCGTCCTCAACGGCGCCAGGAAGACGATGACGTGCGTGGACGCGGCGACCGGGGCGCGCATCTGGCAGGGCGGTCTCGGCGGGGGCGCGACCTGGTACGCCTCGCCGACCGGCGCCGACGGCAAGGTTTACTGCCTGAGCGAGCGCGGCGAGACGCTGGTCCTGTCGGCGGGGTCGAGCTTCGAGATCCTCTCCCGCGGGGAGCTCGCCGCCGACCAGGGCTCGTGCCGCTCGAGCATCGCGATCGCAGGGGACCGGCTCTACATTCGCACCGAGAAGAACCTGTTCTGCGCCGGCGCGAAGGGCGAGGCGCGCTGAGACATGGCGACGGCCGAGGCGCGCGCGCTCGCCCGGGTGCTCTGGGACTATCACCGCCTCGATCAGCCGTTGGAGCATGCCGACTGCATTCTCGTCATGGGCAGCCACGACCTCAGGGTCGCCGCGCGCGGCGCGGAGGTGTTCCTGGAGGGATTCGCGCCGCTCCTCGTGATCTCGGGCGGGCTCGGCAATCTCACGCGCGGGCTGTGGGACGAACCCGAAGCCGAGAAGTTCGCGCGCGTGGCGCGCGGCATGGGGGTCCCCGAGCGCGCGATGCTCCTCGAGACGCGCGCGGCGAACACCGGCGAGAACGTGACGCGCTCGCGGGACCTTCTCCGCGCGCGCGGCCTCGATCCCGCGAGCTTCATTCTCGTTCACAAGCCGTACATGGAGCGGCGCGCCCTCGCGACCTTCATGCGGCAATGGCCCGGGAAGCGCGCGTGCGTCACCTCGCCGCGCTGCACGTTCGAGAGCTACCCGACGGCCGAGATCCCGATCGACACGGTCATCGCCGTGATGGCCGGCGACCTCCAGCGCATCATGCGCTACGGGGACTGCGGCTTCCAGGTCCCGCAGGAAGTGCCGCCCGATGTGCGCGAAGCCTACGAACGGCTCGTGGCGCTGGGGTATCGCGCGCATCTTTCCGGGGACAGTCACCGATAATTTCTTTCCGGGGACAGTCACCGATTTCCGCGCCGTCCGGGGACAGTCACCGATTTCCCGCGGGAAATCGGTGACTGTCCCCGGACGCTCCCGGACGCTGTCCCCGGACGCGCGAAGACTGCCGGATGAAACCAGAGATTAAAAACCTGATTGGCCGTTTACTCGGTTCGTCAAGCCGCATACGATGAATTCGAGGATGATGCCGAATTCAACGAGTGCGGTACCGCGGGTCGTGTGCAGCAGCGGGCGGCCGGTGACGCGTCCTGAGCTTGTCGCGTAAGCGTTGAGTCTTTTCCGGCAGCGTTCCCGAGAGGATACCCCGCTGGTCCTTCCCTGACGAAGGAGATGCCCGTGAGAAACAACCTGCGCGTGCTCGTGGTGTCCGTTGCCGCCGTGATGGCGCTTGTCGCCGTCACCGGCACGTACGGGGCGTGTCCGGGGCCGGCCGGGACGCCCTGCGGGAACGGGGACAGCAACGGCGACGGGCGAAGGGACATAGCCGATGCCATCCATCTGCTTACCCATCTCTTCGCGCAAGGTCCCGAACCGGTGGCAATCACATGCGGCGATGCGTCCGCCGCGCCGATCGGGAGGGGCTACGACATCTTCGGCGCCTACGCGGATCGCACCGAGGTGAAGGAGCCCGTGCTCGATGCCGGTGCATTGCTGCAGGCCGGCCTGATCGAGGAGATCGCGCTCGAGTCGAGCGATTACCACGGGGTGGGCGGGACGTCGATCGCCTCGTACGCCACCGCGCTCATGCAGTCCTGCGGCGTCTCGGGGAGCTACAACGGCTTCTCGGGCGCGATCAAGCAGGCATTCAGCGAGAATCGCTACACGAGCACGGAGTACTCCTTCGCGACCGTGAACATAAACGTGCACAAGAAGGCGCACGTCGTACGCGACAGGAACAACATTGCCGGCCTGAAGCAGTATCTGAGCGCCGCCTTCGCCCAGCGTCTGAACGACCCGGCCCACAGCCCCCAGGAGCTCTTCGCGACCTACGGAACGCATTGCATGACGGGCACGATCCAGGGCGCGCGGCTCGCCTACAACGTGTCGGCGAGCACGAGCCACATCTCGGGAGACAAGTCCATCGCCGTCTACGCCGAGGCCAGCTACAAGAGCGTGCTTCTGGAGGCTTCCGTGACGAGCTCCGGGCTCACGCAGGAGGAGTACGACACGTACAAGAGCAGCGAGGAGAAGCGGCTGCAGGCCTATGGGGGAAGCAGCGAGCTTGCCGTCAACATTGCCACCAAGGGAGACTACGAGGCCTGGATCAACACCATCAGCAACAACCCGGTGTTCTGCGACTATTACCCCGGCAGCCTGATGCCCATCTGGGAGCTCTGCGACGACGATGGGCGCAAGGCCGAGCTCACCGAGGCCTTCGCACACTGGGCGATCGAGCGCGAGATCATCCTGGTGACCGTGCCGAAGAAGGCCATCGTCAGGATCACGGTAAAGAACTCCTATCTGGGGTCGTACATCGACGAGGAAGGGCTGCGGCACTATGCAATCAACCAGGACCTGAGCGAAGGGGCCGGCGGGAAAACGATCATTATCTACGCCGCGGTGGGCCTCGACAACGATCCCCTGCACCCGCCGATCACCGACCTCATCCTCTGGGACGCGGAGGATCCCAAGACGCCCGACCTGGAGACCGCGTATCAGAAGGTCAGCGGCGATCTGAACGAGGGCGCGGGGGGCGACCTCATTTATCTGTATGCCAGCACGAGTCCGGGCAAGGGCGACCCCATTCGCGCCATGTGCACCAACAACGTGAGCGACAAGGACTTGCAGTACTCGTTCGGCGCAAGTTCCGCGCAGGTGTACTGGCCGGTGCTCAACACGATCGGGACGTGGCAGGACACGAGCGAGAACGCCGGCGGGGACTGGATCGGCATCATGTACTCCCGGGATTACATCGACTGACGATGCCTCGCGGCGATACGCGGGGAGGTGCTTCCGGAGGAAAACCGCATGCTCGTCGTCATGACGGTGGCTACGAGTGCGATCCGCGGCGTGCCGCGGTTCCTGGAGAGCTGCCGGAAGTTCGGCATCGCGCCCATCGTGCTGGGACGCGGGCAGCCGTGGCGAGGATTCGGCCTGAAGCTCGGCCTCGTCAGGGACGAGCTCGCCCGCCGCCGGCGGCGCGATGCGATCATGCTGTTCGCCGACGCCTGCGACAGTCTTGTCGTGCGGCCGCCCGATGTCATCCTCGCCGCGTACCGCGCGTTCCGGAGCCCGCTCGTGTTCTCGGCCGAGCGCTGGTGCTCCCCCGACCCGTGGAAGGCGTTCCTGTACCCCTCGCCCCGCGAGCGGTACCGCTTCCTCAACGCGGGCGGCTACATGGGCGACATGGAGACGATCTACGGATTCCTGAAGACGCTGCCGTGCAAGGATCCCTTCTGGGTCGATGACCAGCGCTGGTGGACCGACCGGTACCTCGAGCACCGCGATGTGATCCGGCTCGACATCCGCTGCCGGATCTTCCAGGCGCTGCACGGCACGGGGCGGGACGTCGTGTTCCGCAAGGGCTTCTACAACGCGAGCACGCGGACGCGCCCGAGCGTTCTCCACGGCAACGGCGGCGTCGACATGCGCCGCGTGCTCGCGTGGTCGGCGAGGCTCCCGGGCGCGTGTCAGGGACCGCGCGCTTCCACTTCGATGCCGGCGATCTGGGGATCGTCCGCGACCCGGCCGAAGGCGATGTCGAGCGCCCCGTCGTCCACGCGCAGCATGTAGGCATCCCTTCGCGGGACGCCGTACCCGGCGCTGCCCGGCACGAGGGAAGGCGCAACGACCTTGCCCTCGAGCATGACCGAGAACACGCGGGAGCCGGTCTCCTCGCGGGCGCCTTCGATGAAGTGCAGGCGGACCTCGTAGCGCCCGCGGGGAAGGCTGATGCGATAGGCCGCCACGGCCGGGCTCGACCCGTCGAACTGGCGGGCGGTGTGGTACAGCGCGGGGTCCTTCAGCGCGGGCCTCGGCTTCATCGCGAGCGCAGAGAAATATCGCGTGCGGCCGCCCGTGTGGAAACGGTCGCCGGCCCAGTCGGCGCCATCGTCCGCGCGGAATGCGGACCCCCCGCAATTGATGCGGATGACGGCGCGGCCGGCGAGTTCGGTCACGACCCATGCAAGGTCGGAGGGCAGACCCCACGACGCGCCCTCGAGAGACTGCGGGGAGCAGGGAAAGTCGCGCAACAAGTCGGCGGCGCTCCTGCGCGCGCCGGCGGCCGCGACGCGGAACCACTCCTCCCACAGCATGATCGATTTCCGCGGGCCGGATTCGAGCGCCTGGCGCAGCGCCGTTTCGGCAGCGCCGGCGCCTTCCGTCGCCGCGAGGCACGCCGCGAGGCGGATGAAGGGTTCGGGGCGGCTGCGATCCGCCGCGAGCACTTCCTCGTAGCGCGCGCGGGCCTCGTCCGGCCGCCCGCGGGCCTCGCAGAGCCTGCCCTCGAAGTACAGGGCGCGGAGCCGGTCGCTCGGGCCCTGGGACGCCACGCGCAGTACTTCGAGCCGGGCGTCCAGGCCCGGCAGCCGTTGATCGATCCGGTGCGTCCGGGCCTGCAGCGCGGGGAGCAGGAAGAAGGAGGAGCTGTCGAGCCGATTGTTCAGCGCCTGCAGGGCGAGCACGTTCTCGCCGGCGCGCAGCGCGGCCGCATCGAGCGGCACCTCGTGCCGGAGCCAGGGCTTCTTGTCGCCGCCGTCGGCGGTTGCGGTGTGAGGGAGAACGGCGCCGGGGGCGCCGGCGTGCAGACGCCCCGCTTCCTTTCCGTTCACGTAGACCACGAGGCCGTCGCTCAGCCGGCCGGCCAGCGCAAGGGCCGCCACATCGGCCGGGTCCTGCACATGGAATCTCCGCCGCAGGTACAGCGAGGAGTACCCGCCGCGCATGTCGGCAAGCGGCGTCCGCACATCGCCGTCGGGCGGATAGCCGAAAGCCGGAACGCCCTCTTCCCACGCACCATCGTCGAAGCCCGGATCCGTCCAGTCGCACCCGGGCGCCGGCGCCTCCGTCCCCCGGCGGAAACGCCAGGCGGCGTCCTCGGCCGCGAGCATCTCGGGGCCGTCGACCAGCTCGTCCACGGAGCCGTAGGAGCCTATCCGCGGCCCGAGAAGCCGGCGGCAGTCCGCGAGCAGGCTTCCCACGGCCGGCGCCGCGCCCGGAAGCCGCGCGGCATCCTCGAGCCGGACGATCGCGGCCTCGAGATCTTCTCCCGAAGGCGGCGGTTGCCTTTCCTGAAGGACGAGCGTGGCGCGGTTGTTGTGGGCCCATACGAAATCCGGGTCGAGCCCGAAGACGATGTCGTAGCACTCGATCGCGCCGGCGGAGAGGCCGAGCTGCTGGTACGCGTACCCCAGATCGTTCTGCGCGTCGACCCACCGCGGTTCCATCCCGGCGGCGCGTTCCATGTACGTCAGCGCGATGTCGAGCTCGCCTCGCCATTCGTACAGCGTTCCCATGCTGTGATTGGCAAGGTAGTTGTCCCGCTCCTTGTCCAGGCGGAGGGCTTTCTGGTACTCGGCCAGCGCGCCCTCCAGATCGCCGAGGTACTGGAGGCACGGGCCCAGGTTGTTGTGCGCCGCCTCTTCGCCCTCCATGCCGAACCGGATCGCGAGACGGTACTCGCGTGCGGCCTCGGCGAAGCGGCGCTGCCGGTGCAGGGCCCACCCGAAGTTGAAGTGCGCGATGGCCAGCGTCGGCGCCGCGCGCGTCGCGCGGCGGTAGTACTCCATCGCATCGGCGCGCCTGCCCCGGATGTCCAGGAGCGTCCCCAGGTTGTTGAGGGCCTGGGCGTTCCCTCCATCGAGGTCGATGGCCGTGCGGTAGTCGTCCTCGGCGGCCGCGAAATCCTGCTCGGCGGCGCGAATGCCGGCGAGGTACTGATACGCGCGGCTGCGCTGGTCCGTCTCGCGGGCGCGCTCGAGCACGGCGACGGCGTCCCGCGTCTTCCCCGCGAGAATGAGACACGCCGCCAGCGCGACACTCGGCGTTCCGGCGGAAGGCGCGAGCTTCTCGGCGCTCCGGAAGGCGCGTTCCGCCGCCGCGTAGTCCTCGAGCAGCAGATACGCCTTGCCCGCCGCGAGCTGGATATCGACTTCGCCGGGAGCGGCTCGCACGGCCTCGGCCAGCTCGGCGCGCGCGGTCTCCGGCGCCTGCAGCATCGCGTGGAGCTCCGCCTGCAGACACAGCCGCGCGGGCCCCGGCTCCATCTTGTCGGACCACTTCAGCGCCAGTCCAGGCCGACCTCCGTCGCGGTGGATCTCGGTGATGGCGCGGGCAACGGCGGCGGGGTCCGGGAGATCCGTTCTCGCGAACAGACCGTCCAGCACCTTCTCGGCGTCTTCGGGCTCCTTCTGCATGTAGTGGATCCTGGCGACGAAGAGCGCCGGCTCGATGGCCTTCGGCCATTGCTTCCGGCAGTAGTCGTCGCTCAGAAAGAACCTCTTGAACGACGCGTTGATGTCGCCCGCGTTGAGGAGCGCCACGCCTTCGCCGATGTGCTTCTCGACGAGGCAGCCGGGGTAGTGCTCCGCATCCTGTCCGGACGCGGTCTCGTTGAAGCCGGCGTACGCCGCCGCGGCCCGGATCCAGTCCTTCGCCAGACGCGCCCGCTGCACCTCGAGGCACGATGGCACCCATTCGTTGCCCGGGAGCCGGGCAAGGCCGTCCAGGGCGGCGGCGTGAGCGGCCGCCTCCCGATTCCCCCTCTCCTCCAGGAGCGCGGCCAGCAGGCTCAGCGCGGGCGCACACGCCCGGTCCTTCTCGATCGCCGCTCTGAGCTGCTCCTCGGCCGCTGCCTTCCGCCCCCGCGCGAGCTGTACATTGGCAAGCTGATAGTGCGCCGCGGCCCTGTTCGGCACCAGCGCCTGCGCTCGTGCGCAGGACCGCTCGGCCATCTGCAACGGGTCGGGACCGATCGCGCCCGGCCCCGGCTCGACCGTGAAGACCTCGAAGAGATCGCCGACGCCGCCGTCGTACGTCGACCTGATCACCGGGAGGTCCTTCGCCGGCGCGATCTCCCGCCGCCGGCCTCGAACTCCTCCGAGGTTCTCCGACACCGCGATGAGCTGCGCGCGCATGATATCCATGGCCGCATCTCGAACGTGCGAGTCGTATGCCGCCAGGCGCGCGGCTTCCCTGCCGGCGAAGTGATTCCGCACGAGCACGATCGCCGTGACGAGGAGCGCGAGCACGGCCGCACTCCGGGCGATCAGCCGCCGCGCCCGCCACAGCGCGTGCAGGGCCTGCTCGATGACGGGCCGGCGCTGCGCCCGGACCGGCTCGCCGCGGACGACGCGGCGCAGATCGTCGCCGAAGTTGTGCGCGCTCACGTAGCGATCGCGGGGATCCTTCCGCAGGCAGGTCAGGACCACGGTCTCCAGATCCCGGGGAATGCGGCGATTGATGCGGCGCGGAGCGACGGGATCGCGCGCGAGGATCTTCTCCATGATCTCGTCGCGCGTGCGCCCGTCGAACGGCGGCTTGAACGCGAGCATCTCGTACAGCGAAGCTCCCAGGCTGTACACATCGGTGCTCGGGCCGTAGAGATCCTGATCGCCCCGGACCTGCTCGGGGCTCATGTACAGCGGCGTTCCGGGCCGCTCCTCGGAGGCCGTCCAGCCCGTCTGCCCCTCGACGAACGCCAGGCCGAAGTCCAGCATGCGGAGGCGGCCGTTCCAGTCCAGAATCAGATTCGAGGGCTTCAGATCGCGGTGGACGATGCCGTGCTGATGGGCTTCCTGCAGCCCTTCCGTCACCTCAGCGAAGATGCCGGCGACCCACCGGTAGTAGTCGGCATCGAGCGCGTCGGCCGGCGAGCCCGGCGTGTCGGTGCACAGGAACCGCAGCAGGCTCGCGGGCAGCGCGGGCCCCTGGGGCGTGTCGGCGGCCGCGTCGTTCCGGGCCGCCGGCGGGGTCCGCGCCCGCACGGCGCTGCTGTCGAGGATCGCCGTCGATGCCCGGCGAGAATCCGCGGCGGTCGAGTCGCCGCCGCTCCGCACCGCCTTGAGGATCTGCTGGAGCGTCAGGCCCGCGGCGTACTCCATGGCGTAGTACGGCACGCCCGCCTCCACGCCCATGGCGTGGACGGTGACGACGTTCGGATGGTGGAGGCTCGCCGTGATCCTGGCTTCCCTGTGGAAGCGCGCCACCGCCCTGGCATCGGCAAGCAGGCCGGGCGGGAGGATCTTGAGCGCGACCCGCCGCTCCAGCGAGACCTGGACGGCCTCGTACACGATCCCCATGCCGCCCCGGCCCGCCTCGCGGACGATCCGGAAGTCGCCGAACTTGAAGGGGAATCCGCTGTCGGGCGCGCCCGCGCCGGTGAGGTCGGCGAAGCGGACCGCCGCCATCATGTCGGAGGAATCGTCCGAGCCGGACAGCGGCGCGCCCGGCGGAGAGCCGGCGGCATTCAAGAGCGGGCGAAGGTTTGCTGCGTCCCCGCCGGGGCCGTCGGGAGCAGTCTCGTGTGCCAGGCGTTCGTCGATCATCGCGCAGCCCTCCCGCCATGGGCGTTGCGCATCCCCCGCAGACCGTGCCACACCGAGAATCGAGAGTGCCCCTCATTGTACATCATGACAGTTCGTAAGAGAATATAAATGTGGTATCAGGGCGATGCAGGACCGGGAGGCGGAGGAGCGCCATGGGAAGAGCCGCGCCTCGTCCGCGCGTGCGCCGAGCTTCCGCGCGCGTACGCGCGACCGTGGTCATTGCCGCGCACAACGAGGGAGATCTCCTGGCCAGGACGGTGCGCGCGTGCCTCGCGACCGCGCCCTCGTGCGAGCTCGAGATCATCGTCGCCGACGACGCATCCACGGACGGCAGCGTCGCCGATGTCGAGCGGCGCTTCCCCCGCGTGCGCATCGTGGGCCATCGCCGGCGCACGGGCGTCGCCGCGACGAAGGATCTGGGAGCGCGCCGCGCAAAGGGCGATGTCCTCGTCTTTCTCGACGGCCATTGCAAGCCGGAACGCGGCGCGCTGGAGCGGCTCGTCCTGGACGTGGAGTGCTTTCAGGGCGACGCGGTCGTGATGCCGCGCATCGCGGCCCTGGACGAGCGCACGTGGTGCAACAGCCGCCGGTGCACGGGAGCCGCGTTCGGACTCGATCCCGCGACGCTGGACGGGTTCTGGGCCGATGCCGGCGAGATGCGCCGCTGGGGACCCTTCGTCGAGTCGCCGGCGTTCATCGGGTGCTGCGCCGCGGTCGGTCGCAGGCTCTACCGGAAGCTCCGCGGCTTCGACCGCGACATGGTGGAGTGGGGTCTGGAGGACCTGGACTTCGGGCTCAAGGCCTGGCTCATGGGCCATCCGGTGGTGAGCGACGTGAGCGTCACGATCGGCCATCGCTTCCGCCGCGCGTTCACGACGTACGCGGTCGCGCACGAGAGCGTGCTCGCCAACAAGCTGCGCATGGCGCGCAGGCACCTGGGCGAGGCGCACTGGCGGCGCTGGGCGGCCCGCGTCCGCGGGCAGGAGCCGGCGGATGTCTGGCGCCGCGCGTGGAAGCTCTTCTCCCTGCGCCGCGCGAGCGTCGAGGCCGATCGGCGGTACTTCATGGCGCGGCGCGTCCACGACGAGTTCTGGTGGGCCGAGCATTGCGGCGCCGTCTGGCCCGACGGCCCGGCGCGCCGCGGGTAGAGCGCGGGATCCGTTGCCGCTACTTGCCTCGCGGCGTCTTCTTCTTCTCCGCCGTCCGGGGCTTGAAGCCCTTGCGCACGTTCTTGTGCGCCAGCGATTCGATGTAGCGCCCCATGAGGACCCCATCGTTGAACGCATCCCAATAGCCGACCTCGTACGCGGGCCCGTACCTGTCGATGCCGAGCACGATCTTGGCGGGATCGGGCCCGCACGTGGGATGGGACGTGGGCTGGGGTGACGGCAGCTTGGGGTTGAGAACCATAGCGCACCTCGCTCGAACAGTTCTCCGCCGGCTCCTGGCGGCGTCCCGCCGGCCGACGGAGAACACCAACGAAACATGTGCCCGGGAGACGGTTCCGCGCGGTGCGGGGCACGGTGGGGCGGGCGCCGGGAACGATGGCGCCGGCCGTCCATCGGTCGATCGTGTCCCGACAACCTTCGGAGGCCTCCGCGTTATCCGACACCCATCATTGTACTTCTATAAGGCAGCAAATCAATGGATGGACTCGCATGATTCCGCGTGCCGGATCCTGCGAGCGCATCCGGTCCGCCCGGTTCCGCGCGCGCCGAGGCGCGCTACGGCGCGACGATCTCGAACGGAATCGCCGGCAGCATCGTCAGCGGCGCGGCGCGCTGCGCGCCCTTGGGCGGCGCGGCGCCCGCCTTCGCCGCCCTCTTCGCGAAGACGGCGACGATCAGGTTGCCCTTGAGCCCCGGCGCGGCCTTCGCCGCGTCGGCGCCGAAGACGATCTCCACGCCCCCGCGCGAGGGGTTCGCGGCCTTGATCGCGATCCCCTCGGGCGGCTCGTCAAGCGCCAGGTCCGCGTTGTTGAGAAGGCCGCGCGCGGACGTTTCGACCAGGACGCGGCGCGTGCCGCCGGCGGGAATCCTGACGGGCATGTCGCCCGCGATCCGCGCCTGGGCTCTGGGCGCCGGGCGGCCCTGGGACGCGACCGCGAGCTCTCCGGCGGGGACGAGGTGGCGGTACGCGAACGCCTGCATGAGATCGTCGGCCGGCACGACGCGGCGGACGACTTCGCGGCCGTCGATCGTCGCGCGGCCCTCGAGGCGCAGCGCGCACGGCTCGCCGAGCGGCGCCGGCGGCAGCGCCAGCGTGAGGCGCACCTGGTCCTGTCCGCCCGGCACCCGCCCGCCGTGCAGCGCGAATCCCGGCGGCGCGTTGCAAAGCACGATCGCGATGTCGCCCGTGAAGCCATCCTTGCGCAGGGCGTGGACGAGGAGCGGCACGGTCGCGCCGGGACGGGCGTTGATACTGCTTGGCACGGCGCGCAGCTCGAAGTCNNTCGCCCACCTGCACGCAGTACGCGCCGCCGGCGGGCAGCGTCGCGCGCAGCCACGAATCGGCGTGGTGCGTGAGCAGCCCCGCGCCCTTGTCCTCGCAGTCGTCGTTGACCGCGATCTGCCGCCCGCCTGCGTCCGTCAGCCTGATGATCGAGTCGAGCGGCGAGCCCAGCCTGCGCGCGCGGACCTCCGCGACGATCTCGTCGCCCGCGCGGCCCTCGAAGCGGAAGACGTCGCAGTCGCCGGGCGCGCCGATGCGTCCGTTGACGATGACCGGAAGGTCGATCCTTTGCGCCGCGTCCGGCGCGTCGTTCGGTTCCTCGTCGCCGCGCTCGGGCAGCGTGTCCACGATGAATGGAACCCGGTTCGAGACGAGCTCGCCGCCGCGCGCGCGCAGATGTGTCAGGCCCTCGCACATCTTCTCGGCGCCGAGCGCGAGCGAGTCCGCGGAGAGGTTCCAGCCCGCGAGCGCGACCGTCGTCGCGACGCCGGCGCGGCCGCCGAGCGGGAACACGCTCGTCACGAAGGGCAGGCGCCCCGCGTCGATGCGATAGACGAAGTCCTCCCGCCCGCGGTAGATGGAATCCCTGATCTCGAGCAGGTACCGGCCATCGGCCCGGATCTCGTACAGGATCACCGGGTCGGGGCTGAAGCGATAGTCGTCGACGTACGCGAGCTCGCGTCCCTCGGAGTCGTAGAGCGATAGCACGGCCTGAAACCAGCCCGGCACGGCATCGGCCAGATACGGCGCGAGCCGCCGCGCGCGCACGGCGAAGACGAGCCGCTCTCCCGCGCGCGCCTCGAAGCGGAAGCGGTCGACATCGCCGGGCATGATCCGGCCGTTGATGGCGGCGGGCAGCGAGATCTCCGTCTCCTCTTCGGGCGCGCGGGCGGCGGGCGCGAACCTGGCGGCCGGCTGGCCGCGGTTTCGGGAGGCATCGGCCTCGGGAGCGCGCTCCTCGAACTCCGGCAACTGGCCCACGCAGAACACGATCGGGTTCGTCAGGCCCAGGGCCGCGAGAAGCCTGAGCTCGCGCTCGCCGGGCTCGGCATCGCGGTCGATCGCGACCTCGAGCACGACGTTCTCCGCGATCGCGGGGCTGAGCGTTCGCTTGTTGAAGAGGTCGATCTTCTTCCTGAGCTCGGCGACGAGTTTCTCGTCCTCGGCCGTCCACGCGGGCGCGGCGGGGTTGCGCCTGCCGCCCTGCGTCCTGCCCTTGGGCTGCGCGGCGGCCTTCCTGGCCGTGAGCTCCTTGAGCTGCTCCCGGCACATGTTGAACTGCTGCTGCGTGATCGGCTTGGTGTGCTCGAGCACCTTCACCCTGACGCCGGCGCCCGAGATGCGGGCCTCGGCGGCGCCGTCCAGGAACTGCCCGCCGGCCGACACCCGGAGCGTCGTGCCCTGCCGGCCGCCCGCGGGATACACGCAGCCGATGCGCGCGGCGCGGGCGTTCGCCTGGGCCGCCGCATCCGGCGCCCTTGCGAGCAGCGCCGCGAGCGCGAACACCGCGGACTTTGCGAATCGGTTCATGGCGCGCTCCCTACATGATCTCTCTCAGGCGGCCGCCCATCGTCACGCCCTCGTTCTCGGCCGGCATCACGCGCACGTCCAGGCCCATCGGGTGCGGCAGCTTCGCCGCGGTGTCGATGCCGAGCAGCTCGTACATGCTGCCGATGAGATCGCAAGGGTAGACGGGCCGCTCCTTCACCTCCTCGCCCTTCGCGTCGGAGGCGCCGACGACACGGCCGCCCTTGAAGCCGCCGCCCGCGAGCACGGCCGAGAAGACCTTCCCGTAGTGATTGCGCCCGCCGCTCCAGGGCGGCTCCCACTGGACCTTGGGCGACCTGCCGAACTCGCCGCTCCACCACATGATCGTGCGCTCGAGGAGCCCGCGC
>DHGK01000304.1:0-2908 GCA_002402755.1 Planctomycetes bacterium UBA4800
GGCTTCGGCGGCCGCGGCCGTTGGAGGCCGGCTATGACCCGTTCAACAGCTCGCCTTGTAGTCGCAGGCCGGCAGTCCATCCGTGTCCGGCTGCGCCTCCGCCCCGCAGTCGCCGAACGGGTCGGGCAGGGGGCCCGTCGAGCTGAAGAGATACCCGAGGATCTTGATCGCGTCGGCGATGTCGAGCTTGCCGTCGTCGTTGGCATCGGCGGCATCGGGACAGTCCGGTCTGGGCAGGCCGCTGAAGAGGTGCCCGAGGAGCTTGATGGGATCCGCGATGTCCACCTTGGCGTCCTCGTTGACATCCCCGCGCCGGAACTGCGGCGCGACGACGCCGGGCGTGATCGTGAACTCCTCGAGAAACTCGTGCTCGACCGGCAGCCCGCCCAGGTTGGTGGCGCCGAGCAGCGTGCCGATGGCGAGCGTGCCGCCCGCGGGGGGCAGCGTGTAGACGTCGTTTCTCGTGAGCGGCCGGAAATACAGGGGCACCGGGGAGGCGCTGCCCGCTAGATCCCCGTACTCGAGGCCGGGGTACAATGATCCATCCGCCGGTTCGGGCAGCTTGAGGTACAACTCGAACCCCCCGCCCACGCTCGCGGTGATCTCGCCTTCGAGGATGAGCCCGTTGTTGTGCTCCTGGTCGGTGGGATCGTACTTCAGGAGGCAATCGATGAGCGGCACCGATGCCTCCGAGATCGTCGCCTGGAGCTTCGCGTACTCGACCGACACCTCCGTCACCGTGATGGGGGCGCGCATGATGGCATCGTTTCCGAGCGGGCAGCTCTGGCCGAAATCGGAGAACCTGATGCTGAAGAGCAGCTCGCCGATCGCATCGCCGACCTTGAGCGCGGGAATGGCGAGCGTGCCCTGATTGGTCCACACGGTGATCTCGCCGATGAGCGGCGAATCTACCTTGAAGCAGAACTCCTGCAGTACCGCCGTGGTCTCTCCGCCCTTGTTTGACGTGAGCTCGGTCGTCACGTTGACGCACTCGTAGCTCTGCGGATCTCCGTCGCAGGGCTCGAGAACGTAGGGAATGCAGGAATCCTGGGCCCACGCGGCGCCGGCGCACACGCACAGCACCCACAGCATTGCGATGGCGGCTCTCATGGCATCCTCCTTACAACCCGGCCTGTGTGCGGTCGCGGCGCCGTCCTGCCCTGCGGGCGCCTCTTCCCGCGCGGACGTCCTCACCATTAAGTCCATTGTAAACGGCGCCGTTCGGCGAGGCAAGGGCCCTGCGCGGGTCACCGGCAGACTGCAGCGCTGCAGTCCAGCGAGTCCGGCGTCGGATCGCCGCCGCAGGCGGGAAACGGCGGCGCGGGCGGGGGGCCGCCGGCGAACAGGTAGGCGAGCAGCGCGACGGCATCGTCGATGCGCAGCGCTCCGTCGTCGTCCGCATCCGCCGCATCGGCGCAGGACGGCGGCGCACCGAACGCCGCCCGCACGACCGTGACCGCGTCCGAGACGTTCAGGCGGCCGTCGCCGTTCGCATCGCCGCGCAGGAAGGCGACGGGGGGAACCGCCACCGTCAGTGCGGCCTCATCGGTGACGACCTCGCCCGCCGCGTTCCGGATCGCGCAGCGATACGTCGCGCCGTCATCGGCGCTCGCGAGCGGCGGGGTCGTGTAGGCCGCGCCGCGGGCGCCGGGGATGTCCTCCCCGTTGCGCCGCCACTGGAAGGCCGGGTCCGGCGCGCCGAAGGCCAGCACCGAGAAGCGCGCCCGCGCGCCCGGGACGGCGGTCACGGCATGCGGCTGCCTGAGAATCGCCGGCGCCTCCGGGACGACCTCGCCGTCGCCGGCGCCGGGCGAGCCGAGGTCCGCCGCGCTCGCCCGCCAGCAGGCCGGGTCGCGAAGATCGGCCCGCCCGCCCGCGTACACGGGCACGAGCGAACGCCCCAGCCCGTCGGCGCCCGCCGGCCACCAGCCGCGGTCGGCATACGCGAACGCCGCGATCGTCGCGCCGATGCCGTCGTTCAGCACGATGTCCTCGCCGCCGTCGGCGAGCCGTCCCCCGTAGACACCGGCGATGCTGCACGCGGGGTAGCGCACGGCGAACGCGGTCGGATTCGACGCCAGGACCGCGAAGGCGCCCGGCTCGAGCACCATGCCCTCGGGAAACACGAAGCGGATGCCGCCCGTGACCGCGACGCCGGACAGATCGAGCGGGTCGGGCCCCGCGTTCCTGAGCTCCAGGAACTCGTAATCGTCGCCGCTCGTCTCCGCGCCCTCGGCGGGCGGGTGGTACATGACTTCGGTCACGCGGAGGTACTCGCACGGCGACGGCGCCGCGAACTCGGCCTCGGCGAGCGCGCTCCAGGCCGTTCCCTTCCGGGCGCGCGCCTTGACGCGCGTCGCGCCCGCCAGGATGACGGGCTCGGCGTACAGGCGCGCGGACGGCGCGATATCCCCCGAGATGGGCATGCGCGGGTCGCCGCCGTCGAGCGTGTAGTACACCGCCGCATCGGCGCCGGCCGTCATGGCGAGGGCGAGCCCGGGCTCGATCGTCCCGCCGCGCCGGCTGAAGCTCGGCGCGGCGACGGCGGGGTACAGGCCTTCTCTCTTGAAATGGTTGAGGACGATCTGGGAGCGTTGCGGGAACCAGTTGGCGAGGAGGTTGTTGAGCTCCCGCAGCCAGTCGGCGCGCGTGTACGGCGCTGCGGGCCGGCGGTAGTCGCCCCAGCGCGCCGACTCCATCACGATCAACGCGTCGATCTCCTCGATGCGGCGCATGTAACGGGCGACCGGCACGGTGCGCTCGGGCTCGGCGGGATTCCACCTCGGCGCGCTCGGGTCCACGTACAGGACGCCGCCGTCCGTGAAGTGCCGGTGGACGCGGTCCGCGAAGAGCAGCTTGAACTCGGCGTTCTGGCGGGCGGCGTTGAAGATCAGCCAGGGGCTCCCCG
>DHGK01000304.1:2915-13262 GCA_002402755.1 Planctomycetes bacterium UBA4800
GCGTCCCAACTGAAGAACCTGAAGCGGGCGCCCGGGCGCACACGGTCGCGGCCCACGTACCAGTTCTGGTGCGACCAGTCGTGGTTGGCGGCGTACAGATTCAGGATCATGTAGTCCGCGAAGTCGAGCGCGTCGAGCCGTTCGAGAAGCCGCTCGTAGGCTGCGGGGGCGCCGAGGCCGCTCAGGCGGGTCGTGAGCAGCTCGGTGAACGCGGCCGCCGTGCCGCTGACGACCGTGCTCGGGTTGTGCTTGAGGACATCGTAGTCGCCCGGGTCGCCGCCCAGGTACGCCGCCTGGAAGTCCTCGTCGGGCCGTTCGTGCACGTCGTACATGCCCCAGTGCACGCCGTTGATGTACAGGTTGACGAAGATGTCGTGCGGGGCGAGCGACCCCATCGCGTTCTGCAGATCGCTCACGAACGTGTCGCGGACGTACTGCACCGTCGTCTGCTGGCTCGTGTCGGGGTGGTGCCACACGTGGTTGAGGTGGGCGTCGAGGATGATCGTGTCGAACTCGCGCACGCGCGAGTCGTCGAACAGCGGGAACCGCAGGCGCGTCGGCCCGTAGTCGTCCTTGAAGAGAAGGCGCAGCGACAGCTTGGGGGACTTCCACGGGTCGGTGCTCGTGCCGCCCTGGATCCTGATCCCGCACTCGATGGCGCACCCCTTGCGATCGCCCGGGTAGATCAGCTCGGCCGACGCCGGGCGCTCCCAGAGGATGCCCTCCAGGTTGCAGTTCGAGTAGATGCCGCGCGCGGGGCTGAACATGTCGTCGATGTCCATGACGATCGAGAGCGACGGCCGCTCGGCGAGCGCGCGGAGCGCCAGGCCGCGGTACTCGGGCACCGCGACGACGCGCGGATCGATCTCGTAGTCGGCCTTGGTGACCACGGTGTTCCCCCAGGCGGCGGGGAAGCCCTCGGGCGCCTTGCCCTGGGTGAGAACGTACTCGGGGAAGAGGTACGTCGTCGTGACGACCTCCGACGGCAGCAATCCTTCCTTGTACGCGACGGCCCTGAGGAGCACCGCGCCGCGGCCCGCCGCGGGGGCGATCCTCACGGGCCCCGTGCAGGCTGTTCCCGTGTCTGCGTTGAGGGCCCGGCCCTGGGGATCGGTGCGGTAGAAGATCGCGGCGCCCTCGGTGGGCGTTGCGAGCAGCACATCGAAGGCCTCCGAATACGCGCCGCGGGGGATGCTCGGGACGGGGTCCTCGACGAATCCGGAGGCGGTCGCGGACTCGGCGTTGGACCGGCCGGGAGTGGCCGCGAGGAAATAGCACGGCCGGCTTCCGGCATCCAGGCCGTACGAGTAGTCATCGCGCTGCTCGGGGAACATGGGCGCGAACTCGTGGACCGCGCGGGGCGGCAGCTCGCCGTTGTACAGGCCCAGGTACTCGCCGGACCGGTTCAGCTTGAAGCTCGCGTGGAGATTGGCGCCGCTCCGGCGGTCCTTGCCCGAGGCGAAGACGACGAGGAACTCCTGCGGCGCGAGCGTGCGCGCGGGAAAGCTCCACTTGCCGGGCTGCAGGGGATCGTCCGTGAGCGACCACCCGCCCAGGTCGATCGGCGCCGTTCCCCGGTTCCAGAGCTCGATCCAGTCCGGCGAATCGCCGTCCTCGTCCTGGAGCGTGACGCCGTTCGAGGCCATGAACTCGTTCAGGACGATATCGTCGGGCGGCGCGCTCGGATCCAGGCGCAGCACCCACGCGCCGCCCTCGAAGGCGTTGGGGATCTCGGCGCCGTCGCGGATGCCGTGCGCCGGCGACCACGCGATCGCGATGTCGCCCGGCGCCGGCTCGGCGAAGCCGAACACGTACGGCCCCGCGCCGGCGCCGGCGAGCGTCGCGGCCGGGACGCCGCCGACGAGAAGATCGGCGGCATCGATGCCGGCGACCGGCTCGCTGAAGGCGGCGCGCACCTGCGTGAGGCTCCGCACGGTGATGCCGGGCCGCGGGACGAGCGACTCGATGCGCGGCGGCGCCAGGTCGGGGCCGTCGGGGTCATCGAGCGCCAGGTCGAAGAAGAAGTCGGTGTTGCTCAGCGACTGGTTGAGGGCCTGGACGGCGACGATGTTGGCGCCGGGCACGAGATACGCCGCGGGGTCGGGGAGGAGGAGGCGCTGGGCGGGCAGCGCTTCCCGGTTCGTGCTCGCGACCGCGGTCGGCGCCACGTACGTTCCCGGCTCGCCGCCCACGTTCAGCCGCAGCACCTCCACGCCGTTGATCCAGAGGAGAAACCCGTCGTCGTAGCTCGCGTCGGCCCAGAGCGCGGCGAGCCGGGCGGGGTCGCTGATCGAGAACTCTGTGCGCAGAAAGACGGTCGTGTAGTTGCGGCGCATGGGCGGGTCGAGCGCGCTCAGGTCGGTGCCGAGCGCGGGCTCGCCGTAGCCGAACGGCGCGGGGCCCTCGGCCCAGGTCGAGACGTCAAAATCGCGGCCCCGCCAGGCGGCCGGATCGGGCGACGAAGCCTCTCCCGTGCCGGGAAGGTACCGCCAGGCGGAGCCCTTGGCGAGGTACACGGTTCCCGCGCCGGCATCTGCGGCCGCCAGGAGCGCGAAGCCGGCGACCCACGCCGAAACGCGCCCCCGCACGCATCTCGGGCGCGCGAGGCAACGTGTCTTCTTGGTCACGCCGCGCACCTCCCGTAGGGCGGAGGCTGTAGGCTGGAGGCTGTAGGCTATAGGCTCTAGATAGATGACGGAATCTCATGGGGCGGCTTCGCCGCCCTTAGAAGGGGCTTTCGGTTGACTCCGGCCTCCAGCCTCCAGCCTCCTCCGCCTCGCCCGTCATTGTACTCCGGGCGGCGGGGTGCCACAACGGGGATGGAACGCGCCGGCGCACGGCGCCGGCGCTGCGGCTCGACCGCAAGGGTGCGGGACGGGTCCCGCCGCGTGCCGCTATCTGGCGGCGACCGCGCTGCCCGGGTTCCTGCGGACGATCGTGCTGCCCTTCTTCCGGACGACGGTGCTGCCGCCGGCCGGCGGCAGGGACCCGTCCGACTGCGCGATGTGGCTGTGGGCCCAGAGGCGCGTGAAGGTCCGGCGATGGACCTCGAAGAACGATGCGTCCGGCAGCGGCGTCTCTGCGTCGAACTGGGTGAAGACGCTCAGCTTCTCGCGCGGGTTCCACGGCGAGACCAGGGCGGTCTTGTCGAAGAAGAGCGCGGTGATCGAGGGGCGTTCGCGGTAGAAACGGACCACGATCTTCGCTTCCTCGGGCCTGAGCTGATTGAGCTGCTCCACCGCCTCGAGGGTCGCGCGGAGGCGCTTCTGGTACAGCAGCGCGGGAATGCCCATCTCGGTGAGCACCGACTGCATGACGGTCGTTTGCGGGCCGTCGGGGTCAAGCGTCGTCGCCTCCGGATCGAGCAGCAGCAGCGACACGGGCACTCCGGACGCCATGGCGATGGCATCGTACAGGAACCCGCCGGGCGTGCCGGCGCCCTTGGCGAGAATCCCGAAGCCGGTGACATCGATGATGCCCACGTAGGTCGTCTTCTGAAGGTGCGACGCCACGGTCTGCTGCAGCTTCACGGGCGGCGAGGCGGGATCGACGATCCAGAGGCCCTGGAGTCCGCATTGCCTGAGCCCGACGCTGCCGCGAATTCGCGGGAAGTACGATACGAACGACAGCCCGAGCAGGACGAAGAACGCGCTCAGGCCCATGGCCAGCGCGCCGTACAGTCCGCACACGGCGACCGCCGCAGGGTGGTTCTCGACGGCGTTGCCGTGGTACACGGCGCAGCCGGTGAAGAGCAGCGCCGCCATGAGGCCCCACGCCCGTGTCCAGGCGATGGATCGAACGGGCGTCTGGCTGACGCCCTGCTCGTAAAAGAGCACCTGCCCGGGACCCTCGAGGAGCAGGGACTTGAGCTTGCCGACGAGCTTGACGGCCAGCTTGCCGCGGCAGAAGGGCAAGGCGAGCATGACGACCAGAAAGATTGCGATGAGGAAGATGGCAAGCCCGGTGAACATGTGAAACCCTCCGCGCGTTCAGAAACCGTGGAAAACCCCTCTGAGGCTTTGCAGTGCAAGATTCGTTCCAGTGCGGGAGGGCGCCTGCGGCAACTCGCGCGCCGGGCCGGCGGCGCGGCCCGGGAGTTTTCTCCCTTCCGGGGCGGGTACCAAGGCGCTGCCGCGGCGTTTTTCCCCGCGGGCGGGGGACCGGCGCTGGCGCGGGTCCGAACCGGCCCCGGCCCCGGCCCCGGCCCCGGCGCCAGCGGCGGCGCCGTCACGGCCGCGGGCGCCACATGCGCTCGATCTCCTCGAGGCTGCGCCCCTTCGTCTCCGGCACGGCGAAGCGCACGACCAGGATCAGCGCGATGCAGAAGACGCCGTAGAGCCAGAAGGGGAAGGCGTGGTTGAAGGTCGCGGCCAGCCATTCGTTCTTGTCCATCATCGGGAACGTCTGGGAGACCGCGTAGTTGGCGAGCCACAGGCACACGGTGGCGATCGCCATGGCGCGCCCGCGGATCCTCGTCGGAAAGATCTCGGCCAGGATCACCCACGTCACCGGCCCCACCGACAGGGCGAAGCTGGCGATGTAGCCCAGGATGAAGACGAGCACCCAGCCCTCGGTGCGGTCGAGGTACGCGGCCGCGCCGAGCGCCGCGAGCGAGACGCCCATGCCCGCCGCGCCGGCCATCATGAGCGGCCGCCTGCCCAGGCGATCGACCGTCCAGATCGCGACGACGGTAAAAGATATGTTCACGACGCCGACGACGACGGTCTGGAGCAGCGCCGCATCGTCCTTGGTGCCCGCAACGAGGTTCTTGAAGATCTCCGGCGCGTAGTACAGGAAGACGTTGATGCCCGTCACCTGCTGGAGCACGGCGAGCGCGACGCCGACGACGAGCACGAGCTTCATGCCCGGCTGCAGGAGCTCCGCCAGGCGGCCGCCTTCCTGCGCCAGCGCCGCCTTGATCTCGCGCATCTCCTCCCCGGCGCGCGTCGAGCCGTTGATCCGCGCGAGCACCTGCACGGCCCGATCCTCGCGGCCCGCGGCGGTGAGCCAGCGCGGGCTCTCCGGGACGAAGAAGAGGCAGGCGAGGAGCAGGATCGCGGGCAGCGCCCCCGACGCGAACATCCAGCGCCAGCCCGTCTGAGTGTTCCAGGCCTCGGCCGCCTCCGGGGCGGCGGCGCCGGCGACATGGTGGGCTATGAAGTAATTGACGAAGTACACGATCAGCATGCCCGAGACGATGGCGAACTGGTTCACGGACACCATGCGGCCGCGAATGCGCGCGGGCGTCACCTCGGCGATGTACATGGGGCTCGTCATGCTTGCGGCGCCGATGCCCAGGCCGCCGATGATCCGGAACACGACGAGCGCGGCGAGGCTCTCGGGCAGGGCGGCGCCCACGGCCGACACCAGGAAGCAGAGCGCGGCCAGCACCAGGACCTTCTTGCGGCCGAGTGCGTCGCTCAGGAGCCCCGCAAGGGCGGCGCCCGCGGCGCACCCGAGGAGCGCGCTTGCCGAGGCCCAGCCCTTGGCCGTCGCATCGAGACCGAGGTATTTCTCGATGAACTCGATCGCCCCCGAGATCACCGCGGTGTCGTAGCCGAAGAGAAGGCCGCCGAGCGCCGCGACGAGACAGATCGCGACCAGGAATCCGGTGCTGCCGCGCTCGCCCGGGCTCCCTCCGTCACGCCTCCGATCATCCGCCATGCGAGTCTCCGTTCCTTGCGGGGCGTCGTGCGCCCGCGCGTCATTCGAGCCGCCCGCCGCCGCGGGAGCGGGGCGCCCGGGGCGGCGGCCCGCAAAACGCGTGTTGGGAAGGCGGCCCGCGGGGAGGCAATTCGCCGGAAAGGAGTATAATGTAGACTATGGTGAGGGCCTGTGGCAAGACGAGGATGAGCTCGGGAACAACGGCGGACGGAGCACGCATGCGCAGGATCGTCGGTTCGGCACTGGCGGGCACGCTTCTTTGCCTCGCGCCGCGCGCCGGCGCGACGACGTTCATTCCTCCCGCGAGCCTTGCCGATCTGGCGGCCGAGAGCGATGTAGTGTGCATGGCGGTCGCGGGAGCCGCGGCGCCCCGGCAGCGGGGCGCCTTCATCTTCACCGAGACTGAGTTCGTCGCCGGGGAGACGCTGGCGGGGAATGTGCGGCGCGGCGACCGATTCGCCGTTCGCACACCCGGCGGCGAGATCGGCGGCAGGGGATGGCACGTGGCGGGCTCGCCGCGGTTCCTCGAGGGCGGCGCCTACTTCCTGTGCCTCAGGCGGGCGCCGGACGGGGCCTGGCTCCCGGCAATGCTCAGTTACGGGCTGCTGGAGGAGATGGCGGGCCCGGACCGTAGGCCGGTGCTCGCGCCGTGCGCGGAGGCGGCCGGCGCCGAGCCGCTACCGAGGCTCGACGGCGTCCTGCCCGAGAAGATCGGCGTCTATCGCCGGGATGCGTTCCTCCGCCACCTCGGCGCCGTGCTCGCGGGCCGCGAAGCCTGGCAACCGGGGGACGTCCAGATCGGCGAGGCATCCACGGCCGACTCGAAGTCCTCGGCGGACAAGGAGACGCCCGAGGCGTGCGAGTACTTCACGATCGCCGGGAGAAAGCTCAGGTGGAACACCTTCGACGGCGGCGGCATCGCGACGATCCACGCGAGCGCCGGCGGCGATGACTCGGTCGCGGGCGGCGGGTTCGCGGAGCTCGTGAAGGGGCTCGACCTCTGGCACGGCATTCCGGGGACGAGCCTCAACCTCGAGTTCGGCGGCGGGCGCATCTCCCAGATCAAGTGCACCACGGACCAGGACGTCGAGGCCGGCCTGGTCGTCTTCAACGATCCCTGCGACGACATTGCCGATCTCTCCGACTGCACCGGCATTCTTGCCTACGGCGGCCCCTTCACGACCGGCACGCACCGGTTCGACGGCGAGTACTGGGTCACGATCGTGACCTGGGCCGTCGTCGTGAACAACGGCTCCGGGTGCATCGGCAGCACGAACTACGCGCGCCTGCTTGCCCACGAGCTCGGGCACGGCCTGGGGTACGGGCACTTCGACGACAGGAACGCGCTGATGTACATGTACTGCTGCAACGCCCCGAACGCCACCGACGCCTTGTGCGCGCAGTACACCTATCCGCCGAGGACGGCCGGCAATCAGCGTCCCGAGGTCGATGCGGGGCCCTCCGGGAAGCTCGTCCTGGCCGGGGACACGGCGAGGCTCGCGGGCGTTGCGGCCGATGACGGCCTGCCGGCGCCCCCGGGCGCGCTGGCGTACCAGTGGAGCGTTCTCTCCGGCCCGGCGGCGGTGACGTTCAGCGATGCGGGCGTGCCGGCGCCGAGCGTGCGGTTCTCCGTCTCGGGAACGTATCTCTTCGCGCTGCGGGTCAGCGACGGCGAGCTCCTCCGGACGGACACGGTCGCGCTCGATGTCCAGATCAACGCGCTCGGCGCGCGCACGCTGTCCTTCCGGGAGCGCGTGGGCGGCTACGCGGGCACGCGCGACACCTTCATCCGGCAGAGCGCGCCGGCGGCGGGCGCCGGAGCCTCGACGGAGCTGCGCGTCGACGGCGACGATCCTTCCGGCTCCGGCCTCGCGATCCAGACGCTGATCGCGTTCGACGGCGTGTTCGGCGCGGACCCCGCGCAGGTTCCGCCGGGGGCGAGCATCGTGTCCGCGCGCCTCGATCTCACGGGTACGGACGCGGGCAATCCCCTCGCGCTCCACCGCATGCTCGTGCCGTGGGCGGAGGAGGCGGTCTGGAACGATTTCGGGGCGGACGGCATCGTGGCGGGCAGCGAATGCCTTGCCGCCGCGGACGCGTCCGCCGCGGGCGTCACCGGCACGGTAGCGTTCGATGCGACGGCGGCCCTGGCCGAATGGGCGCGCGATCCTTGCGCGGCGTACGGCTGGGCCGTGCTGCCGACGGGCGCGGACGGATGGAGGGCCTCCTCGTCCGAGAGCGCCGCGCCTCCGCGCCTGGCGGTGACGTACGCGATTCCCGCCGTGCAGACGCTGATCGCGCCCGGCGAGACGTGGCGGTTCCTGCGCGGCTTCCTGCCGCTTCCCGCGGACTGGAACGAGGCGGACTTCGACGATGCTGCCTGGGAGGAGGGCCCGACCGGCATCGGCTACGGCGGCGGGGATGACGCCACCGTGCTCGCCGACATGCAGAGCGGGTATCTCGCGGTCTTCTGCCGCAAGGCGTTTCAAGTCGTCGATCCCGCGGCGATCGAGGGGCTCGATTTCGCGGCCGTCTACGACGACGGGTTGGTTGCGTACCTGAACGGCGTCGAGGTCGCGAGGGTGAACATGCCCGCGGGCGAGGCCGATGCGGACACCGCCGCGGCTTCGCCGGTCGACATGCAGACGGCGTTCCTGCGCCTGCCGCCGGCGCTGCTTCGCGCCGGGACGAACGTGCTTGCGGTGAGCGTGCACAACGCGACCCTGACGAGCAGCGATCTGTCGTTCTCGCCGCTGCTGAACTCGGTCGCCGCGGCGCGGGCCGTGGTCTGCGGGCCGTTGCCCGAGTTCTTGCGCGGCGACGCGAACGATGACGCCGTCTTGGACATCGCCGATGCGGTGCGCATTCTGGGATACCTCTTCCAGGAAGGCGCCGCGCCGGCGTGTCCCGATGCGCTCGACGCCAACGACGACGGCAGGATCGACATCTCGGATGCCGTGTCGATGCTGCGGTACCTGTTCGCGAGCGGTCCGCTCGCCGCGCCGGGGGAGGTCTGCGGACCGGATCCCACGCCGGATGCGCTGGGCGAGTGCGCGGCGCCGGTCTGCGCGCCGTAAGGCCGGACCGCCGCGAGACGGCGGTCGTTTTCCGAAACGTGCTGTCGAGGAGAGAGTCCATGCGCCAACATCGCGCCATGCTCGAGCAGATGGCCTCCGGCTTCATGCCGGCGCGCGTGCTGCTCACGGCCCTGGAGCTCGATGTCTTCACCGCGTGCGGCGCCGGCGCGGCGACCGCGGAGGAGCTCGCGCGCCGCACGGGCGCGCGGCCGGCGCCGCTGGCGCGGCTCCTGAACGCGCTTGCCGCGCTGGGACTGCTTGACAAGCGCGGGGACAGGTATCGCGCGACGCCGCCGGCTCGGACGCATCTGATCGCCGGCCGCCCGGGGTATCTGGGCGACATCATGCGCCACCGGGCATCGATGTGGGAGCGCTGGAGCGATCTCACGGCGATCGTCAGAACGGGGCGAGTCCCGCCGCGCGCCTTCACGAAGGAGCGCGAGCGGCGCTTCATCAAGGGCATGGCCAACCTGGGAGCCTCGGCGGCTCCCGCCTGCGCGCGGGCGCTCCGCCGGGAGCTCGCAGGCGCGCGCCGGCTCCTTGACATCGGGGGCGGCCCGGCGGTCTATGCGTGCGAACTGGCGCGCGCGTGGCCGAAGCTCTCCGTTGTCGTGCTCGACCTGCCCGGTCCGCTCGCCTACGCCCGCGAGACGATCGCGGCGTACGGCCTGGCCCGACGGGTGTCCGTGAAGGCGGGCGATGTGTGCGCGGCGCGCTCGTTCGGCCGGGGCTTCGATGTCGCCTTCATGTCGAGCCTGATTCACTCGTTCAAGCCGGCCGTCGTCGCGGAGGTCATCCGGAAGGCCGCGGGCGCGCTGCGGCCGGGAGGTTTCCTGGCGGTCAAGGAGTTCTTCATCGATCCCGGCCGCGCGTCCCCGCCGTTCACGGCGCTCTTCTCGATCAACATGCTCGTCGCCGGCGCGGGCGATGTGTACACGCGCGGCGAGGTCGAGGGGTGGATGCGCGCGGCGGGTGTGCGTCCCGTGCGGTATGTGGACTTGCCTCAGTTCTCGGGTATAGTGGTTGGAAGGAGGCTATAGGCTGTAGGCTATAGCCTAAGGAGGTGCCCATGCGAGAATTCCGCGTTACCATGACGAACCGTCCCGGAGAGCTCGCCCGTGTCGCGACATCGCTCAGCCGCCAGGGGGTGAGCATCAAGGCGCTGGCCGCTTCGGCGGACGGGGGTCACGTCACGCTCCACCTGATCGGCCACGATGTCGAGGCGACGCGCAACGCGCTCACGTCCGGGAGCTTCCAGTTCGAGGAGCAGGAGGTGGTGGTGGTGCTCCTCGAGGACAAGGCCGGCGAGATCGCCCGCATTGCCGCCCAGCTCGGCGACGCCGGGATCAACCTCAACGCCGTGTACCTTGCCGGCAGGGCCGACGACATGGTCGAGGTGGTTTTCGCCCCCGACGACGTCAAGAAGGCGAAGAAGGTCCTCGGCGACGAAGTCTCGTAGGAGGCGGGGAGCGGCCCGGCCGCCGCTTCCGCGCGGCCGCGGGCCGTGTTTGGTAACCGTTCACGGTTTTCTCGCCGTGCTCGGATGCACAGACAGGCTGCATCTGACGGAGAAGACTTAACCACAGAGGCACCGAGAGCACAGAGA
>DHGK01000301.1 GCA_002402755.1 Planctomycetes bacterium UBA4800
CAACGGTCGCGACCGACGCCAGCGCGATGCGCGTGTTTCGGCTCATGCGCGTTCCTCAACGTACAGGTGATCCGGGATGGCAATGGACGCAGGATCGTCCTTTGCCTACAGTGTACCTCTTTCATACCCGTTGCAACGTGAAATGTTTCGCGGCGGCCGGAGAAGCCGCTTTGCCGCCCGGCCGCGGCGGGATTATAATGCCCTCCATGCCCACGCACGCACGGCTGCATGCGAGAAAACCAGGCGCTCGCTCCTCGCCGGCCCTTTTCGCCGCCATCGCCGGCGCGCTGCTGCTCGCCGTCCTCTTCGTGATGAACCGAGAGGCGCGTACAACGCCTCCGCCCGAGCAGACGAGCGCGACGTCCGTCGAGTCCGACCGGTCCAAGACCGAGACGAAGCCCAAACCCGCTCCTACCGTTGCGAAGTCGGACCCGCCCCGTGCGCCGGAGCCGGCGGCGCCCGTTTCCGCGGCCATGGCGCCCGTGAAGGCCCCTCCGGAACCCGCCCCGGCTCTCACGGTCGAGACGGAGGAGGCGACGCCGGCACCCGCGCGCGCCGAAGAGGCCCGAGAGCCTGAGAAGGCCCGATCCGTCGTAGAGACCGTGCCACCCGCCCCCGAGGCAGCCGAGCAGCCGGTGACACCAAAGAAGCCGAGGAGCGCCGAGAAGAAGACGCCGCCCTCGCCCGAGGCCGCGCTCTCGCTCAGCCTCGATGAAATCGAGAAGTTCCTCGGCGATGTGCGCGGGGCCAATGTCAAGACGGAGACCGCCGGCGGGCTCGAAGTCACGGCGACGCTCATTCCGGACACGCTCGCCTTCAGAGCCGCAGAGAAAGCCAAGGAACTCTTCCGGAAGGGCAACGGCCGGGAGAAGGTCCTTGCCGAGGTCCGGAAGTACTTCGCGAGCAATCGGCGGGCCGAGGGCGGGAAGCCCCTCATCGAGATCTCGGTTTCGCCCGCGGGTGGTTGGGTCCTCTTCATGACGACGGCGGGGCTCCAGAAGAGCTTCAAAGTGCGCTACGACGACTCGGCGATCGCCTGCGAGGTCGCCGCCCTCACGTCGCTTCCCTCCGTCACGAAGTGGAAGATATGGTTCGGCAAGATCGCCGGCACCAACGAGCCCAAGACGGTGCCGCTTCACTACATCGCCAGGCCGCTCAGCGTGCGGCTGGCCGCCAAAGACCGCTGGCCCTCCGGGAAGAACCTGACGCTCTCGGTGCTCGATTTCTGCCACGTCCTCGGCAAGCGGCGCGGCTCGCAGGACACGGAGGGCGTCAACACCGGCATGCAGCAGATCCACAAGCCGGACCTCGACAGCTTCAAGACGCAGGCCGAGGTTCTCTTCACGCGCAGCGAGTATCGCGAAGTCGAGCCCCCCGCGGCGTTCAAGACGCTCCTGGAGAAGTAGGAGCGCATCCATGCCGACGCACGCGCACCCGCCCGCAAACCCTTCCACGGAGTGACGATGCCCGCGGCCGCCGAGTGCCTCATCCTCTTCACGCGCTATCCCGAACCGGGCACGACGAAGACCCGGCTCATTCCCGCGCTCGGCGCGGAGGGCGCGGCGCGCCTCCAGCGCCGCATGACGGAGCGGGCGGTTGCGGCGGCCCGCGCGCTCGCGCGCTCGCGCGGCGCCGCGGTGCGCGTGGCGTTCTCGGGCGGCAGCGCCGCGCGCATGCGGCGCTGGCTCGGGAACTCGATCGCCTTCGTGCCGCAGGCAGGCGCCGATCTCGGCGAACGGATGCTCGACGCCTTGCAGGGCGCGTTCGCTGCCGGCCATCGCCGCGTCGTCCTCGCGGGGACCGACTGCCCGGGGCTCGGGGAGGCCGTGCTTGCCGGCGCGTTCGACACGCTGCCCGCCCACGACCTCGTCCTCGGGCCCGCGCTCGACGGGGGGTACTACCTGATCGGCATGGCGCGCGCGATTCCCGAGCTCTTCGCGGGAATCCCGTGGAGCACGGAAGTCGTGTTCGAGCGCACGCGCGCCGCGGCCGCGGCGAAGGGGCTGCGCATCGCGTGCACACAAGTCCTCGGCGACATCGATCGCCCCGAGGATCTCCAGGCCTGGCAGCGCGTGGACGGCCGGCCGCTGCCGCCCGCCCCCGGCGCGCGGATCGCGGTCGTGATCCCGGCGTACAACGAGGCCGAGCGCATCGCGGCGGCGATCGCGCGGGCCCGGACGGCGCGCGGCGTCGAGGTCTTCGTCGCCGACGGGGAAAGCACGGACGACACCGCCGCGATCGCCGCGCGAAGCGGGGCGCATGTCATCCGAAACGCGCGCGGCCGCGCCGTCCAGAGCAACGCCGGCGCCGCCGCGGCGACCGCGGCCGGCGCCGAGATTCTCCTCTTCCTCCACGCCGACACGCTGCTGCCCGAGGGCTACGACGACGTCGTGCGGGCGCTCCTCGCGCGTCCGGGCACGGCGGCGGGCGCATTCGAGCTGCGCATCGAGGGCGCGACGCCGGCGATGCGCTTGATCGCGACCGGCGCCAACCTGCGGTCGCGGGCTTTCGGCCTCCCCTACGGCGACCAGGCGCTTTTTCTCACGGCGGCGTTCTTCCGCGCCATGGGCGGCTTCCCGCCCATGCCGATCATGGAGGATTTCGCCTTCGTGCGGCATCTTGCGCGGCGCGGCCGCATCGCGATCGCCGATGCCGCCGTCACGACATCGGCCCGGCGCTGGCGCGCCCTCGGCCCGCTCAGGACGACGCTCGTCAACCAGGCGGTGATCCTGGGCTGCCACCTCGGCATCGCGCCCGCGACGCTCGCCGCGTGGTACTGGCGCCGGCCGGCGCATGTGACATGCGCCGCGGGGAACGCCGCTGCGGCTTCGCCGTGCCTCGCCGCGACTGACGATTGACGAAGACGCGTGCAGGCTATCCCTCTATGTAGTATAATGGTATAGAACCAATGGCGATCAGGACCTTCAAGAACAAGGCAACGTGTGACATTGCCCGCGAGATTCGCTCGAAGATCGCGCGGAAGAGGCTCCCTGAGTTCCTGCACGAGAGCGCGTATCGGAAGCTTGTGTTCCTCGACAACGCGCACTCCCTGGGAGATCTCATGGAATGGCGCAGCCTCCATCTCGAGAAGCTCAAGGGCGATCGAAAGGACCAGTACAGTATTCGCATCAACGATCAGTACCGCATCTGCTTCCGTTGGAGCGGTACGGAAGCCGTTGACGTGGAAATAGTCGATTACCACTGACAGAGGCGCATATGCTCAAGAACAGAATCCACCCCGGCGATTTCCTTCAGGAGGAGCTCGCGGAGCGCGGTCTCTCGCAGGCGAGGCTGGCGAGCCACATCGGCGTTGCCCCCGGAGTCATCAATGTGATCTGCAACGGCAAGCGCGGGATCTCGCCGGCAATGGCGAAGAGGCTCGCCATCGCGCTGGGCACTTCGCCCGAGCTCTGGATGAACCTCCAGACGAGCTACGACCTCAGCCGGGCGGCGGAGCCGAGTTTCGGACGGCTTCGGGCCTAGGCGCCCGCCTCCTTCGCCAGCGCCGCCGCCTCCTCGGCCGGCAGCGCGCGGCGCCAGATGCGGACGTCGGCGAGCAGGCCGCGGAAGAACCTGCCGGTGTGGTAGCCCTGGCCGAGCTTGAAGTTCTGGGCCGGATTGGGCGCAACCGGGCCCTTGGCGGCCATGCGGCTCTTCTCGACGCCGTCGAGGTAGAACACCGCCGTCTCGCCATCGCAGACGATGGCGACGTGCTGCCACTTGTCGGCGGCGAGCTGCACGGGCCCGACGCCCTGCCAGCGCTTGCCGTCGCCGTAGCCGAAGCCGTAGAGGTTCGTCTGCGTCCCCTCCTGCTGCAGGTTCACGCCCGCGAACGGCTCGCCGTGGTTGCCGAGGATGTCGGCGTGCTGGACCTGCGTCGAGGCGGGGTTCACCCACAAGGTGATCGAGAAGGGCATCGCGAGATCGGGAAAGTGGGTGTCGGCCTCGGCGTAGGCGCCGTTCCCGTCGAAGAGGAGCGCCATGCCGCGCGCGCTCCGCGCCCACGCCGGTCCTCCGCTCGGGCCCGTCAGCACCGCGTCATGTCCGTTGCCCGAGGAATCGAACGCCGTGTCGCCCTTTCCGTCCGCGAGATTCCACCAGGCGTAGAGACCGAGGTACTGGAACGTCGCGCGCGAGCCGGGCGCCACGACGTTCGGCGTCCGCGCGCGGTCTCTGACGCCGTCCGCCGCCAGCGTGTACCGCACGCCCTCGGCGAGCGGCGACACGGCGAGCGCGACGGTCCGAAGATCGGCGGCGAGCGACGCCGAGAGCACGCGCACCTCGTGATCGATGCGGTAGTTCGCGACCGCTTCCGCGCTCGCCTTCTCGACCGGCTCGTCGAAACGCACCGTCACCTTCTCCGGCGTTCCCGCGCCGGCGCCCTGCATCGCCGGCGCGGTCGTGTCGGCCGGCCTGACGGTCACGGCGATGCTCGCGGCATCGGTCTTGCCCCGCGCGTCCTTCACGGCCAGCGTCGCCCGGTACGTTCCGGGCGATTCGTAGGCATGCGTTGCCTTCCGCCCGGCCCCCTTCGCACCGTCGCCGAAATCCCAGAGGCACTCCAGGGTTCCGCCCCCGGCGCCGCGCGAGTCCTCGGCGGAAAAGGCAACGACCTGGCGGACCTCGCAGCTCGCCGGCGCCGCCGCCGCGACCGCCGCGAGGCCGCCGAGCCGCGTGTAGAAGATCACCGCGGCCTGGGGCCTGCGCGGCAAGGCCACCGTCAGACCCTCGTCCATCAACGCGCGCCCGAGGCCGCGCGTCGCGGTATCGAGATCGGTATCCTTGAACTCGTAGGCGGCCTCGGGATCGAGGCCGCGCAGCGGGAATCGCATCTCGGCGACCTGGCTGCGCGGGCGGCGGAACGCTTCCACGACGCCGTCGCCCTGCTCGGGCCGATCGAACTGCCAGGCGATCCAGACATCCTCGGAGAGGCTGTACGGCGCGAGCGGGTAGTAGTCGCCCCAGTAGTACGGCGCCACGGCGCGCACCTCATCGGTGAGCTTCCTGAGAAGCTCGCAGTCAAGGTCGTTCCGCCGCAAGTCGTAGCCCAGCACCACGCTCATTGCGTGGCCGCTCCGAATCGCGTAGGCGTCGACCGTGTCGATCGGCATCGTGTTCGAGCCGAAGTACGGGATCCACTTGAAGAGGCTGTGGTGAAACGCCTGCTTGGCTGCCAGATGCGAGTAGTTGTAGTCGGTGGGATGGAGCGGCACGGCGCGGCGCATCGTCTCCAGGTCGTTCCGCCGCCCACCGGACGCGCAACTGTCGATGACGAGGTTCGGGTGCCGCGCGCGCAGCGCGTCCCAGTAGGCGAGGTAGCCCTGGATGTGCAGGTTCTCGGTCATGCCCCGGCGGTCGGGCGCGTCGTTGCGCCGCCAGAAGTCGAGCGGATCCATGTTGAAATCCTGGCGATAGAGATCGATCCCCTGCTCCCTGAGCACGCGATCCACGTGATCGGTGAGCCACGTGCGCGCCTCGGGCTTCCCGAGATCGAGCAGCGTGCCGCCGAGCAGCCACTCGGCGCGATTCTCCGAGAGCCAGGTCCCGCCGGCCACGCGCTCCGGCTCGAACCACACGAGCGTCCTGACGCCCCGCGCGCGGGCGTGATCGCTGATGGCCCGCAACCCCCCCGGAAAGCGCCGCAAGTCGGGCTCCCACGTGCCCGTCTGCGGCCAGCCGTTGCAGGGGTACCAGCCGGCATCCATCCACCAGTAGTCGATCTTCACGCGCTCCTCGACGTACCGGTCGATGAAGTACTTCTGGTTCTCCTCGCTGGCATCGCACATCTCGTTGAACTCCAGCGACGTGTTGCCGGGCATGATCGGCGCGGGAAGGCGGCCGTCGCTCGTCCGCGGCACGTTGTGGGCGATCATCCAGCGCCGCCAGAGGTTCTGCGCGCGGTCGAGGTCCGCGCCCTCCCAGAAGAGGAGCGCGATGAGCGGCGTTCGGATCTGCTCTCCCGGCCGGAGCGCGAGGTGCGTGAGCTCCTGCCCGGCGACGACGCGAAGTCCCCGGCCGGCGTCGCGCGTGAACGTCGCGGCCCACTGCCCCGGCCATCCCACGGCGATGAAGACCCCGCCGCCCGGCATCGTCAGGTTGTAGTAGGGATAGGCGCCGTTCGTGCCGCGCCCGCCCCACGGGGCGAAGCGCAGCTTGGCCTCGGGCCCCAGCACCGACTCGAGCGGCTGATACAGATCGGGCGCGCAGGTGTCGCCCTTCTGGTGCTTGAGCACGAACTCGCCCTCCGGGCCGCGCTCGAACGCGGCGTCGAGCGCCTGGATATTCTCCAGGATCGGCGCCGGCTCCTTCCCCTCGTTCTTCAGATACACCGTCCACTCGACGGCGGGGAAATCCGCGTACACGACCGCCGCACAGGTGACGGCGAGCCCGGTCTTCGCGTCCTTCCACACCAGATCGTGCCGCGTGCGGCCGTCCGGAAGCGCAACGCGCTCGATCGCCTTCGGCCATGCGGCAAGGAGACGCTCCGACGATACGCCGCCCAGATTGAACGAGAAGAGCGCGCGGCTCCCGGCCGCCGGCGGCTGCGCCGCGACGCCGAGGATGCTCCCCTCCAGCCACCGATCGCGCCGCTGCATCTCGCCGGGGCTCGCCGTCGCGCCGCAAGCCATCGCCAGCGCCGACACGAGCGCACACGCGCAGATCCTCATGCGTCCCATCCCCGTTCCTCCTCGTGTACGAACGCCGCCGAAAACGACCCGCGGCTCGAACGCCGCGCCGCCGCGCCTGCCCTGCCGCCGTACAACGTAGGGGAGACCGCACCCGGTGTCAATCGCCCGCGCGCGCCCGATGGGCTTGTCGGCGCCCTCCGCCCTGCATATCATCGTGTGCGGTCCGGGAGAGAAACGCCATGCGAAAGCCGTGCGCGGCAGCCATTGCAGGCGCGTTGATCGCGGCGGCTGCCGCCGCGGCCGACTACACGGCGGCGATCGCCGAGCTGCGCGGCTTCCTGCGCACGGAGATGGAGCGGCTCTCGATCCCCTGCCTGAGCATCGCGCTCGTCGACGGCGGCGACATCGTCTGGGAAGAGGCCTTCGGCTTCCAGGACCGCGACGCGGGCGTGCGCGCGACGCCGGCGACGGTGTACCGGGTCGGCTCGATCTCGAAGCTCTTCGCCGCCGTCGCGGTCATGCAGCTCGCGGAGCGCGGAGTCCTCGACATCGAGGCGCCGATCACCGCGTACGCTCCCGAGCTCGTGTTCAAGAATCCGTTCAACCCCGAGGTCCCGATCACGCTCCGCCACCTCATGGCGCACCGCGCGGGGATCCTGCGCGAGTCGCCGGTCGGGAGCTACTTCGACCCGACCGAGCCCGGCATCGGCCCGACGGTGCGGAGCTTTCTGGGAAGCGAGCTCGTGCACCCCGTGGGAGCGGCCGAGAAGTACTCCAATCTCGGGCCGACGCTCGCCGGCTACATCATCGAGAAGGTCGCGGGCGCTTCGTTCGCCGAGCACGTCGAGAAGAGCGTGCTCGCGCCGGCCGGCATGGCGTCGAGCTCGTTTCTGCCCGACACGCCCGCCGTCCGCGCAAACCTCGTCAAGGCGTTCATGGTCGACTTCGACGGCACGTTCTTCCCGGCGCCGACCTTCGTCCTCGGGACCCTGCCCGCAGGCAATCTCTACTCGACGGCCGGCGACCTGGCGCGTTTCATGACGGCGCTCCTGCGCGGCGGCGAGGCGCCCGGCGGGCGACTTCTGTCGAAGGCATCGCTCGACCGCATGTGGCGCGTCCAGTTTCCGGGGCGGGGGCCGGCGGGCTTCGGACTCGGGTTCTTCGTCAACCGCATGCACGACCGCACGACGATCTCGCATTCGGGCGCGGTCTACGGGTTCGCGTCGGCGTTCGTCGCCATGCCCGAGGAGAAGCTGGGCGTCGTCGTCCTCAACAACGTCGACTGCGCCAACGGCTTCAACGACAAGGTCGTGCGCACGGCGCTCGGCGCGATGCTCGCGGCCGGGCGCGGCGTTGCGACGCCGCCGCTCCCGCGCGTGATCGACATCGCCCCCGAG
>DHGK01000303.1 GCA_002402755.1 Planctomycetes bacterium UBA4800
GGGATCGGATAATCGCACTCGCCGTCCGGCTCGGTCGTGCAGTCGTAGTCGCCGCGAAACCAGCCGGGACACCATATCACGGCGAAGCCGCCCTCGGGCAGGAGGCCGTCCGGAGCCAGAATCGCCGCCGCCTCCGCGCTGACCTCGTACTTTCGTATGTAGTTGCAGTTGTCGCTCAGGCGCAGCCCCTCGAGCGGAACCTCGCCGGGCCCGGGATTGTAGATCTCGACCCAGTCGGAGTCGACGAAGCGCGTAACGCCGTTGAACGTGTCCCAGAACCCCGACTCCGGGCTCGTTCCCCGCAGCGGGTTCGTCATAACCTCGTTGATGACGAGCTGCGCCGGGTCGCCCGCGGCGCACGGGAGGGACGGGAGCGACATGCAGACAAGCAGCCCGAAGGACATCGTTCTCGTGCGCGGCATCTATCGGCCCTCCCCGACGCGGGTACGGAAGCGCCAACTCCAGCGTGTGATCTCCCGTTCATTCTAACCGTGGGAGGAGACCGCCACAACGGGGGGCATATGCCCGGCGCGCGCTCTCACCCCAGCGCCACATCGAGGATCATCATCACCGTGAAGCCGACCATGAGGCCCATCGTCGCGAGGTCCCCGTTGCCGCTCGCCTGCGATTCGGGGACCAGTTCCTCGACGACGACGAAGATCATCGCGCCCGCGGCGAAGGCGAGCGCGTAGGGCAGGAGCGGCTGGGCGATGAGCACGGCCGCCGCGCCGATGACGCCCGCCACGGGCTCGACGGCGGCCGAGAGCTGCCCGTACCAGAAGCAGCGCAGGCGCGAGAGGCCCTCGCGCCTGAGCGGCATGGAGACGGCGAGGCCTTCGGGGAAGTTCTGGAGCCCGATGCCGATGGCGAGCGCCACGGCGCCGGCGAGCGTCGCCGAGGGCAGCCCGAAGGCCACGGCGCCGAACGCCACGCCCACGGCCAGGCCCTCGGGAATGTTGTGGAGCGTGATGGCCAGGATGAGGAGCACGCTCCGGCTCCAGTTCGACTTGACGCCTTCGGCGCTCTCGATCGGCGCCTCCAGGTGGAGGTGCGGCAGCACGCGGTCGACGAGGCGCAGCGCCGCGGCGCCGAGCAGGAACCCCACGGCCGCGGGGAACCAGGCGCCGATGGAGTGCTCGGCCGCCATCTCGAGCGCCGGCGCGAGCAGCGACCAGTAGCTCGCGGCGATCATGACGCCCGCCGCGAACCCGAGCATGACGTCGAGGAGCTTGCGGTTGACCCGTGTGGTGAAGAACACGCCGGACGCGCCGAGCGCCGTCAGGAACCACGTGAAGCACGTGGCGATGAGCGCCTGCAGGACCGGGTGGAGCTCTGCGAACGCTTCCATGCGCGCCGTCCTCCGGCGGGGCCGCTCGCCCCGCCTATCCGTGCAGCTTGGCGGCGAGCGCCGCGATGCGCTTGCCGTACTCGCCGCACTGGCTCTGGACGCGGCGGTCGGGCGCGCCGACGCTCACCGGCCCGAAGTGGTCCCCGGCCGGCGACCCCGGCACGACGAAGCCGTGGACCAGCATCGCCTGGATCAGCGCCATGACCGTCGTCTCGTTGCCGCCGCCCACGTTCGCCGATGCGGCGAAGGCGCCGCCGACCTTGCCCGCCAGGTCGCCGTGGCAGCGGACGCTTTCCTCGAAGAGCGCGAGCATCCGCGGCGCGGGAAGGCCGTAGTAGGTCGGCGACCCGAACACGACGCCGTCCGCGGCCTTGAGATCCTCGATCGAGGTGTCCTCGACCCGCTTGACGACCGGCTCGCCGCCGCCGTCCTTGACGCCCGCGGCGATGGCGCGGGCCATGGCCTCGGTGCTGCCGGTGCGCTCGTAGTACACGATCAGTATCTTCGCCATCGCTGTCACCTCGCGGGTTGTCCGCCGCCCGGCGGGGCGGCCGATGCCGTGTCTTGTACCCCGGGAACGCGCTCCGCGCAAGGCGCGGGGGCCGCGGACCCGGCGGCTGCCTTCGTTCCGGCCGAGTTCCTGATCACCGGCCTCGGCTGCCGGTTGTAGACCGTCGAGTGCGGCGGCACGGAGTGCGTGAGCCACACGTTGCCGCCGATCACCGAGTGCCGGCCGATCGTCGTGTCGCCGCCGAGAATCGTGGCGCCGGCGTAGATGATGACGTCGTCCCCGACGTTCGGGTGGCGCTTGATGCCCTTGATGAGGCGGCCCTGCTCGTCCTTTGGGAAGCTCAGCGCGCCGAGGGTCACGCCCTGGTAGAGCTTGACCCTGGCGCCGATGACGGCGGTCTCGCCGATGACGACGCCCGTGCCGTGGTCGATGAAGAACGCGGGGCCGATCGCGGCGCCCGGGTGAATGTCGATGCCGGTCAGCGAGTGCGCGTGCTCGGACATCACGCGCGGTATGAGCGGGACGCCTTCCCCGTACAAGATGTGCGCGATGCGGTGGACGGCGATCGCGAAGAAGCCCGGGTAGCTCATCACGACCTCCATGGTCGAGCGCGCGGCCGGATCGCCCTCGTACCCGGCCTCGATGTCCATGTGCAGGACGCGCTGGACCTCGGGAAGGGCGTCGAGCAGCCTGGCGACCGCGGCGTCGGCCCTGCGCGCGCACGCCTCCGCATCGACGGCGGCGCCGCCGCGCGCCTCGCGCTCGAGGGCATGGGCGATCTGGCACGACAGATCCTCGGCGACCGACGCCAGGCGCTCGTTGAGATGGCGCTCGAGCCCATCGGGGGCGACCGGCTGCGTCTCGTGGCAGCCGGGGAAGAGCGCGGCGATCAGCCTGCGCAGGACGTCGTGCACCGCCTGCTGGCCTGAGAGGCAGAGGCCCTTGTCGGCCCGGGCGGCAACGGGGCAGTCGCCGCACCTGGACAGCCCCTCGATCAGGCGCGGCACGAGATCGGCGAGCGTGCGTTTCCAGTCGGTCGTCATGGCGTTCCTTTCGCCGGCGCCTCGCGCGCGATGCGGGCGATCACGCGGTCGGCGCCCAGATTGCGCAGCCCGGCGGCCAGGAGCAGCCGGCTCGCCCGGCCCTCGGGAATGCAGGCCGTCTCGAGAATCCGGATGCCGTCCTCGCGGCACAGCGCCTGGAAGTCGGCCAGCGTGAAGAGGTGGATGTTCGGCGTGTCGTACCACTCGTGGGGCAGGGCGCCGCCCTTCGGCATGCGGCCCTTGAGCCAGAGGCGCAGCCGGTGCGCGAGGCGGCCGAAGTTCGGGAAGCTGACGATGCCTTCGTCCGCGACGCGGAGGAGTTCCCGGAGGACGGCGCGCGGCCTGCGGACGACCTGCAGCGTCTCGCTCAGCACGGCGTAGTCGTAGGCCTTGTCGGGGATCATCGCCAGGCCCGCGTCGATGTCCGCCTGGACGGCATCGTGCCCCTTGTCGATGACCTCGATGATCGCCTCGATGTCGATCTCGACGCCCATGCCGGTCGTGCCGCGCCGCTCCGCAAGCAGGCTCAGCAGCGCGCCGTCGCCGCACCCCAGGTCCAGGACGCGCGTCCCGGGACGGATCATGTCCGCGATGATCGCGTGCTCCCGCGCCCGGCCGGCCGGCGCGGGGCGCGCCGCCGCCCGCCGCGCGGGTGTCGCGCCGACCCAGGGGAGGAACGCGCGCATGACCTCGGCCAGGCGCTCGATGTCGACGAGGAAGGCGTCGTGGCCGTGCGGCGCGTGGAGCAGACAGTACGCCGTGCGCTTTCCCGCGCGCACGAGCGCGTGGGCCAGCGCCGCCGATTGCTCGGGCGGGAAGAGCCAGTCCTCGCTCAGGGCGACGATGAGGAGCTTGGCCTGGATCGGCGCGAGCGCGCGCGCGAGCGAGCCGTATTCCTCGACCAGATCGAACTCGTCCATGGCGCGCGTGATGTGGAGGTAGGAGTTCGCGTCGAAACGTTCGACGAGCTTCCGGCCCTGGTGCGCGAGGTAGCGCTCGACCTCGAAGTCGGTTCTGAAGGCGGCGGCGGGATCGGCCGCCGCCGCGCCGCCATGCGGGTGCTTTCCACGGCCGAACTTGACGGCCATCATGTCCTGCGACAGATACGTGATGTGTCCGATCTTGCGCGCCTGCGCGAGGCCCTGCGCGGGCGAGGTCCCGGTCTCGTAGTAATCCCCGCCGCGCCAGCCGGGGTCGGCGGTGATGGCCTCGCGCCCGACGACGTCGAAGGCCAGGGCCTGGGCCGAGAGGCTTGCCGCCGAGGCGATGCACACGGCGCGGTCGATCGACTCGGGGTGGCGGATCGCCCAGGCCAGGACTTGCATGCCGCCGAGCGAGCCGCCGACGACCGCGGCGAGGCGCTCGATGCCGAGGTGCGCGAGGAGCAGCCGGTCGACCGCGACCACATCGTTGACGGTGAAGGGCGGGAAGCTCGCGCCGTAGGGCTTCCCGGTCGCCGGGTTGATCGACGAGGGGCCGGTCGTGCCCTTGCAGCCGCCGAGGATGTTGGCGCACACGACGAAGTAGTGGCGCGTGTCGATGCCCTTCCCGGGGCCGATCATCTCGTCCCACCAGCCGGGCGGGCCGCCGGAGGCGCCGAGGCGGCCGGCGACGTGCGCATCGCCTGTCAGGGCGTGGCATATGAACACGGCGTTGTCGCGTCCGGGCGCCAGGGTTCCGTAGGTCTCGTACGCCACGCGAAGCTCGGGGAGCACGCCGCCGCGCTCCAGGCGGAATCCTCCCGGCGGCAGCGCGAGCGCGGCGATGCGCGTCTCGACGACGCCGGCGCTGCCGGGCGGCTCCGCGGCGGGAGCCGGCCCCGCGGCGGGAGCGACGGCGTGGTGCGGGTGGTCGCGGCGTGCGTTCATGCGAGCGAGATTCCTGAGCCTTGCGCGCGGCGCGCGATGGCACAACACGAGTTCGTCCAATAATATCAACAATGATGGACCAATTCAATTCTACAACGCCGATAGAGATTGTGCTATAATCGGCGGTCCGCGCCGCGTCGCGCGCGGCGCAAGGAGGTGCGCATGAACTTCGGCCGCGAGATCGCAAGGCTCAGGAAGGAGCGCGAGGCCGTGCTCCTCGTCCACAACTACCAGCGTCCCGAAATCCAGGAGCTGGCAGACCACCTGGGCGACTCCCTGTACCTGGCGCGCGTCGCGGCGAGGACCGACGC
>DHGK01000315.1:0-605 GCA_002402755.1 Planctomycetes bacterium UBA4800
TTCGGGGCCGCCGCCTTCCCGTCCGTGAGCGACGCCGCGCCCTCCGCGGGATAGCGCGCGTCGGGCGCGGCCGCGAGGCGCGCCGGGCGATGGAGGGCGCCGTGCGTCACCGTCGATGGCGCCGCCGCGGCGATGGCATCATCGGGCAGCATGCGCGGCCGCAGGCGCTCGAAGTGCGTGCCGAGGTCGACCTTCGCGAGCAGGTCCCAGAGCGATGTCCCCCGGCATCGAAGCGCGAGCGCGGCCGCGATCCACGGCTGGGTCCAGCCGGTCTCCTGGCACCACGGGCCCCACTCCCAGTCGGCGCTCGATGCCCAGAATTCCCAGCGCCCGAAGTCGAACGCGCGGTACCAGGCGCCATCGAGCTCGGGGTGCGCCTCGGAGCGCGCCTGCGCGCGGCACGCGAAGCGCGCCAGCCGCTCCTCGGCCTCGGCGTAGAACGCGTCGCCGGTCGCGGCGGCCGCTTCGCGCAGGCCGATGAGAGCGAAGTTGCAGGAGTAGAGGAAATCGGCGATCGTGTCGCCGTCGCGTTGAATGAGCGAGGTCTCGCCGGTGCCGTACGCGTCGTTCGAGGGCAGCGCCTGCCCGCCGTCGCCGATCGTCTC
>DHGK01000315.1:622-15297 GCA_002402755.1 Planctomycetes bacterium UBA4800
GCGGAGCCAGCCGCGATGCTCGGGCGTATCGGCGACGCGCACGAGCCAGGCGAGCGGCAGCACGAGCCTCGCCCGCTCGATCGTGCCGCTCCGGAGGCACCACTCCCAGCGCGCGGGATAGGCGTCCATCATCGCGCGCAAGCCCGCCAGGCTCCGCGCGAGCAGGGGCTCGAAACGCGTCTGCCGGTACGCCCAGAAGTTGCAGGCCCAGAGCCAGGCCTGGAAGTGCGGCGAGCAATGGATGCGCGCGTCGTTCCAGTACGCGCGCCAGCCCCGGGCCCCGAGCTGCGCCTCCTGAATGCACGCTTCCCTGAATCCGGAGACGCCGGTCGTGCGGAAGTTGGCCAGAATGCAGCGCGCCGCCGCCTCCTCCCATCGCCGCTCGCCGGAGAGCGCCGCCGCCGCGCCCACGGCGAGCAGCGCCCGCGCGTTGTCGTCGCCCCAGTACGAGTCGGGCGAATCGAGCGACCAGCCGACGAGGCCGTAGGATGGGCTGCGTTCGTCGGCACGCGGACCTCCGGCGAGCCCCGAGTCGCCGAAGATGTAGTCGATGAGGTTCGCGGCGATGCGCGCGTGGGCGGGCCGCGCGTTGACGGCGGCATCGAACGCCATGAGCATGGCGACCTCGGCCGAGCAGTCGTTCCGAACGGCGTAGCGCATGGGCTGGCCGCCGTCGCTCAGGATCGTCGAGCTGAAGCCTTCCAGGACGCCGAAGGAGCCGTCGCCTGCCGGCCACTCGGAGAGGGGCATGGCGCGCACCGTGTTGTAGGTCTTCGAGCGATCGAGAACGTCCGCCGGCCACGACCGGTGCCGGAGCACGCGGCTTCGAACGATCCAGTCGGCCGCGCGCCGCACCGCCTGGAGCTCGATGCCGCCGGGGAGCGCCTCGTCCGGGCCGAAGCTCGGTCTCACGGCCGGCGTCCAGTCGAGCAGCACGGCGGGCGCGCCGGGCCGGAGCCGCGCGAGGATCGTCCGCCAGATCGTCCGCCACGCGCCGGCGGGGAGGTAGCGGCCGCGAACGCAGCGGCTCAGGCTCGTCGTCGCGACGAGCAGGTTTCCCCGCGGGTGGTCGAAGAGAAGCGGCGGGGCGGCGGCGCCGTCGATGCCGTAGACCGCGGTGTCCACGCCCGCGACCTTGGCAATGACGATGTGCGGCGCGGCGCTCGCCGCCGGCAGGTAGCGGCAGCCGCTCACGAGGACGATCCGGAGCGGCCGGAGCGCCGCGCCGAAGATGCCGGACGCGATCACGCCGCGCTCGAACCTCGTATCGCGCGGGGCGCCGAGCGCGAGATCGGGCAGCCGTTCGGGATACTCGACGTAGAGGCGAAGGCGTTTCCGGGCCGCCTCGTCGAATGTCGCCGGCTCGATCGGCGCGGGGCGGTCGGGATAGCCGTCCGCGAGCACGAGCACGGCCGCGCCCTCGGCGGCCGCGCCGACCGCCTCGGCCGCCGTCGAGAACCGCCGGCACTCCGCGCCCGCGGCGGCGGCGACGGCTCGATAGAGGTCGTTCTCTGCGTCGCACGCGAACACCCAGGCGTTCGCGGGCGGCGGGGGCTCGGCGGCGCACGCGACGCACGCAGCGGCGGCGGCGACCAGGGCAATCGCGGCCGGCGAGAATGCAGTTCGGGTTCTCATTACCCGTGATCCTACCCGGAAACGCCGCGGCGGTCACGCCGCAGGCTACCGCGACGAGCGCGAAAGCCGGGAACGACGGGCGCCGGACGTGCCCCCGCTACGCGGGATTCTGGAAGAGCAGGATCAGCGCCACCAGGCCGGCCGCCATGATCGCGGCGGGAACGATCCAGAGCCGGCGCCACTGGAACTTCCCGTCGATGGTGCAGCGATCCATCATGACACCGGCGAACCAGGTGCCGATGACCATGCCGAGCCCCACCGTGGCGGCGAAGATGAGGGCCTGCATGGAGCTGCGGATCTCGGGCGCGGCGGTGCTCTCCATGAAGATCTGGCCCACGATGATGAAGAAGACGTAGGCCAGCCCGTGCAGCGATTGCGCGCCCGTGATCAGCCCCCGCTGCCTGGTGCACGTGTAGAGGACGTACATGAGAAGCCAGCACGCCACGCCGATCGCCAGGGTCCACTTGAATCCGATCTTCTCGAGGAATAGCCCGAGCAGGAAGAACGTGGCGATCGCCTGGGCGGCCTGGGCGATGCCCATCGAGGCCGACAGGTTCTTGCCCGGCACGCCGATGTCGAGCATGAACCGCCCCGTGCCCAGGAAGTAGAACTGCATCATGCCGGCGATGACCATCGAGATGATGAAGAAGATCAGCAGGTTCGTGTCGGCGAGCTGCCCGATCGCCTTGAAGATCGGAATCTCGCCGGTGCGCGCGAGCGTGTTCTCCGGCAGCGCGAGGCAGCAGGCGGCCATCACGACCGACAGCGCGGCCGCCCAGTACAGGCAGTCGCGCCCTCGCTCCTCGGTCTTGAAGATCGAGCGCCAGACGGTCAGGAGGACCCCCACGAGGAACCAGGCAACCGGCGCCCAGATGAAGACCTTCCCCTGGGTGCCGATGTTGCGCACCTGGTCGAACAGAATCGCGTTGACGAGCGGCAGCGTCGCGGCGTAGCACATCGAGTATGCGAACATCACCCCGAAGAGGGGCCAGAACTTCTCCCTGCCGGCCGCGATGAAGAGCAGCACCGCTCCCGCAAGGTGCGCCGCGAGAAGAATCCACTTGATGGCGAACCACTGGTCGGCGAGCTGCCCGCTGATGAGCGGCGCGATGATGCACGCGATGGGCAGCGTCGCGTAGATCAAGCTGGTCTGCTTGCCGCTCATCCGCAGCGGGCCGAGCAGCCGCGGCGCCAGCAGAGGCGCCCAGGCGCCCCACGCGGCGTACTGGAAGAACATCACCAGGCTCAGGGGAATGTAGACGCTCCAGTCCATGGCAGCCTCCTGTGCTGTGCCTCCGGCCGGCCCGGCGTCACCGCCGCCGGTTCCACGGCGCGTGCCGGTATCCTATCGTGAAAAGGGGCCGGGCGATAGCCCTCGGAATCCGAGATCGGTCCGCGCCTGCGCGCTCCTGCCGGCGAGAGAGACGAGCGAGTCACTTCTTGACGGGCCCCAGGTACGCGAACGTTCGCGTCTTGAGTCGAAACTCGTACGCATCGTTGTCAGGGCCCTCGAGTTCCGCGATGATCGGCAGCCGTCCGTCCGCAAGAACTCCCATACTCAGGTCGTGGGGGGGATCGGGACGCGCCGCGTCGATCTCGGCCACGCGTTCCGTCCGGGACGCGGTGAGCTCGAAAAGGCAGAGCCTTCGGGTCCCGGGCGCGTTCTGAGCGGTGTCCATCAGCGCCAGGAACTCCTGGACGCCATCGCCGTCGACATCGCACACAACGGTCCCGAATTCCAGCCGGCCGGCGCGGGCCGGAGGCCAGACCGAACGGTACCGTCGCGACGTTCGGTCCCATCGCGCCACTTCGAGGCTCCTCGCGCGGCAGCCGTGCTTCAGGACTCCGAGAGGGTTGTGCTTCTGGGGAAGCACCCATTCGGCGATCCCATCGCCGTCCAGATCGATGGTCTCAAGATCCATGCCGTTCGCCACCTCGTCGGCTCCCGTGCCCTCCGGGCGGATCAGGTGGTATTCGCCCCAGTAGCTTCCCCCCTGAACAGTCGCAATCGCCTTCGTAGGCTCGCGGGGGTCGGGCTCTCGGAGGAACCGGAGCCCCCCGTTGTACATGTCGCCGATGCCGAACGTCGATCGGAGCGCGTACGTTCCGCCGGCCTCGGCCGCGTAGACGAGGTAGCGATGCACGGGGGACTTGTCCTCCTCGATCCACTCGATGATCGCCTCCCGCACCTCGTCTCCATCGAGATCGACGGCGTGGACATGCGGCTTCTTCGCGAGGACCTCTTCCGCGAGCCGCACCGGCAGGAGCACCTTCTCCCCGTCGGGGGTGAGGGCGGAGATCATGGCCGGGGCATCGAGCGGGGAGGCCGCCGCCGGGACCTCGGTCACATTCGGCGCGCAGCAGGTCAGACAGGACGCGACACAGCACGCGAGGCAGGACGTTGTGAGCGCGTGTGCCCGGAAAGCGTGCGCGAAGGCCATCTCGTCACCTCCTCCCATGCCGAGCTTGCATGGCGACTTCGTGTCCGCGGCGCACGGATTGTATACCGGGAGGGCCTTGACGCGCGAGGAGAAAATCGAGGAGCTCGGAAACATCGATGCCGATCGAACCCCGTGCGCTCCTTGCCAGGGCGCCGCAACGCCGCATATACTCCCGAGAGAGGATTCAGGCGAACCTGCCCGGCGCCGGACATGCCCGGCGCTCCAGACAACCCGCCTGTTCGGTGCCGCCAACCCATGAATGGAATGCGTGCCATGAACTCGAATCGTGGAGTCTCGACCGCAGCCCTCGGTATCATCGCGTCGATCTGCATGCTGCCGGAGGCGCAACCGGCCGCCTTGAACGCCGCCGAGATTCACGTCTCGCCCTCGGGCGATGACGCCCGGCCCGGCACGGCGGAGCAGCCGCTCGCGACACTCGCCGCCGCGCAGCGCGCGGCGCGCTCCCTGGCCGGACGCGCGCCGGTCACGGTGTGGATCCACGGCGGCACGTACTACCTCGCCGACACGATCCGCTTCACGGCCGAGGATTCGGGCGGCCCGAACGCGCCGGTCGTCTATGCCGCCGTCCCGGGGGAAGAGGCGATCCTGAGCGGCGGCGCGCGCCTGCGGCTCGACTGGACGCCCGCCGGCGAGGGAATCGTGCACGCGAAGACGCCCGCCGGCCTCGCGTTGGATCAACTCTTCATCAACGGCTGGCGCCTGCACATGGCGCGATACCCGAACTACGATCCCAATGTGCGCCACTTCAACGGCTTCGCCGCCGACGCCATCGCGCCCGAGCGCGTCGCGCGCTGGAGCGATCCCGCCGGAGGCTACATCCACGCGATGCACGCCGCGCTCTGGGGCGACATGCACTGGCGGATTCTCGGGAAGAAAGCGGACGGCTCGCTCCGGTACGAGGGCGGCTGGCAGAACAACCGCCCGAGCCCGATGCACGAGCAGTTCCGGTTCGTCGAGAACATTCGCGAGGAGCTCGACGCGCCCGGCGAGTGGTTCCACGATGCCCGGACGAGCACGCTGTATCTCTTCCCGCCCGCCGGCGTTGACGTGCGCGCGGCGATCGTCGAGGGNNCGCGGCCTCGCGTTCCGCCACGCGGCGCGGACCTTCATGGACAACCGCGAGCCGCTCCTGCGCTCCGACTGGACGACGTACCGCGGCGGCGCCGTGGTGTTCCGCGGCGCGGAGGACTCGGCCGTCGAGGAGTGCGACTTCGACCAGCTCGGCGGCAACGCCGTGTTCGCCGACGGCTACAACCGCCGGATCGCCGTGCGCGGCTGCCTCGTTCGCGAGTGCGGCGCGAACGGCATCGCCTTCGTCGGCGACCCCCGCGCGGTCCGGAGCCCGCTCTTCAACTACGGGGCGGGTTTCGATTACGCGGAGCTCGACCGGACGCCGGGCCCCGCCGGCGAGGACTTCCCCGCCGACTGCCTCGTCGAGGACTGCCTCATCACGCGCAGCGGCCGCGTCGAGAAGCAGACCGCGCCCGTGCAGATTTCGATGGCGCAGGGCATCACCGTGCGGCACTGCTCGATCTACGACGTGCCCCGTGCGGGCATCAACATCGGCGACGGGTGCTGGGGAGGCCACGTCATCGAGCACTGCGACGTCTTCGACACGGTGCTCGAGACGGGCGACCACGGCAGCTTCAATTCGTGGGGGCGGGACCGGTACTGGCACCCCGACACGCGCGTCGTGAACCGCGAGGTCGCGGCGGATCCCGCCCTGCCGGTCCTGGACATGGTCCGGCCCACGGTGCTCCGGCGCAACCGCTGGCGCTGCGACCACGGCTGGGACATCGATCTGGATGACGGCTCGAGCTGCTACGTGATCTGCGACAACCTCCTCCTCCGCGGCGGGCTGAAGATGCGCGAGGGCTACGGGCGCGTCGCGACGAACAACGTCATCGTCGGCAACAGCCTGCACCCGCACGTCTGGTTCGAGAAGAGCGGCGATGTCTTCGCGCGCAACATCGTGATGGGCGCCTATCAGCCGGCCCTGATGCACGTCGCGCCGTGGGGCAAGGAGATCGACCGCAACCTGTTCGCGACCGGCGAGACCGACCGTGTGAAGTTCGCCGGCAAGGGCTGCGATGCGAATTCGCTCGCGGGAGATCCGCTGTTCGTCGACGCCGCGAAGGGCGACTTCCGCGTCCGGGAAGGCTCGCCGGCGCTCGCCCTCGGCTTCGTCAACTTCCCGATGGACGGGTTCGGGGTGCGCTCGCCGCGCTTGAGGGCGATGGTGCGGACGCCGGCCATCCCCGCGGTCGACCACCTGGATGCCGGCGGGGGGGCGCCGGCGGAGGCGCCGCGGATTGCATGGCAGGGGGCGAGCCTCCGCGACCTCCTTCGGTACGAGTACTCCGCGCTCGGCGTGGCGGCGGACTCGGGCGGCGTGTTCGTCGACGAGGCTCAGGCGGAATCCCCGGCGTTCGGCGCGGGGTTGCGGCAGGGAGACTGCGTCCTGCGCGTGAACGGACGGGCCGTCGCGGACGTGAGGCGGTTCCTCGACGCGGTCGGCGCAGCCGCTCCGGCCGGGGATGTGGAACTCGGCCTCGTACGCAGCCAGCAACCGCTCGCGCTGCGCGTGAGCCTCGATGGCGCCGAGGCCGCGACGGCGCTCTGGTTCGACCGGCCGGCGGCGAGCTTCCGTGAGTCCCTGCCGCTCGGCAACGGACGCCTCGGCGCGATGGTGTTCGGCGGCACGGACGAGGAGCGCATCGTGCTCAACGAGAGCTCGATGTGGTCGGGTTCGCCCGAGGATTCCGACCGGCCCGACGCCCACGAGGCGCTGCCCGAAATCCGCCGCCTGCTCCTCGAGGGCAAGAACGTCGAGGCCGAGCAACTCGTCAACGCGAACTTCACCTGCCGGGGGAAGGGCTCGGGTCACGGAAGCGGCGCCGGCGTGCCGTTCGGGTGCTACCAGACGCTCGGCAACCTGCGCCTCGAGTTCGCGGGATCGGATCGGATCGTGCCCGCCATCTGGTTCCGGCGAGACGCGGCGTCGGAGGAGGACGCGGTCCGGCAGGCGGAGTCGGACGGCGGCGACGACTGGCAGGCGGTCGAGATGCGGGGCGCGCTTCTCGACATTCCGGTCGGGCAGTGGAAGCTCTTCCGAGCGACGTTCGAGGTCGAGAAAGGAGCCCGGGACGACTGGGCGGTCGAGTTCGGCGCGCTCGACGACACGAGCATCGTCCTCGTGAACGGCCGCGAGATCGGCCGGACGCGGCCCGCGGGCTGGGAGGGGCCGCACCGCCTGGCGTGCGGCGATGCGGTGAAGCCGGGCGCCAACGTCCTCACCTTCGCCGTGTCCAACATCGGCGGGCCGGGCCGCATGGCCGGCGATGTCCGCCTCGTGCGCGGCGCCGCGGCCGGCTCGTACCGGCGCGAGCTCGATCTCGCGCGGGCGGTCGCGCGGGTCGAGTACGAACGGCAAGGCATCCGTTACGAGCGCACGCACTTCGTCAGCGCGCCCGACGAGGTGTTCGTATCGCGATTGACCGCATCGCGGCCGGGGTCGCTCTCCTTCACCGTGTCGCTCGACCGGCCGGAGCGGTTCACGACCGCCGCCGCCGGCCCGAACGAGCTGCTGATGACGGGCACGCTGAACGACGGGCGCGGCGGCCGGGGCGTCGCCTACGCCGCGCGGCTTCGCGTGCTCGCGCCGGGCGGGAGCGTGACGGCGCAGGCGAACCGTCTCGTCGTGAGCGGCGCGGATGACGTCGTCCTGCTGCTGGCGGCCGCCACGGATTATCGCGGCTTTGCCGGGCGGCAACTGGCGGACCCGATCGCCGCCGCGACGGCGGATCTCGAACGGGCCGCCGCCCGTTCGTTCGACGAGCTCCGCCGCGAGCACCTCCGCGACTTCCGCGGCTGGTTCGACCGCGTGGAGCTGCGCCTGCCGGCGACCGCGAACAGCGCGCTTCCCACGGACCGGCGGCTCGCGGGGTTCGCCGGGGGCGCGCCCGATCCCGCGCTCGCGGCGCTGTACTTCGACTTCGGCCGCTATCTTCTCATCAGCTCATCTCGGCCGGGGGGCCTGCCCGCCAACCTGCAGGGCGTCTGGGCCGAGGAGATCCAGACGCCCTGGAACGGCGACTGGCATCTGGACATCAACGTGCAGATGAACTACTGGCCCGCCGAGGTCTGCAACCTCTCCGAGCTGCACGAGCCGCTCCACAAGCTCGTCGCCTCGCTGGTCGAGCCGGGCCGCAGGACGGCGAAGGCGTACTACGACGCCCGCGGCTGGGTCGCCCACGTCATCACGAACGCCTGGGGCTTCACCTCGCCCGGCGAGCACGCGGGCTGGGGCGCGACCGTCAGCGGCTCCGCGTGGCTCTGCCAGCACCTCTGGGAGCACTACGCCTTCACGCTCGACCGGGAGTTCCTCGCGTGGGCCTACCCGGTCCTGAAGGAGTCGGCGCTCTTCTACCTCGACAACCTCGTCGAGGAGCCGAAACGCAAGTGGCTCGTGACCGCGCCGTCCAACTCGCCCGAGAACGCGTTCAGGCTCCCGGACGGCGGAACGGCGCACGTCTGCCTCGGGCCGACCGTCGACATGCAGCTCCTCCGCGAGCTCTTCGGCAACACGGCCCGCGCCGCCGAGATTCTCGGCGTCGACGAGGAGCTGCGCCGCGAGCTCGCGGAGAAGCGCGCCCGGCTCGCGCCCAACCAGATCGGGCCGGACGGCCGTTTGCAGGAGTGGCTGGAGCCGTACCCCGAGCCCGAGCCGACTCATCGCCACACGTCGCACATGTACGGACTGCACCCCGGGTACGAGATCACGCGGCGCGGCACGCCCGAGCTGGCCGCCGCTTGCCGCAAGTCGCTCGACGCGCGCGGCGATGACAGCAACGGCTGGGCGCTCGCCTGGCGCATGAGCTTCTGGGCGCGCCTGGGCGACGGGGACCGCGCGCACAAGCTGCTCGCGACCCTGCTGCGCCCCGCCGGCGGGGGGAGCGGCTCGCTGCCCAATCTCTTCGACTCCTGCCCGCCGTTCCAGATCGACGGCAACTTCGGCGGCTGCGCCGGGATTGCGGAGATGCTGCTCCAGTCGCACGCGGGCGAGATCGAGCTCTTGCCCGCGCTTCCGGCGGCGTGGCCGTCGGGCTCCGTGAAGGGCCTGCGCGCCCGCGGCGGCTTCACGGTCGACCTGGCGTGGCGGGACGGCAAGGTCACGGACTACCGGATCCGCTCGGCCGAGCCGCGCGAGGTCGCGGTGCGCGTGAACGGCGAGGCGCGGCAGGTCCGTTCGAGCGCGCAGTGAGCTTCCTCACGACCGGGAGACATGCGATGCCATGAACGCTGAATAATCATGTGCATTCGTGGGGCTGGACGCGTATGCCCCAAAGGAGCGGGATCACGGCGGTCTGGAGGCGGGCGCCGAGCGTGAGCACGGGCACCACCATTCACCGCCCGAAAGGCTGCGGCAAGCGTACCGCGGGGCCGCAGCGCGAGTGAGGGGCCCTGGAAAAAGGAATATTGACAAGAGCGCCGCACGCACTACAATTCACTGTACGCAAGGGCAGGCGCATGTGCATGTGAGTTTGGTATTTGTCCGGGATGTGAGAGCCTGGTTTGTGTGCCGCTTGGACGAGCGGCGGAGAGACCTGTGCTCTGAGCGGAGTTGACGCACTCCCTGGGCGGCTCGCGGTGGTACGTGGATTGGGAGGGCGCTGTTGGCGAGGAGCGGATGACCTCGAGGTCTGTCGCTCTTGGAGAAGGAGGTATGTGTATGCGTAAGCGTCTCTTCTCAGCGTTGGTCGTCAGCGTGTGTACTTTGTCGTTCACCTTGCCGGCATCCGCCACGATTCACTTCGAGTTTGTGGATATGACGGCCGACTGCACCCACTACGAGATTCACGTCACAGGAACGACAACGACGACGGTGGCGGTCGAGTATCTCGCCTGTTACGTCTTCTCCATCGAAGACGAGATTGTAGCCGAAGGTTGCGCGGCGGTCACCATCCCGCCGAACTCCTCGGTCAATCTCGTGATCAATGAGCCCTGGACCGCGTTGCCGTGCGGCGCCTTCACCGTCACAGGCGGTATCTCGCTCGTGCCTGCCAAGAGCACGCACCCTTATTTCGAATTCGAATTCGAACCGGCCGATCTGGATTGTCCGTGTGAGTGCGAGGCGTCGCTCGACGCGGAGCTGATCGCCGACTGCGACGGCTACGCAATCAAGGTCACGGGGTCAACCGAGGTCGTGTATCGCGCCACGTATGCCATCTCCATCGGGGACGAGATCGTCGCCCAAGGGACGGACGAGGAGATCGCCGCGAATCCTGCGGTCGATTGCATTCTCGCCGGGTTATGGATTGTACCGCCGTGCGGCGTCTTCACCGTCACAGGCGAGCTCTCGCTTACGCCGCCCCAAGGGAGTTCCTGTCCTCCCTTCGACTTCGTATTCGCCCCGATCGACCTCGATTGCCCGTGCGATTACGATTCGCCGGGGACGGGGACTCCCGGCTACTGGAAGAATCATCCCGAGGCATGGCCGGTGGAGGCGGAGTATCTTGAGGTCGGCTGTGTCGTGTATACTCAGGCCGACGCCGTTGCGCTGATGTGGGAGGCGGGCGGAAACGACAAGCTGCACACGATGTTCAACGCGCTCGTTGCCGCCAAGCTCAACGTGCTGATCGGCAACGATCCAACCTGCATCGCGGATACGATCGACGCAGCCGATGTCTGGATGTGTGTGTACGGCCCCATTGGCGAGGCCATCGTCACCGCGGGCGGCAAGGCTTCTCCCTGGCGCAGCGGAGAGCCGCTCTACGAGACTCTCGATGCGTACAACAACGGACTTCTGTGTGCGCCGTCCCGTGATGCGATGGAAGCTGAAGAGTAGAATCTCGGCGACCCTGTCAAACGCATGAGGCGGTAGAGCGGCGGCTGAAGGAGATGCATCGCTGCGAGCCTCATGACGCTGCGGCGACTGCGCGTCGATGGCACAACGCCCCGGCCGCGTGACCGGGGCGTTGCGCTCATTCGGCGATCGGCTCCGCGGATCGCTTCAATCGCGCGCCTTGCCAGGGCGCCCGAGCAGGGCTTTCTGTGTGTCTCCGTGATTGCGGAACGGGGTACTCAGGGCGACTCCTCGCGCGGCATCGCGCTCACGAGATCCTCGACCTCGGCGCGCAGCCGGCGCATCTTGCCCGCCTCGTCCGGACGGTACGGTTGTGTGTCTCCTTTCGCAGCGGACGTTGTCCAGGCGGTCACCCGCCTTCCGGGAGGGGAGTTCTGCAACCGTCGTTCCCGCGGGAGACCCGGTCCGGAATGGCGAAGGCTCGCGGCGAACCCGCCGCGGTCTGCCGCCCCCGGCGGCCGGCGGTCACTCGCAGGACGCGTGGCCGGCGCAGTCGAGACTGTCGGCCGTGCCGTCCGCGCCGCACGACAGGAAGGGCGCGGCGGGAGCGCGGCCGTTTCCGAAGAGATAGCCGAGCACGCACACGCCGTCGATCATGTCGACGAGCCCATTGTCATCGATGTCGGATGCATCGAGGCAGTCATTCGACATCTGCCCGAACACGGTGCGGAGGATGAAGACAGCATCCGCAATGTCGTGCCGGCCATCCGCGTTGGCGTCCCCACGCCGGAAACAGGAATGTGCGGGCGAACGGCGAACGAACACGCCGTTCGCGGCGGTGCCCGCGTAGAGCCGGGACGGATCGGAGGGATCCACGGCCACGGTCAGCACGCTGTATCCCTCGAGGCCCTCGTTGAACGCGCTCCAGGTTTCGCCCCCGTCGAGACTTCGCCAGGCGCCGTGGTCGTACGCCGCGCCGTAGACGATCCGAGAGGCGAGCGGATCGACGACGAGAATACGCATGTCGGTCTGCGCGGGCAAGCCGGCGCCGCTCCAGCTCCAGGATTGCCCGGCATCCGCCGACTTGTAGACTCCGAATTCGCTCGGACCGGCGTACAGCACGGACGGCTCCGACGGGGCCAGGCACAGGCCTGCCACGTAAGGAACCGGAAGGCCGTTCGCGAGGAGGCTCCATGTCCTGCCCCCGTCCGTCGTCTTTTTGACCCAGCTTTCCGTCGACGCATACAGAACGTCCGGCGTCACGAGGTCGATGGCGAAGCAGCGCACGTCTTTTCCCGGGCCGCACGCCGTCCAGGTCAGGCCGGCGTCGAGGCTTCGATAGATGCCCTTGCCGTCGGGCCCGGCGAAGAGAATGCTCGGATCGGCCGGATGGACGGCGAGCCTCATGACCCGCCTGGTGGGAAGCCCCTCGTTGATGGGGGTCCACGTGCCGCCGCCATCGGCGCTCTTGTAGACGCCGTGCGCGAAGGTGCCGAAGTACACCAGCTCCGGGCGGTCCGGGACGACGACGATGTCGCCGACGGTGAGTCCGGCACAACCTGCCGCGGCGGTCGAGTTCTCCCACGTCGACCCCATGTCGAGGCTTCGAAAGCAGCCTTCCGCCGTGCCCAGGTAGATCGCGGCGGGATGGATGGCGATCGAGGAGACGTACGGACAGGTCAGCCCGTTGTTGATGGTGGTCCACTCCTTGGCCGACTGCCCGCGAACCGCGGTTGATGCCATCAGCAGGATGGCGCCCGACGCCAGTGAAAGTCTCGGAGTCATGTCGTGCCCTCCTCGCACGGCGGGAAACTCCCGCAGTCAAGGTCGTCCGCCGTGAGATCGACGCCGCAGGAGCCGAACGGCTGCGGCAGCGGCCCCGAGGCCGCGAACAGATGGCCCAGGATCGCCACGGCGTCGGCGATGTCGAGGGCGCCGTCGTCGTTGGCGTCCCCGGCGTCCCTGCAGCTCGGCGCCGGTCCCGCTGCGAAGAGATGGTCCAGGACGAAGACGGCGTCGGCGATGTCGATGGCGCCGTCGGCGTTCGCATCGCCGCGCCTGTAGCCCTCGCATTCATCGGGAATGCCGTTCGAGTCCGCGTCGGCGCTCGTCCCCAACGCGATGTCGCACTCGTCGGGGACGCCGTTCGCGTTGCAGTCGAGGCTTGCCGCCGCGGCGATGTCGCAGTCGTCGGGAATCCCGTTCGCGTTGCAGTCGGCGGCCGTGCCGCTCGCCAGCTCGACGGCGTCGGGGATCCCGTCGCCGTCGCAGTCGTCGGGCGACAGGGGGACGGCGACGTGCGCGAGTGCGGCGACGATGGCGGCCGTGACGTGCGTCGGGTAGTCCTTCGGGTACTTCTCGATGGTGTCCTCGACGGTGTGATACCAGGGGCAGAAGTCGTTCCAGGCGCCGCCGTCCTCGATGCCGGTGATCGCCTTGTAGCCGCGGTTCCAGAAGGAGACGTGGTCGGACCAGGTCGCGCCGGCATCCTCGAAGACCTTGGGCTCGACGCCGTCGGGAACGAAAGCCGTGCACGCGGCCGCGAGCACGTACGCCAGCTCGATCGACGCGCTGTTCGTGTAGATCGCCAGATCGGGCGGCGCCGCGTCCGTGCCCGCGTAGGCGATCATGTCGAAGTTGAAGCAGCCGATGACGCGCTCCTCCTCCGCCGCGATCTTCGCGCAGTAGTTCCGCGACCCCACCATGCCCTGCTCTTCCTCGTTGAACGCCGCGAACTTGATCGTGTACGCGAAGGAGTGCCCGCTCAGCACCCGGGCGGCTTCGAGGACCGCCGCCGTGCCGCTGGCGTTGTCATCGGCGCCGGGGGCGAGCGTCGCGGCGGTGGGGCTTATCGAGTCGAAGTGCGCTCCCACGTAGACGACCGCCCCGGGATCGAGGATGCCGGGCAGGATTCCGATCACGTTGGCGCGATCGGGATTGCGTGCGTAGACCTGCGTCTCGACCTCGAGGCCGTACGTGAGGAAGAGGTCGGCCATCCAGGCCGCGGCCGCCCTGTTCTCCGGCGTGTAGGCGTAGCGTGTCTCGAAGTCGTCGAGCGCCTGCCAGACGTTCGTGTAGGCCGTCTGGTCGACCGCGGCGACCATGGGGGCGACGAGCGGATCGAACTCGATCACCGGAGGGTCGTCCCTCGCGAGCTTTCGATCCCGTACCGATGGCGGCGCCGCCGGGACGAGCGAGATGAGGAGGGGCTGCGCGATTCCCGGGAGGGATGCCTCGCTTTCGGCGGTGAGCCGCGGGGCGCCCTCGGCGCTCCGGAGGAGAACGGTGCCGCCGCGCCGCGCGAGGACGCGCGCGTCTCCCGCGAACGATGCGCGGCCGGCGTCGGCGACGTGGAAGAGGTAGTAGTCGCCCGCGGCGTCGAGCGGCTCCAAAAGGGTGAGGATCCCGGCGAACGCGTCCGGAATCGCCGCCCCCGGCGGCGCGAGCACCACGGCGAGATCCCCGCTGTACGCGAGGAGCGCGAAGGAATCTCCCAGTCGTTCGAGCAGGCCGGGATCGGGCGCTTGCCACTCGACGATGGCGATCGTGCCGCCTGCGGGCGCGGGCTCCGCGACGGACCGAGAACCGAGCGCACACGCGAGAGGGATGACGACGAACAGGGCTTTTCGCACGCGCAACCTCAAGATCCAGGATACTCACCCGAGGACACGGTCACAAGCCGCGGGAATTCGGGGACAGTCACTGATTTGTCGTTCTGTGCGGGAGGTTTGTCCCCGCGTTGAGACAAATCAGTGACTGTCCCCGAATTCCCG
>DHGK01000332.1:0-11082 GCA_002402755.1 Planctomycetes bacterium UBA4800
GTCACTGATTTGTCATCCGAGTGAACGTGTGAGTATCTCCACGCCCGGCGCGATGACTCATTGACTGTCCCCGGATTTCCTGCCCTCGAAAAGCGGCAGCCCTTTCGGCGAGGGGAACACCCCGGCGTCACTCGTTCGCAAGCTCAGCCAATCGCCGGCGCAGTGCCGGAGAGGCGAAGAACCTCAGGTCAGCAACGAGTCGGTCGAAGCAAGGAAGGACCCGGTCGATCATGGATCGACGTTTGGCCTCCAGTAATACGCCGAGTACACCGATCGTGGTTAGACCAAGACGTCTGGCCGCTTCGGTTCCCTTGCGCTCGTCAATGAGAATCAGGTCCGCGGACAACTCGATAGCCAGCGCGATGGCCTCGCTCTCGCCGGCATCCAGATCAGAGGGCACGCCAAGCGCCGTGGGATTCGAGCGAGGGGTCCGTACTTCGAAGCCCGGAAGGCCGGCGATGTCAAGTTCGGGACACCTCGCGGTCGAGTAACGAAGCTCCCGGCAGACAGCCTCGGGGACGACGACGGATCCATAGAGGTTCCGGCAGAGCGAGAGGAGCCCCAGATGGTGCAGGGCACGGATCGGGGAAGAATCGCTGACGACAACGACCGGCACTCACCACCGCCCGAGTTTCTTGAGGACGTCGACGTCGTGATCCAGCATCTCCTCCGTGTATCTATATCGCGGGATGTCCCGCCGCTCCAGCTCTCGTTCGAATTCGGCCTTGCTCATGCCGGCCAGGCAAGCCGCGTGTCCGATCGCAAGTCTGCCTTCGTCGAACCAGCGGCAAGCGATCTCGACCTTCGCCTCCCCCTCTTTCATGCCGGCGGCTCGCAACGTTTCGTCCGGAATCACCAGTGGCATGACAACGGTCCTCCACGACAATTATAACATGAATCCCCGAGCACAGAAGAAGCGCGAGCCCGTCCACACCGCATGCGATATGCGTACAGGCTCGCGCGGGGCGCCTCACGAGTTCGCGTCGCCGTTGTCTGACCGCGGGGAGGTTCGCGATGAGGATCGTGGACGATGCAAACGCGAACGGCCTCTCTCACGCGTACTGCAATCTGTCCATGGGCGATGAGCTTTCGCGGGCGACGACCGTGGCCGAGGTCCGGGTGAGGCCGGTCTACGACGACCCGCCGGATTCCACGGCCGTGGAAAAAGGCGGGGGCCTTTCATATTCCACGGTCGTGGAAAAGTCCACGGTCGTGGAAAACCTGCGGCCGGACACGGACGAGGTCCTGGCGGCGGCGCTCGTCGACCTGGGGTGCACGAAGAAGGACGCCGCGCGCCGGCTTGCGATCGCTCATGCACGGTTCTTGGCCGAACAGCGCGAGGCAACCGAGGAGAATCTCATGCTGGAGGCCCTGCGGGCGTAGAACATTCCACGGCCGTGGAATACATCCGGGTGGACACGGACGCCGCCCCGAACGAGGAGGGCATTCCTCTACGCGACAGATCCCGAGAAGCAGCAGGTTTTTCGGCGAGGAGCCCCCTTGACATCCCGCGCCCCAAAGCAAGATACTCGCCGCAGCTTCGCTCTTCGGGCCTTGGGAGACGATCATGACCTGCGTGTCGCGGATGGCGTGTCTTCTGGTTCTCCCCGCCGTGCTCCAGGGTGCCGCCGTCCTGCCCGAGGAGCTGGCGGAGCGCGACGATTGGGTCTCGGCACGACTCGAGGGCCGGCGGCCCGACGTGCAATCTGAACCGGCGCTCGTCGTGTTCGCCAACCACGGGCCGGTGCTTGTCAGCGCCCGCGCGGGCAAGCCGCTCCGCATCGCCGGACGGGACTTCGCGCACGGAATGTGCTGCCATGCGCCGAGCAGGATCCTCGTCGTGCTGCCGGGACGGGGCCGCGCCTTCACGGCGAGCGTCGGCATCGACAGCAACGAGATGACGAGCGGCGGCAGGGGCAGCGTCGTCTTCTCGGTCCTCGCCGGCGGCGCCGAGAGGTTCCGCTCGGGCGTTCTGCGCGAGGGCATGCCCGCCGTGCTCGTCGACGCGGACCTCGCGGGCGCGACGGAATTCGTCATCCAGGCGGATGAGACGCCGGACGGCATCGGCCACGACCACGCCGACTGGCTCGACGCGAAGGTCGCGCTCGAGGACGGGCGCGAGACCCGCCTCGCCGACCTGCCCGTGCGCGAGGCGCGGCGCCTCGACCTGTGCTCCGCCGAGCCGCCGTTCTCCTTCGTGTACGGCGGCGCCCCATCGCCGGAGTTCCTCCCGAAGTGGAAGATCGAGCGTAGTTCCCGAGCGCTCGATCCGCATCGCACCGAGCGAACGCTCACCTGGACGGACGCCGGAACCGGGCTGCAAGTCCGCTGCACCGCCGTCCTGTACGCCCGCTTTCCCACCGTCGAGTGGACGCTGCACTTCAAGAACACGAGCGCGGCCGACACGCCGATCCTGTCGGACATCCAGGCCGTGGACCTCGCGTGGGAGCGTCCCTTCGAGGGCGAGTTCGTCCTCCACCACCACACGGGCGACAACTGCACGGCCGACAGCTACCAGCCGCACGCGCTGCCCCTGCCGCCGGGTGCGGATGCGCGCTTCGCCCCGGCCGGCGGCCGGCCCACGACCGACGCCTTCCCGTACTTCAACATCGAGTGGCAGGGCGGCGGGCTGATCGCGGTCATAGGCTGGCCGGGACAGTGGGCCGCGCGCTTCACCCGTGACGCCGATCGCGGCCTGCGCGTGCGGGGCGGCCAGGAGCTCACCCGCTTCACGCTTCGGCCCGGCGAGGAAGTCCGTTCCCCCCTTGTCGCGCTGCAGTTCTGGAAGAGCGGGGACTGGATCCGCGCCCAGAACATCTGGCGCCGCTGGCTGGTCGAGCACAACCTGCCGCGACCGGGCGGCACGCTCGTGCCGACGCACTACGCGAGCTGCTTCGGGAACGAGCGACCGCTGGCAGCCGAAGAGATCGAGCAGGTCGAGGGCTGGTTCGATGCGGGGATCAAGCTCGACTACTGGTTCATCGACACCGGGTGGTTCGTGCACCCGGACGGCTGGTGGAACACGGGCACCTGGGACATCGACCGCGAGCGATTCCCCAAGGGCCTGCGCGAGGTCGCCGACCGCGTGCACGCCCGCGGCGCGAAGTTCATCGTCTGGTTCGAGCCCGAGCGGCTCGTCGACGGCTCGTGGCTCGAGCGCAACCACCCCGAGTGGATCCTCCGCGACGGCGGCGCGCGTCTCCTCGACCTCGGCAACCAGGAAGCCTGGAAGTGGGTCCTCGAGCATTTCGACGCGTTGATCACGGCCGAGGGCATCGATGTGTATCGCCAGGACTTCAACATGAGCCCGCTCGGCTGCTGGCGCGCCGCCGATGCTCCGGATCGCCAGGGCATCGCCGAGATCCGCCACGTCGAGGGCTACCTCGCCTACTGGGACGAGCTCCTCCGCCGCCACCCGGACCTCCTCATCGACTCCTGCGCGAGCGGCGGCCGCCGCAACGACATCGAGACCCTGCGGCGCTCCGTGCCGCTTCTTCGCAGCGATTACCCGCTGGGCGGCGCGCACCCTTCGATCGCCGACGGCCAGCAGTGCCACACGATGGGACTCTCTCTGTGGATACCGCACCACGGCACCGGGCTCGGCATCGCCGATGCGTACGCGATGCGCAGCGCGTTCGCCCCCGCCTTCCGGATCGGATGGGATGTGCGCAACCGGAGCATCGACCTGCCCCTCCTCCGCAAGACGGTCGAGGATTTCCGCCGCACCGAGGAGTTCTGGCTCGGCGACTTCTACCCCCTGACGCGCTGGAGCCTGGCCGGCGATGTCTGGCTCGCGTGGCAGTTCGACCGGCCGGAGGCGGGCAAGGGCTTCGTCCAGGCGTTCAGGCGGGCGGACAGCCCCTACGAGACGGCGCGCTTCCGCCTGCGCGGGCTCGATCCGGCAGCCCGCTACGCGGTCGCCGACCTCGACGCCCCCGGGCAAGCCCGCGAGCTTTCCGGGCGCGAGCTGACCGAGCTCGGGCTGCCGGTCACGCTCCCCGCGCAGAGGTCATCGGCGATCCTGATCTATGCCCGAACCGGCGGCGCCCACTGAGAACGCCGCCCCGCGCCGGCGAGACGCTCTTGTCAAGAACCCCCCGTTACGCATATACTCGATGATTGGAAGCTCATGTTCTGGGCTTCGGGGTCTGGTTGCATTTCGCGGCGCGCATTCACGCACCGCATGCTCCGGGACGGCAACGTTCTTCAACTGCGGCAACAAGGAGAACTCGACCATGATGCAGACGACACGCGACGGGAAATGGGGCGCGATGCTGCTTGCCGTGCTGTGCATGGGAGCAACGGCGTACGCCGCCGTCTCCCAGTGGGACCTGAACGGCGATCTTGCGTCCACGACGGGCGGAGAGCCCCTCGTCCCGGGATTCGCGGCGCCCGCCACGGCGGCCGGCGTCACCTTCGAAACCGCGACGATCGGCGGGGAGCCCGCGCAGGCCGTCCACTTCACGCGAGGCACGTTCCTGCGCCTGACGCACGGCTTCGACCCGAACGGCGGCGGCCTGTACGTCAACAGGTACTCGCTGATCATGGATGTCATGTTCCCGAACCGCCCCAAGGACTTCACGAGCCTCTTGCAGACGAACCTCGAGAACTCGAACGACGGGGAGTGGTTCATCCACACCAACGGCGGCATCGGTATCTCGGGCGTCTACGGCGGTATGGTCGAGAGCGATGTCTGGTATCGCCTGGCGCTCGTCGTCGACCTTGCGGCGGGGACGATGACGTACTTCATCAACGGCGCGCAGGTCAACCAGTTGACCGGCCAGGGGCTCGACAGTCGCTTCTCCCTGGACCCCGCGGCGCTCCTCTTCGCCGACAACGACCAGGAGAACGCCGAGGGGCTCCTCAACAGCGTCCAGATCCGTAACTTCCCGATGTCCGCCGATGAGATCGCCGAGCTCGGCGGCCCCAGCGCCGCGGGAATCCCCGCCGAGATCGATGAGTGCGCCGTCAGCAACCCCGCTGACGACTGCAACGGCAACAACGTCAAGGACTACTGCGACATTCGCGACGGCACGAGCGGGGACTGCAACGCCAACGGCATTCCCGATGAGTGCGACATCGCGAGCGGGGCGAGCGAGGATTGCAACGGCAACGGCGTTCCCGACGAGTGCGAGCTCGCCGGCCGCGACTGCAACCAGAACGGCATCCTGGACGCCTGCGAGATCCTCGACGGCACGGTCCCCGACTGCGATCTCAACGGCATACCCGACACGTGCCAGGCGGGCGCCGCCGTGTCCTGGCAGTTCGACGGGTCGCTCGCCGGGTCGGCCGGCGCCGCGGACATCGTGCCCGGCGCCGCCGCGCCCGCCGCCGAGCCCGGCGTCACGTTCGAGACGGCGACCATCGGCGGCGCCGATGCCCAGGTCGCCCATTTCACGCGCGGGACGTTCCTGGAGCTCACGCATGGGTTCGCGGCGAACGGCGGCGGCGCGTACCTCAACCAGTACACGCTGATCATGGACGTGCAGTTCCTCGCCGATCGCTCGGGCTACACGTCGCTTCTCCAGACGGCCACGGCCAACGACAACGACGGGGACTGGTTCATCGATGGGGACGGGGGGCTGGGAATCTCCTCCAACTATGCCGGCGTGCTCACGGGCGGGGAGTGGCACCGTGTGGCGCTCGTTGTCGACGCCCCGCTCAACGCGCACCGAAGCTATCTCAACGGCGCTCGCGTGACGAACAACTCCGGAGGCCCGGTCGACGGCCGGTTCTCTCTTGATGCCCAGGCGTTGCTCTTCGCGGACAACGACAGCGAGAACTCCGAAGGCTTCATCAACAGCGTCCAGGTGCGCGCGTACGCGATGACCGACGCGGAGATCGCCGCGCTGGGCACGGCGACCGCGGCCGGCATTCCCGACCCGGACTGCGACCGGAACGGCGTCCCCGATGCCTGCGAGCTCGAGGCCGGCGACTGCAACCAGAACGGCGTCCTCGACGCCTGCGAGCTCGAGGGCAACGACTGCAACGCGAACGGTGTCCTCGATGCCTGCGAGCTCGAGGGCAACGACTGCAACGGAAACGGCATCCCCGACGACTGCGAGCTTGCGGGCAACGACTGCAACGGAAACGGCGTCCCCGACTCCTGCGACATCGCGCAGGGCACGTCGACGGACAACGACGCGGATGGGATCCCCGACGAGTGCGCCGGCGTCGCGTTCCGCCGCGGCGACCCGAACCAGGACGGCAAGACCGACATAGCCGACGCGGTCGCGATCCTGGGGCACCTCTTCGCGCAGGGGCACCTGGACTGCGTCAAGACCGCCGACGCCAACGACAGCAACGCCGTCGACATCGCCGATGCCATCTACGTGCTCGGCTATCTGTTCGCGCAGGGGCCGGCGCCGAAGGCGCCGTTCGAGACGTGCGGCATCGACCCGACGCCGGACGTCATCACCTGCGAGAGCTTCAAATCATCGGCCTGCGATTAGGCCGGCAACGCCTTCGCGAGCCGCGCGCACGTCCCGGCCGGAGCGTGCGCGCGGCTCGCGCGTTCCCCTCGTCAGTGGGCCGACAGATCGACGCCCAGCTCCTTGAACCGCGCCGCGGCGTTCAGAAAATGCGCCGTGATCCAGAACACGGTCCAGGTCTCGTTGTAGCCGCCGCGCAGCCCGCGGGCGTCCGCGGCGGCGCCCGCCTGCGTGTAGTTCGTGTGCTGGGGCTGCTCGCCCTGGCTCCCCCGCGGATCGATGCGCCGGCCGCACGTGATCAATGCCGGATCACGGCCGCAAGATCTTGAGCTTGAGCTCCTTGATGGGCCTGAAGTGGCCTGCATCGCTCGTGCACAGTACGAGCCCGTGCTCCGCCGCGGTCGCGGCGATCACCGCGTCCACGGCCCGAAGCCCATGTCCGAGCGCGTATTCTTCCACGTAGACTGCGGCGCGATGGCCGATGTTCTCCGTCAGCGGCAGGGTCGTGAAACCGAAGTCTCTGAGGAAACTCAGCGCGGCGCGGTGCTGCGTGCGGTCCTTCGCGCCCTGCAAGAGCTCCATGTAGGTCATGACCGAGAGCAGACGCTCTCGCTCGCGATCGACGATCTGCGCGGCCTTGACGTTGCCGCGCTGGATCCAGATGAAGATATCGGTGTCAAAGAGCACGGTGGCGGTCTCCCCGCAGCCCATCCATCTCCTCCTCGACCGTACCGGAAGAGGCACGCATCTTGAAGAATGGATGCTGCGCGACTTTCATGGCCCGAGCCCTGCCGGCGGCCCGCATCTTCGCCTTCACCTTGCCGTGGTACAGAATACGCACTTCCTCGTTACGATCGATGGCTCTGAGCACATCCTTCATCCGGTAGCGGAGATCCACGATACTGGCTTCCATGGTCGCCTCCTCGAGCAGCGTGCGATATGTATATCGGTAGTATACATTATGGGCTTTAGCGCCGCAACCGGCGACTGCGGCCCGCGATCACGGCGACGCGCCGGCGTGCGCACCCTCGATCTCCTTGCACCGCGCCATGGCGCGGGCGCGATAGGCGTTCAGTCTCGCGGCGATGGCCGAGGCTTCCTCGGCGCTGAAACCGCCGCCGATGGCGACCTCGCCGTTCGTGATCGGAGTCGTGATCGGCACCGTCGAGATGACCTTGCCGTCCAGGACGATCGCGAAGCGCCTCCCCGAGCAGCCGAGCGTGACGTTCGTGAGCATCGCCGTGCCCTGTGCGCTCAGCGTGATGCCGACGCCGCGCTCGCCCGGTTCCACGTCCGCATCGGCCCGGGCGCGGAGCACATCCTCGCCGGTCAGAAACGGCAGGCGCTCGGCCGCGAACCCGTCCTCATTCCCGGCATACGGTATTCTCCACTCGCGCGTCCCTTCCCCCGCCTCGATGTAGAGACCGAGATAGGAGTCGCCGAGCTCCGGCAGCCGGTCTTCGCCCGCCTCGGCAATCAGCGTCTTCTCGATGTCGGCCCACGGACGGCCGGCGAAGGTCAGCACCTGTTGCGCCTGCTTCCGCATGCGCTCGACGGCGTCCGGGCCGAACGGGAGCCCGTACGGCGGTTCGGCGAGCGCGGCGCACGCATCGGCGCTCGCGTCGAGGAGGGCGGCGTACTGGCTCAGCGTCAGACGGCCGAAGCGCAGGCCCATCACCCGGCACGCGAAGGCGCGGCGAATCTGCGCGGCGACGTCCGCGTCCTTCATGCCCATCGCCTTGATCTGCGCGAGAAGGCTCGTCTTCCACCGCGTGTCGAGCTTCTCGAACACCAGCATGAAAGGCCCGCGGTTCTCGGAGACCCCGGACCGGCCCGCGAAGTAGCACGCGAAGATCCTGTCCGGCGCGATGCGGGCGAAGCTCACGAGCCGAAACGCGCCGGGGGAGCCGCACACGGCGCGAAGCGCCGCGACGAACGCCCCGAGAAGCTCCTCGTCGTCCGCCTCCTCGGGCACGATGAAGTTCCCGAGGCCGCGCACCTCGCCGGTCGTCACCGCGGCGGCGAACCGCGCGAGCATCGCCTCGTCCGTTTCCTCGGGCGCGGCGGGGGCAACGGGCGCCGCGGGCCCCGGCGCCCGCGGGACGCGGTGCGGGGGCGGGGCCGCGCCGATGAGGACCAGCGCCAGCGCCGCCGGCACAACCACCCGCAGGCGGCCACGAAGACCGCGCGTCGATTCCGCATGGTGCATGCCGTTCCTCCCTCGGGCGCGTTCCTTCTCGCGTTCCCGCACTATACACAAGCCCGCGGGCGTTGACAACGACTGCCCGGCCCTCGGAACCCGGCCGCCGAAATTCCGCGGCGCTCGCCCGACTCTCCCTCATGACCGCGCCGGACGGCGCCCCGCACACACAAGGCGCAACGCGCAGGAGGTCGTGCATGCGAAAGCTCGCCGTGTGCATCGGCATCAACGATTACCCCGGCACCGACAGCGATCTTGCAGGCTGCGTCAACGACGCGAAGGACTGGGAGGCGGTCCTCGCCGCGCGCGGCTTCCAGGTCGGCACGCTCATGGACCGGCGCGCGAAGAAGAAGGAGATCTCCGCGGCGATCGCGCGCCTGCTGGCCGAGGCCGCCTCGGGCGACCTCGTTGTCGTCCAGTACTCCGGGCACGGCTCGTTCATTCCCGACGAGGACGGCGATGAGGCCGACGGCGTCGATGAGGTCCTCTGTCCGTGGGACATCGACAAGGGCAACCTCCTCTCCGACGACGAGCTCGACGCTCTCTTCGAGCGCCGCGCCGCCGGCGTCAGGGTCGTCATGATCGCCGACTCCTGCCACTCGGGCACGGTATCGCGCCTGGGACCGGAACGGCCGCCGGTCCCAGGCGGCGCCCGCGCGCCGAAAGCGCGCTTCATGCCGCCCGTTGCCTTCATGACGGCGTTCGCGCCCCTGCGGCCGCGCGCGGCACGGCGCAGGCCCGCCGGTCCGAACGCGCTCCTTCTCGCCGGCTGCCAGGACGGCGAGTTCAGCTACGACGCCTGGTTCGGCAATCGGGCCAACGGCGCCTTCACGCGCGCGGCGCTCGACACTCTCGCCGCGCTTCCCGAATCCGGGACCTACCGCGACTGGTACAAGGCGATCCGGACGCGCCTCCCGAGCCGGGAGCACCCGCAGACGCCGAACCTGCTCGGCACCGCCGCGCAGAAAGCGTGGCGCGTGCTCGGCTGACCGCCGAGTCCGCCGCCGGGATCCCCGCCGCGCACGGTCCGCCGGCCGCGCCTACGGCTCGTCCGCCCCCNNCCGCCCCCGCCGCGGGCTCGCTGCCGCGCGCATCGCCGTCGATGTCGCCGGTCACATCGGGCAGCGCGGGTACCCGGACGCGCGCGCGCTCCACTCCCGCCTTGAGGTGCAGATCGCCGCGCGCCGCATCGACGAACAAGGCCCCGTGGTCGCCCGTCAGGTTGTTGCGGAACTCGACGGCGCTCTCGGATTCCTTGCGCGGCGGCGGGCCGTCGAGGAGATTGTTCGCAACGATGAGGCCGTCCGCCGCGTGCACGATCCGGATCAGGCGCCCCAGGCGGCTCTTCGGATCGCTGACGGTGTTGTGGAGAATCCTGCAGCCCTCGGTGTAGTCGGCGAGGATCGCGTTCTCGGGCGCCCGCGCGATGAAGTTGTTCCTGACGGTGCATCGCGCCGCGTGGACGCGCGTCTCCGGAGCCTTGTGCGAGTTCCCCAGGCAGATCCCCGAATCGCAGTCGATGATGGCGTTGCGCTCGACGACGCAGCCTTCCGAGTCGTGCCAGAGGAAGACCGCGCCGCGGGCCTCGCCCGTCCGCCCCTTGATGCCGATGAAGACGTTGCCGCGGATGACCCAGTCGCGCGCGTACATGACATCGATGCCGCCCACGTAGTTGCCGTTGAAGCCGTTCGCCTGGTCGGCCGGGTCGTCGGCGAAGGTCTTGGCGCGGTCGTTCCGGAAGAGACAGCCCTCGATCCTGCAGCGCGACGGGCCGAGCGTCCCGCGCCGCTCGGGCGGCACCTTCACTCCCTTGACCCCGCGCTGCCAGATGTTGTGGATCACGCAGTTCCGGATCGCGAGGCCGTGGACTCCGGTCTCCGAGTTGATCTTGAACCCGTTCCACCGGACGTTCTCGATCGCGAGATCGGCAATGCAGACATCCGCTGCGTGCGTGATCGCGACCAGCTCCCCGAGCCCGGCCGGACCGCCGTCCAGGACGACGTCGTCGGGATTGCCCGTCGCGCCGCGAAGCGCAATGCGATCGGTCGCAAGCTCGAGGCGCGCGGGCAGCTCGTAGCGGCCCTTCGCGACCAGGATCGTCGCGCCCGGCCGCGCGTTCTTCGCCGCGGCGAAGAGCGCGGCGACGTCTTTCACCTCGATGACCTCGCCCGCGGGCGGCGGCAGCGCCGCGGCCCTGGGAAACCAGGCCGGCCATCCGCGCGGCGACGGCGCCGCGGTCGCCGCAGGCGCCCGCAGCGCACGCACGACCTCGTCGTACGCAAGGAGCGCGAGCGCGCTTCGCAGCCCGTAGCCGGATGCGCGCAGCCCCTCTTCGGAGTAATCGTCCCTGAAGGCGGGCGGGTTGCTCGGGTGGACGCCGTCGCGCGAGATCAGCGTCGGCACGTCGTACCCCTCCCACCGCGCGAACTTCGCCAGCGTGCCGTCCCAGTC
>DHGK01000332.1:11194-22370 GCA_002402755.1 Planctomycetes bacterium UBA4800
TGTCGAGGCACCGGCGGACGACCTCGCGCGTCTGCGCCGCGTACGCGGCCGCATCGATCTGCCCCAGATCGTTCGTCCCGAACATGATGAGCGCGACCTCCGGGTTGAGCTTCCGGAGCCACGCATCCACGTGCTCGCGCGCCCAGGCCATCGTCTTGGAGCCGTCGTTCCCGAACTCCGGCCCCTTCCAGTCGCGCCAGCACTCGGGCCGCAGGTGCGCCTTCACGCGCTCGAAGGCGGCCTCGAGCTCGGGCGGCGCGTTCTTCCGGGCGTAGAGGAGCGGCGTCCAGTAGGCCAGGGTCACGGTGATGGAGTCGCCGAACTGCGCGAACGTCCCCGGCGTGCCGTTGAAGCGCGCATGCACCGCGCGCATGGGCTCGGCCCAGTCCGGCGCCGCCGGAGCCGCGCCGAGCGGCCATGCCGCGGCCAGGACAGCCGCTACCCTGAGAGCGTCGCCACTGCAGCTTCTTCGCATACGGTCCTCCCCGCGCCGCATGCGCGCCCGCGGCGCGTCACGCGAGCGCGCTCAGGTTGATCTCGAAGTACGCCGCGGGCGCTTCCATGCCCCAGGCCACGAGGACCTCGGGGTGGAGCTCCGCAATGACGCCGACCTCTTTCTCGCCCACGCGCACGACCGCGCCGCGGCCCTCGATGGCGAACGGCATGTCGCGGCTCTCCAGGCGATAGTCCCTGGCGAGGAAGTACATCAGCGCATCGAGGTACGAGTGGATGTCGGAGAACCCCGCCTCGCCGGACGCCATGAGCGCGGCCGCGTGGTCCTCCGTACGGCTGCCGTGCACGGCGGACTCGTCGTACACGGCGACCTCGCCGACCTCGAAGATCTGGTGCGGGTACTGCGCCTTGGTGCTCGAGGACTCGACCCGCAGGAGCGACACGAGCAGGCGGTCGCGCACGACCGAGTACGTGTCCGAGACGAAGTTCTCGATCTCGACGAGCGGCGCGTCGATCCGCAGGCGCGCCCTCGTCTCCTCGCGGCTCATCAGCACGTTGCTGAAGACCTCCTGGAAGCCGTAGCCGACGAGCTCCTGGCGCGCGCGGTCCGCGAGAAGCGTGGACGGCGCCAGGCCCCCCACCGTGAAGGTCTCGGGCATCACCGGCTCGAACCTCTCGTAGCCGCGCGCGATGGCGATGTCCTCGATGACATCGACGGGGTGCATGTAGTCGGCGCGGTACGCGGGCGAGGTCGCGCTGATGATGCCGCCCGCCTTGAGCTTCGCGGCCACGCCGTACGAGCGCAGGAGCGCCTGCACCTCCTTCCCCGCGAGCGCGAGGCCGAGCGCCTTGTTGACCTTCGCGAGCGGCACCTCCTGCGTGCACGAGAGATCCATGGGAATCGTCACCTCGCGCCCGAACGCGGTGTCGTACGGGTACACGGCCGTGATCGGCACGATCGTCCAGCCGCGGTCGGCGAAGTTGCACGCCATGATGTTGAGGACGAGCGCCACGATCCTGAGGTCGTGGCCGGTCACCTCGACGAAGAGGTTGTCGTCCCCCACCTCGACCTCGCCGAGCGCGCGGCTGTTGATGACCGGAGGGAACGAGAGCACCGTGCCCGCCGAGTCCTCCAGCAGCGGATAGCGCGGCTTCCCCTCGACCAGGCGGCGGTAGTCGCGGCCCTTGGGATGGTCCCGCAGGATCTCGTTGAGCGTCATCGGCTGCTCGAAGCCGAGCGGCACGAAGCGCGTCTCGTCCGGCGCCGCCGCGCGGTAGCGCACGGGGAACTCGATCGCCGAGGCGTCGTAGACGCCCATCGCCGCCTCGCGGCGCTTGTGGCCGTAGCCCTCGCAGAGCTTCTCCTGCGTCTGGATGATCTGGATGAGCGTCGCCTCGTCGACCTCGACGCCGCGCGCGATGAACGCGCCCACGACCGGGCGGATGGCCGCCAGATCGGCGTCGACCTCGACCCGGCCGCCGGCGCGCGCCGCCCGGGCGCGGAAGAACGGGTAGGACGGCGTCGCGCCGCGAAGGTGCGCCCGCAATTGCCGCGCGACGCCCTCGCACGACCACAGGTCGGGGCGGTTCGTGTCCTGGAGCTCGATCCTGAGCTTGCCGTCCTCCTCGCCGTCGAAGCCCGCCTTGGCGAGCGGCAGGAGCGACAGGAGCCGGGCGCGGTCCATGTCCTCGCCGATCAGGCCCAGGAGATCGTGTTCGCTGCAGCTTATCGTCGGCATGCGTATCCTCTCTCAGTAAAGCTCGAGCTCGAGGCGCCGCGTGCGGAGCGCATCGAGGTCGCGGCTGAAGAGCTCGCGGATGTCGTTGATCTTCAGGGCCACCATGGCCATGCGGTCCAGGCCCAGGCCCCACGCGAGGACCGGCGCCGTGACGCCCAGCGGATAGGTCACCTCGGGCCTGAAGATGCCCGCGCCGCCGAGCTCGATCCAGCCGAGGCGCGGGTGCCGGATGTGCGCCTCGACCGACGGCTCCGTGAACGGGAAGTACGCGGGCACGAACTTCACCTCCTCGGCCTTGGCGACCTCCGTGGCGAAGAGCGTGAGGAGCCCGAGCAACGTCCTGAAGTTGATCTCCTCGCCGAGCGCGATGCCCTCGCACTGGAAGAAGTCGCAGGCGTGCGTCGCGTCGACCGTGTCGGGGCGGAAGCAGCGCGCCATGGCGAAGTACCTGCCCGGGATGAGGGCGCCCAGCCCGAGCTGGCGCGCCGAGAGCGCCGTGCCCTGCGTGCGCAGGACGAGCCGCCGCGTGCGCTCGCGGTCGAACGTGTAACGCCAGCCGCTCGCCCCCGAGTCGCCGCCGTCCTCGTGCGCCGCCGCGACCTGCGCCAGGAAGTCGGGCTCGAGGCGCAGGGCGTGGGTCGGCGCCTTGATGAAGTAGGCATCGTGAATCTCGCGCGCCGCGTGGAACTGCGGCATGAAGAGCGCATCCATGTTCCAGAACTCGCACTCGACCAGCGGCCCGCGCATCTCGACGAAGCCCATCGAGGTCAGCTTGTACTTGACGAAGTCGAGGAACTCGCGGTAGGGATGCCTGCGCGCCAGGACCCGGCGCGGCGGCGCGAACTCGACGCTGTACTTCCGGAACGTCTTGCCGCGCCACGAGCCGTCGCGCAGCATGTCCTGCGTCAGGCGCGACACCTCCTCGCCGCTCAGGCCGAGCGCGAACGCCTTGGCGCGCACCTCGGCGCCCGCGGCCGTGAGCGCGAAGACGAGGTTCGTCTCGCGCTCCAGGTAGAACACGCCCTTGGCGCGCATGCGCTTGTGGACGAGGCCGCGCACCGTCTCCTGCTCGTCCGCGGCGAGCGCCGTCATGGGCGTGCCGGGCTGCGCGGCGAGGCGCGCGATGAGCGCAGACACGCGCTCGAACGGCCCGATGTCGGCGGCCGGGTCGCGCTCGACGCCGCCGCCGGCGATCCTGAGCGCCCCGAGCTTCCTGAGCTTGCCGAAGGCGGCGCGCATCTCGTCCTCGGGCACGTCGAACCCCGCGGTGCACTCGGGGACCGTCAGGCCGGGCGTCGCGCCGACGCGGGCCAGGAGCTGCATCTCCGGCGTCCCCTTGGCGGCGAAGGCCTTGCCGAGCTCGGTAAGCTGGATCGTCTCGGCGGCCTCCTCGCGCACGACCGCGACGATCTCCTTGCTCAGCAGCCACTGGATGGCGCGGCGGAACTGACCTTCCTCCAGACCGGCCTCGCGCCGCACATGCTTCTCCTCGGCCTCGCCCCGCTCCGGGCAGGCCCGAAGCACCCGGATCTCGAGCGGGTGAAGGCCGCGTGTGAGGGTCTCGATGTCCATGCGTGTCTCCTGGTTCCGGGCCGCACACGCGGCCGTGCAGCCCCGGCGGCCGCCGGTCCTGAAACGGCCGCCGCCGGGCGCGAAGCAACCTCACCACTTTAGTGGGACGGCGCGTAACCCGCAATACGGGCAAGAGGGGCGCCTCCCTGCCGCCCCGGGCGATCCCGACCCCGCGCCGCTCAAAAACCGGCCACTTGAAGCGCCCCGCGGCCCGTTCGCTGCGCCCTGCTCCCGCGCGCCGTGTTCCGGAAAACGATAAAGTCCGCGGCCCGACCCTCCGATAAAGATGAGTGGAATCCGATGTCGCCCGGCCGCACGGCCGGAGGGATCGGACGAGACCAACGCCGGCCGGCGCGCCTTCCCCGCCTCCGCGGGAAGAAGGCCGCATGCCAAGGAGGAGGCCATGCGCACCACGGCCATCATGCTCGTGCTTGCAGCCGCCGCGAACGCCGCCCCGTTTACAGGCGGCATCGTGTTCGACCGCGCGCCGCTCTACGCGATCGATGTCCCCGGCAAGACGTATCGCGTCAAGGACGGCGACACGCTCGCCCGCATCTCCAAGCAGCGCTACGGAACGACCGAGTACGCGGGCGCCATCAAGGCCGCCAACAAGCTCCCGGACGACACGCTCGAGCCCGGGATGGTCCTCACGCTGCCGTCGAATCCCGACGAGTGGGCCGGCGCGGAAGCCGCGGCGCCCGCCGGCGCGAAGGCGGCGTCGACGCGCGATGCGAAGCCCGCAAAGACCGCCAAGAAGGCCGCGAAGAGCAACGGCAGCTCGCTCGCGACGATCGGCGACCTCCTCGATGTCATCGCGAACCGCATCCTGGCCCTGTGCGACCTCATAGGCCTGAAGTTCCAGGACGGGCCGCTCATGGGACCCAAGATCGCGATGGCGGTGTTCTTCGCCGCCCTGCTCTACATCGTGAGCGACATGTGCATCTTCTGGTTCGGCAGCATGGCGCTCAGGTTCAACAAGCCGTCGATCTCCAACGCGGCCACCGTGTCGTTCGCCAGCACCGGCATGCAGATCCTGCTCGTGATCCTCGGCCTGAGCGTCCTGGCCGTGACCACGCAGGCGGCGCCCGGCGTCCTGAGCTTCGACTCCGTCCGCGCGCTGAGCCTCGACAGCCGCGTGATCCAGTTCGGCGGCATCCTCCTGTGGTTCGGCGTCTTCTTCTTCCTGCCCGCGTACATCACGTCGCGCGTCTACTCGACCACCATGAAGTCCGCGAGCCTCATCGTCTTCGTGACCTTCATCCTCAAGAACTGCATCGCCTTCACCCAGACCGCGAACGCCCTCCTCCTGACGGGCGGCGCGCAGGCATCGTAGCGGCGCCGCGGCGATGGATACCCCGGTGCGGGGAGGGAAGTTCCCGGGCAGGGTGGCGGCGGCCCGGGTCGATTCCTACGAACGCGAGCGCATCGGCGCCGCCGTGCGGCAAGCCATGGCGGCCTTCGGCGGGGCCGCCGGCATTCTCGACGGGCGCACACGCGTGCTTCTCAAGCCGAACGTCCTCCGCCCCGCCGCGCCCGAGGAGGCGGTCACGACGCACCCCGAGGTCGTGCGCGCGGTCGCGGCCGAGTTCATGGCGGCCGGCGCCGCGGTGTCGATCGGAGACGGCCCCGGAGGCGATCCGGGCCCCGCCGGGCCCGTGTTCGAGAAGTGCGGCATCGCGGGCGTCTGCCGCGACCTCGGGCTGCCGCTCCGCAACTTCCAGGAGACGGGCTCGGTCGAGGTCGCCCTGCCCTTCTCGGCGGCGCGCAAGGTCAACATCGCGCAGCCCGTCGCCCAGGCCGAGGTCATCGTCAATCTGCCCAAGCTCAAGACGCACACCCTCACGCACATCACGTGCGCGCTCAAGAACATCTACGGCTACATTCCGGGCTTCCTCAAGGCGAAGCTCCACACCCTGGCGCCGCGGCCGGACGATTTCGCGGAGATCGTGTGCGCGCTGTGGGCGGTATTCCCGCCCGCGTTCTCGCTCGTCGATGCGGTCGTCGCCATGGAAGGGCAGGGCCCCTCGGGCGGCACGCCCCGGCAGGTCGGGCGCATCGTCGCGGGAACCGACCCTCTGGCGATCGACACCCTGTGCGCCTGGGCGATGGGATTCGACGTGCGCGACGTCCCCATGCTCGCCGCGGCCCGCCGGCACGACCTCGGCGCCGGGGAGCTCGACGCGATCGAGGTGATCGGCGATTCGGCCGAGGCGCTCAGGATTCCCGGCTTCCGCCTGCCGCACACGTCGAAGATCGCGCCTCACCTGCCGCGCTGGATCATGCGCCCCCTTGCGGCCGTGGCCGGGAGCCTCTTCTGGGTCAAGCCCTGCGTCCTGCTCGAGCATTGCACGCGCTGCCATCTCTGCGTGCGCTCCTGCCCGACGGGCGCCATGCGCGCCGAGAAGGGCAAAGTCCCGACCCTCGACGCGCCCACGTGCATCTCCTGCCTCTGCTGCCAGGAGATGTGCCCCTCGCACGCGATCTACGCCAGGAAGAGCTTCGCGGTCAACCGCATCTTCCGCACCGAGGAGCAGCGCGAGGCGGCGCGGGCCAAGGGCCGCTGACGCCTCCCCCACCCGAACGGGCGCAAGCGCCCGCGGCCGGCAACCGATGATATATACTGAGTGTATCTTTATCGCCGCCGGCGCCGGCGCGGACATGCGCGCCCGCCGCCGCCCCGCGGGGCGCACGAGGAGACTGGAACGGAGCAACGCCATGTGGTACCGCCTGATCTGTGCCGCGCTCGCCGCCGCCGCCGCCGCGCCGGCATGCGCGGATGTTCCTCCGGCCGCACGGGACCTGCACCGGGCGGGGGTCGTGCTCGGCGACCGCGCCAAGCTCCTGCGGGCGTGGGACCTCGCGCACGTGCCCGAGATCGCCGCCGCGCTGACCGACGTCTGGCTCTTCGAGGCCGAGCCCAATCTCGATGAGGAGCTGGTCGGCACGCCGCCCTTCCTGCAAGTCCTGGCCGAGTGGGAGGAGCGCGAGCCCGACAACGGCCTGCCCGCCTGCCTGCGCGAGCTCTTCCACGCGCAGCGTGAGCCGCGCTTCCCCGACTGGGCGCACCTCGGCGAGACGCTCGCCGGGAAGCGCCGCATCTTCTTCCACTACGGCGAGGCGCGCCGCGCCTCGCTCAGGTTCCTCCTCGATGCCAGGGGCAACGAGATCTCGACCTGGCTTCAGTGGCTCGACCGCCCGCAGATTCAGAACGCCCACCGCTTCGCGCAGCTCATCCAGCTCGCGCTGATCGAGAGCCGGTTCCTGCTTCTGAGCGGCAAGACGGACGAAGCCGCCCGGCGGCTCGCGGTCGCGGACCGCGCCGCCGGCGCCTGCGCCGAGGAGGAGGACGAGATCACGCTCCGCAAGCTGGGGCTTGCGGGCGCCGTGCTCCAGGAGCGGATCCTCTTCGATCTGTCGGCGGGCGACATCCCGGCCGTCGAGAAGGACATCGCCGACTATCGCGCGCTTCTGGGACGCCAGGCGCCGCTCCTGGCGCGCCTGTCGGCGCTCTCCAATCTGCACGGCGAGCTCTCCGACGCGTTCAGGCGGGCGTACGATGCCGTGCGCCCCGCCGTCTGGAAAGACACGGCCGGCGTGGACGCCGGCGCCATGGCGCAGTTCGCCGCGGCCTTCGAGCGCGAGGGAACGGCCGCGATCGACGTGCTCTTCACGTACAAGCCGATGCCCATCGACGACTTCACGAAGGAACTCGAAGGGCACATGGACGTCTTCCGCGAGGCGGAGGCCGGCAAGGAGGCCGCCGGGCGCTTCATGGACTTCCTGCGGGAGCACGTGTCCTCGGATCGCGGCATTCCCACGTGGGTGATCCCCGCCTACCTGCGGGTAGTCCGCGCGCACCCGGACCCCGCCTCCCTCGGCACGCGCGCGGTCCCGGCGGCGAGCGCCGACGATCTCGACACCATGCTCGGCGCGCTCGCGTTCCTCTCGCGCGCGCCGGAAGACACCGGCCGCTGGATCAGAGCGTTCCGCCGGGGCAAGGCGCGGCCCTATCTCCTGCTCGCCTTCGCGAAGTGGGGCTGCAAGGAAGCCGTGCCGGCCGTTCTGGAAGAGTACTGCGCCCTCTCGGAGCGCACGCCGCAGAGCCTGCTCATCGATTACGCGCTCTGCCTGCGCGCGCTCACCGGCAGGAATCTCGGCCTGGACGCGGACGCATGGGACCGCTGGTACAAGGAATCGCGTGACAGATAGCGCCGCCGCCGCCTGACGACATACCGGGCCGCATGCGGTACAATCCGCGTCGTATGGCCGCGAAGGACTCGTTGCACGCCATCGCCGTGATCGGCGCGGGCCGCTGGGGCGGCGCCGTCGCGATCTTCCTCGCCGAGCGCGGCTGCGCGGTGCGGCTCTGGGCCCGCGAGGCGGAAGTCGCGGCCGAGATCCGCGAGCGCCGGACGAATCCGTTCCTGCCGGGATTCCGCTTCCCCGAGGCGGTCGCCGCGACCGATCGCCTGGCGGAGGCCGTCGCGGGCGCCGACCTCATCGCCCTCGCCGTGCCGGTGCAGTTCCTGCGCGCGGTGCTCAAGGAGCTCGCGCCCTCGAACCCGTCCTGCCCGATCCTCGGCATCAACAAGGGCATCGAGCAGGGCACCTGCGCCACGGTGCCCGAGATCGTGCGCGAGGAGCTCGGCCCGCGCCCCTACGCCCACCTCGGCGGCCCGTGTTTCCCCGAGGGGCTTCTCAACCCGCGCACGCCGGTCGCCGAGACCGTGGCGAGCGACGACCCGGTCCTGGCGCGCGCGATCCAGGATCTCTTCGCGTGGCGCAACTTCCGCCCGTACCGGAGCGCGGACGTGCGCGGCGTCGCCGTGCTCGGCGCCATGAAGAACGTCTACGCGATCGCCGCGGGCGCGGCGGCGGGCCTCGGACTCGGGCAGGAGAGCATCGCCGTGCTCGTGACGCGCGCGCTGGCCGAGCTGCGCGGCCTGGCGCGCGCGATGGGAATCCCCGAGACGACCGTCCACGGGCTCTCGGGCCTGGGCGACCTCATCCTCACGTGCTACTCGCCCGCGAGCTCCCACAACCGCGCGCTCGGCGTCGCGCTCGGCGAGGGCGCGCCGCTTGGCCGGGCGCTCGAGGCGCTGGGGCCGCGGGTCGCCGAGGGTTACTTCACGGCCGCGTGCGTGCGGGAGCTCGCGCGCCGCCACGAGGTCGAGATGCCGATCGCGAGCGGCGTCTACCGCGTGCTGTACGAGGGCGCCGGCGTCAAGGACATTCTGACGGAGTGGATGGGGCGGCCGCTCAGGTCCGAGGCCTGAGCCTCCCGTTCCGGCCTACGCGAGCGCCTCGCAGACGAGGTCCCCGACCTGCGTCGTCGTGTACCCCATCCTGCCCGCGCCGAGGCTCTTGAGCTTGTGCTGCGTGACCGACATGATCGCGGCCTCGATGGACTTGCCGGCCTCGACCTCGCCGAGGTGGCGGAGCATCATGTCGGCGCTCGATATCGCCGCCAGCGGGTTGATCATGTTCTTGCCCTTGTACTTGGGCGCCGAGCCGCCGATGGGCTCGAACATGGACACGCCGCCCGGGTCGGGGTTGATGTTGCCGCCGGCCGCGATGCCCAGGCCGCCCTGGATCGCCGCGCCGAGGTCCGTGATGATGTCGCCGAACATGTTGTCGGTGACGATGACGTCGAAGCGCTCGGGCTGGAGCGTCATCCACATGCAGGTGGCATCGACGTGCGCATAGTCGGTCGCCACGTCCTTGTACTCGGCGGCGACCTCGTGGAAGGCGCGCTCCCACAGGTCGTGCGCGAACGTGAGGACGTTCGTCTTGGCGCACAGGAGCAGCCGCTTGCGCTTGTTGCGCGCGCGGCACGTCTCGAAGGCGTAGCGGATGCAGCGCTCGACGCCCTTGCGCGTGTTGACCGAGACCTGGGTCGCGACCTCGTCGGGCGTGCCGAGCTTCTGGATGCCGCCCATGCCGCAGTACAGGCCCTCGGTGTTCTCGCGCACGACGACGAAGTCGATGTCGTCGGGACCCTTGTCGGCAAGCGGCCCCTTGACGCCCGGGTACAGCTTGACGGGCCTGAGGTTGATGTACTGGTCCANNNNGGGTGGCCGATGGCGCCGAGCAGCACGGCGTCGAATCCGCGCAGATCCTTGACGGCGGTCGGGGGCAGCACCTCGCCGGTGCGCAGATACCGCTCGCCGCCGAAGTCGAAGTCGTGGGTCTCGTAGGCGATGTTCCTGCGCCGGGCGACGGCGTTGAGCACCTTGAGCGCTTCCGCAACGACTTCGGGGCCCGTGCCGTCCCCGCCGATCACCGCAATCTTGTACATGGAATTCCTCCCGCACGCGCGGCGCGAGCGCGCGGCCCCCGCCCGATCGATGCGGGCGGGAGCGCTCCGTGCGCCGCTGTCGCGTGCATGACGAATCGACAAGTGTAGCGGCGCTGCGGGGGCATGGCAAGCCGGGGGCGCCGCCCGGGCGGCGTTGCTTATGCACACCCGGAACGGCTACAATTGGGGGTACATACGTCGACCGCGCGGAGGGGCCGCGACGTCGGCTCCGCGCCCAACAGCGTGCCATTCAAGCGGGAGGTGTGTATGACCGGACTGGTCCGTGCGTCCATGGTCGCCTGTCTGTGCGTCATCGGCTGTTCGAGTACCCCGGTCCGTCACTCGATGTTCAACGGGAAGGATCTCACGGGCTTCACCGTGGTCGGGCCGGCCGTGTGGAACGTGCGCGAGGGGATGATCGAGACCTACCAGGACCCCGCGAAGCCGGGCGGCGGGTACCTGTTCTCGGAGTACAGGTTCCGCGATTTCGAGCTGCTCCTCAAGTTCAAGATGGTGCCGCGCAACGGCAACAGCGGCGTCATCATCCGCGACGCCTCGATGGGGAGGGAAGACGCGGGGTCCTCGGGCATCGAGATCCAGATCCTCGACCGGCCGGATGTGCCCAACCGCACGGGCAGCATCATGGGCCTCGCGGCCAGCATCGACCCGGTGCTCCTGCCCGACTGGAACGAGATGCGCATTCTCGCGTACCGCGAGTGGATACGCGTCGACGTCAACGGGAAGAAGGTGTGCGAGGCGAAGGCGCCGAAGGTCAACGATGGCGGGATCGCGCTCCAGTGCTACGGCAGCCGCAGGAACCTCAGGAACCGCGCCTACTTCAAGGATCTGATGATCACGCCTCTTTTCCTGCCACCGCCCGAGTTCGAGGACAAGATTGCGCCCGCGCAGGACGAGGAGCCGGGGCTTATACCGTTCGCGATCGAGCAAGGAGCCGCCAGGGAGCTCGAGGGCGAGGAGAGGCCCGCGGCCGAGAAGCCCGAGGAGCCGGTCGAGCCCGCTCCGGCGCCGGCGCCGCCTCCCACTCCCGAGCCGGTTCCCGCTCCCGAGCCAGCTCAAGTGCCCGCTCCCGCACCGGCGCCTCCTCCCGAGCCGG
>DHGK01000332.1:22530-38106 GCA_002402755.1 Planctomycetes bacterium UBA4800
GGCGCCCGCACCAGCTCCTGCTCCGACTCCGCCACCGGAACCGGCTCCCGCCCCGGCCCCCGCGCCCGCTCCAACGCCTCCTCCTGAACCAGCACCGGCGCCCGCTCCTGCTCCGGCACCCGCTCCAACTCCGCCACCGGAACCAGCGCCCGCTCCGACTCCGGCGCCGCCGCCCGAACCAGCACCGGCGCCCGCTCCGGCGCCCGCACCCGCTCCAACGCCACCGCCTGAGCCGGATCCGGCTCCATCCCCCGCGCCCGCCCCGGTTCCGGCGCCTCCGCCGCAGCCGGCGCCCGCACCCACGCCCGCGCCTCCTCCCGAACCTGCGCCCGCTCCCATTCCCGCGCCCCCACCCGTACCGCCGCCCCCGCCGACGCCGGTCGAGCGCATCAGCCTGTAGGCAAATCTCCGACCGCCGTCCCTCCCGTGATGACAAAACGGCCCGGCACGAGACGGCGAACGGAGACCGGCAGGACAGCAGCGGCGGCTCGGACGAGCGCGCGCACCTCGGGCAGTGTGAATCCGCGCCGTATGGACGCAAGCCCGTCGCTGCACACGAAGCTGTTGCGAAAGAAGACCGACGTGGTGAGCAAGAAACCGTAGTAGGTCCAGGGGCTTCGCATGAGATCGTTGAGGAGGTAGCGCCGAGGCCGGGCGCGGTCGACGTTCCGAAGGAGCTCGATGCACTGCATGTCGGACAGGTGATGCAGGAGGTGATTGGCGAAGACAAAGTCGGCCCCCGCCAGGATCCCACGGTCCAGGACGTCGGCCTCGACCACGTCGATCTCGGGATAACCCGCATTCGCGGCGCGGGCATAGGCGGCAACGCGAGGATCGTGCTCGATGGCCGAGATCGCAATGCGCAGGCGTCGCGCCCGGCAGCGGCGGACCACCCACCGTGCGATGTCGCAACCGCCGGCGCCCAGGTCAACCAGACGGTAGCGCCGTGCCTCTCCGCGCGCCATGTCGTTCACGACGCCTTCGTTCAACATGCCGCGGTAACGGGAGAACATGCGGTTGATGGCGTTGAAATGCGCCAGGGTTCGATGGAGCCCCACCAGAGGGCAGTCGGGTCGGTCCATCTCTTCAACGACGTGCGCGCGACACGCAAAATCGATGCGCGTCATGGAACCTCCCGCACCGGGCCGGCGCCCTTGCCGGACACGGATTTGCACGCCGTGATGCGCGCCACGATGCCTCCGAACAAGAGGCACGAGGCCTGCACATCCAGGCCGTGGGACCGGAAGAGCGCCGCCAGTTCCCGGCGGTCCGGAAAACGGGCGAGACTCGCGGCGATGTAGGCGTACACCGCAGGATTGCCGTGAAACACCAAACCCCACCATCCGCCCCACACGCTCAAGAGAAGCGACTCCAGCCACGCCGGTGCCTTCCCCCGCGGTCTGGAGAAATCCAGGAATGAGGCGATGCCTCCCGGCTTGAGGACGCGGTGTATCTCGGCCAGCGCCTTGCGCAGGTCGCCCGCGTTCCGAAGCGCATACCCGCCCGTAACGATATCCACCGATGCCGAGCGAACGGCGATTCGGCCCATGTCACCCCTCAGGAAATGCACGTGCGGCGCACGACATCGCGCACGGGCGCGCGCGAGCATGGGCGCGACGAGATCGAGCCCGATGATGAGGCCGCCGGGATACTTCGCCCCCAGCCGGAGTGTGATGTCACCGGTGCCGCACGCCAAATCAAGGCACACCGGAGCGGCACGCGGGGGAAGCGCCGCCACCATGCGGTCCTTCCACACGCGATCGCGACCCAGAGAGAGCACACGTGTGACGGCATCGTAGCGGGGCGCCACCATGCGGAAGAGCCGCTTGTTCAGGTCGCGCGTGCGCTCGGAATCGGCCAGACTCGCGCGCACGTTCAAACGCATGGGGCTCATGCGGCGCCTCCCGGCTGCGGTGGGAGCGGATCACGACCCCGCGGTATCGTCAGCATGGCGAAATACGGCGGAAGACGCAGCACGAACGGCGGACGCAGGAGCACGCGACGGATGACGAACGCGCGCACGGTCGAGCCAATACGGCCTTTGCGCGTTCCCAGCCACATGCCGCGCGCGGCCCGATTGGCGGCGATGCGGAATGCGCGCCGCCGGTCGGTTTCGTACCGCGCAAACAGCGGTGCATGGTGTTCGTGCGATGCTGAGAGACGCCGCATGATGGCGGCAAGCTGCCAGGCGTCGCCGAAACCGGTGTTCATGCCCTGGCCGCCGATGGGGCTCATGACGTGGGCGGCATCACCGCACAGCACGACGCGCCCGCTGGAGAATGTGCGCGCCAGGCGGCGCTCGGGAGTGAACGAGCTGTGCCACAGCTCGGCGCCGGCGTCGAGCTCCACTCCCGAGATCGTTCGCACGCGTTCGACGAGCGCGGGCGTGTCCGCGGCAGGACCGTCCGCAAGGGCTATCCATCGGCGGCGATGCCCGGGAAGCGGAAAGGACTCGACGGATCCGCGCGGCGTGAAGAAGAGATGTGCGTCGTGCGCCCATGCGGTCGTGTCGGGGAAGTCGCCCATGACGAAGGAAACCCGATAACGCTTGCCGTCGTGCACTCCGCCGAGAAGCCGCCTGAGGGTGCTGTGGCATCCATCGCACGCCGCCACGAACGGCGCGGTCAATTCCGTGCGCGTATCGTCGCGTACATCGCGCACCTGCAGCACGACCGACGAGGAGTCCTGGCGCACACCGACCGCCTCGCGACCATCGAGTACGCACACAGAGGGGAACGAACACGCGCGCGCGCGCAGTATACGCATGAGCTCGCCCTGCGAAACGGCAAGGATGAAGGCAAAGGGCGGCGGCAGCGCCGTGAAGTCCACGCGGCCGAGCTCGCCGGCATGGTCGTGGACGACGGCGGTGGCGACCGCACAGCCGGCCGCGACAACCGGCGCCGCCGCGCCGATGGCCTCGAACATCATCAGGGAGGGCGGCATGATGCCGATGGCCATCGAGGGCGGCGCAGAGCTCTGCCGCCTCTCGATCAGCACGGTACGGAGTCCCGCCCGCCCCAAGAGCCCCGAGAGGAAGAGCCCGACGGGGCCTGCGCCGACGACAAGGACATCGGCATCAACGCCGCGGGGCGCGGCGCCCTCCAGCATAACGTCACGCCCATACGATCGATGGAGAATCCCGCGAATCTTCATCCGCCGCCGACTCCCACGGCTCCGCAATGCGACGTCGCATCGGGGCTCGGGTCCCACACCTACAGGAACTCCACCAGGACGGCAAAGGCCGAGAAGCCGGCTCCGAACGAGAGCAGCACACCCAGGTCGCCGCCGCACGGCCGCCCCTCCTCGATGATGCGTTTCAACACGAAGAGCACGGACGCGGACGACATATTCCCGTAGGTCTGAAAGACGTCAAGCGAAAAGCGCAGGGCTCTCGGGTCCAGGCCCAGCTCGCGTTCGATCTGATCCAGAACGGCCGTGCCTCCGGCGTGCACGGCCCACCATTTGACTGCATCGTGCGTGATGCGGCGCCGCTCCAGGAGCCGCCGCAGGACCTCATGGGCAGTCCTCGCGCCGATATGAGGCACCTTCAGGCCGAGCACATTGCGCAGGCGCCCCCCCTCCTGGCGGTACTGGAGCTGGCCGCGGTAGCTCGGATACACGCCCGACGCGAAGTCCAGCACTCGCACGAGCCCGCCGCCGGCCCCATCGCGCTGCAGGATCGCCGCCGCCGCGCCATCACCGAAGATGGAATTGCTGACGATCAACATGGGGTCGGCGCCCATGAACAAGGTGGCGGAACACATTTCGACCGCTATGCTGAGAACCGGCTTCTCTCCGTCCAGTGCCAGGAGACCGGCCGCGGCTTCCAGGTTGGGCAGCGCGGCGCCGCATCCCATCCCGGCGATATCCAGCGTTCTCACGCCGTGTCCCAGCGCAAGATCCTCGGACACGTACGAGGTCAATCCGGGGCAGAGGTAGCCGGTGCAGGTGTTCACGACGAGGCCGCCGATGTCGGCCGCGCAGAGGCGGGCCTCATCGAGCGCCTTGGCGGCTGCGGCGGCCGCAGTCCGGCGCGCGTATTTCAGGAACCGCGCATTCAGACGGTCCGGGTCCGTATCGCACGCATCTTCCTTCCTGTCCATGCCCACGTAGCGGCCGCGTATCGGGCCGTCCAGGAGCAGCCGCCGGTAGAGCGCCTTCTCGTCAGTGCCGAGCGTGAAGTGCGACGAATAGAACTCGAATGCCTCACTCTGACTGACGTAGAGCGGGGGATTGGCGATGCCCAGCCCTCGAACGACAGGTGCCATTCCTCACCTCCGGCTCGTGCCGAACACGCGAGCGTGCCGCGTCCCGCGGAGCCCCGCGTACGAACAGTCGGTCCTGCCGTGCGATCCCGCGCAACGCGCGCATCGAACCCGAAGAGCCCAACGGAGCGCTCGTGTACGCCTGTGCATGCGCATCACCCGCGATTCTACGGGCGAACATCCCGGCAGGCAATCCAATGCTGTGTGAACCTCGAACGCGCCGTACACGCCGCGCCCGCGCTACTGCGCCTGCGACGCGAAGAGCGGCTGCGACACGATCACCGCAGGCGCCGCGCGCGACGTCGGGAAGATCGCCAGGCAGTAGGCGTTGCGGCCATCCTCGATTATCACGGGCGCTTCCACGGGCCGGCCCGCGGCGTGGCCGCGCCAGCGCGGCGTGAGCCGGATCGCATGCTCGCCCTCGGGAAGCTCCAGGCGCACCGCCTGGATCGACGCGGGAAGCAGGCTCCAGCAGCGCGTGTCGGCCGACTCGATCGCCTCCCAGATCGCGCCGACGAGGAACGCCCCCACCTCGGTCGCGACCTGCGCATCGGACATGCGCCGTTTGTCGCCCTTCTGCTGGTGCTGGACGACGCGCTTGCCCGTCTCGACGACGGCCTTCTTGACAAGCCGGCGCAGGAACGCCTTCGCGACGATCCAGTCCCGCACGATGTCGAACTGCTGCCCGGCCGCGTCCTGCACGCTGAGGAGCTCGCTCGTCGGCCGCGCCGGGCCCGCGGCCGACGCGACCTCCACGTCCTCGATCGTCCGCTCGGGGAAGAAGAGGCCCGGGACCTTGACCGGCACGATCGACGGCGTGACGAGCTTCTGGCCGATGAGGCTCCCCATGATCCACACCATGTGCATGGCCATGGTGGAGGGCTCGTGCTCGACCTGGACCTTGAACGGCCCGCGGTCGACGAAGCAGAAGACGTACAGAACGCCGTTGCCCCTCTCGGACGGCGCTCGCGTCTCGGCCCGCTCGAGGTCCTCGGGCCCGTACGCGAAGGCGGGCTCGAGCGCGACGAGTTCCCGGTAGTTGCGCCGCGCCTCCCCCTGGTTGAAGGCCTCCTCGGCGAGCAGGCCGACGAGGTACCTGCCTATGCCGAGGTCCTTGTAGCTTGCCTTGATCTTGTTCCCATCGACCTCCGGCGAGCGATCGATGATCTCCTGCCGTTTCAGGATGACCTGGTTGGCGTACGCGGCCGCATCCTTGCGCGCGCCGAGAAGATCGGCCAGCGCGAGCACGACGCGGATCAGGATCTTCTCGTAGTCCTCGCCCGGATAGGCGATGACCGTGTCGTCGACGAGCAGCGAGCCGATCCACTCGGTCGCGAGCTTCTGCTCGTGGCGATCGAACTGGTCGCGCGCGGCCCGCAGCCCCTCGGTCGCATCCCGGAGCTTCCCCTGCGCGAGCTGCGGCAACGCGCGCTCGCAGAGGAATGCCGGACGATCCTTGCCGTCCTCCTCAGCATACGGTGCGAGCACGCGCTCGGCCTCGGCGTAGTCGCCGATGGCGTACGCCGCGCGCGCGGGCGCGATGATCTCGTCGTAGCTCGCGCAGCCGCACACCCCCGCGGCGAGGGCGCCGAGGACGGCGATGCGACACCGCATGGCGTGATCCCGCACCGCCGCTACTTCTGGTACTCCTTGCGCACGCGCGCCGATTCCTTGTCCAGATCGCCGGTCACGACGTTGATCAGCTCCATGCTCAGGATGTAGTCGCGCTGCATGCTCGCCACGCCCGTGGTCGTGCCGCTCGTCAGCACCGCGTACAGGACGAAGTCGACGGGGTTGTTCTGCTGCTCGAGCACCTGCGCGAACTGCCGCCGGTACTTCGGCAGCATGATCTGGTTGGGCGTGATGCGGCACTCGTTGAGCGCGGTATGGACGAAGCGGCGCGAGATCATGCGGTAGCGGTTCGAGTTCTCGACCACGGTCTCGATGATCTGCATGATCTGCTCCCGAAAGTCGCCGAGCTCCTCGGCCGACTTGTTCTCCAGGTCGACGAACGCGACCTTGGCGTGCGCGCTCTTCACCTCGCCCTCGTGCCGCGTGAGGAGCTTGGTGAGGGCCTCGTCGATGAGCCGGCTGTGCGTCTCCGTGCCGGCCGCGCGGGCGCCGACCAGGTCGTCCTCGCCCTTGTCCATCAGCCGTGCCTGGGTCGTGCTCCTGCAGCCGAGCATGCACGCGGCCACCGCTGCGATCGTCAGAATGCGTACCATGGGGATGGGGCTCCTTTCTTGTCCGTGTCGTCCGCTTCGCATCAGAATCTCTTCTTGATCTCGTCCGTGAGGCGCGCATCGAGCGCGCCGCCCGCCGGCGCGCCCACGCGCTGCCCGGTCGCCATGTCCAGCAGGTACCCGCTCAGCTCGTAGCAGTACTCCTTGCACGCGAACCACCCGACGAGCAGGAACTCGCCGCCCTTCGTCCTGAGCTGCGCGATCGTCGCCGGATCGATCGTGCCCGTCTCCTCGACGATGCGGCCCTCGCGGGCGATGAAGTTCTCGATCTCGCGCCGGTCGTCGATGCTCAGGCTCACCTCGAACGCCGCCCCCGCCTGGCGCCTGGCCTCCTCGGCCACGCGGTTCGTGAGGTCGCCGGAGAGCTGCGCCGAGACCGACACGCGCGACTCGCGGATGAGGACGCGCAGGCGATCGCGCGCGTCCCTGAGCGTCGCGAAGCTCGTGCCCATGAGCGTCACGGGGCCCATGTCGAGCGCCTGCTCGTTCACATCGACGCCTTTCCAGCCGTTCGCCCGCTGCGCGAAGGAACGGCGCTCCTCGTTGAACGCGCGGATGAAGTCATCGAGCGCGAGATCGTTGAAGGTCTCGGTCCTGACGGGCGCCACGGCGAGCCGCTTGCCGGCGAGCGCCGGGCCGGCGCTCGCCAGGATGCGCCGCACCATGCGGTACGTGACGAGCTCCAGCTCGCGCTCGAGCGACGGCGTGAACGCCGGCGCGTACGCACCCACGACCCACTCGCCCGCAAGCTCAAGCTCGCGGTTGAGCGCCGCGGCCGCCGGGTCGTCGCCCGAGTACGCGTGCATGGCGACGGCGATGCTCGCGCCCGTCCGCAAATCGCGGGCCTCGTACTCGACCTGCAGCCGCAGGAGCCTGAGGCTCCGGTCGTCGATCGCCGGCCGGATCTTGCCCATCACCACCACTTCCGCGCCGATCCTGTCGGCGAGGAAGAAGGGGTCCTCGGGCGCGAGGATATCGCACAGGCCGCGGTTGCCGACCTGCAGAATCAGCGTCTGGAGATTGCCGAACGTGGGGACGTCGACCCCGGGCAGGCGCTGCCTGATCCCGTCGGCGATGGCGCGCGAGATGCGGTCGCCCATGGCGGACGCGCGCACGCCCGCGGTCGCGGTGCTGGGGCTCAGCGCCGGAAACACGGCGACGAGACGCGAGGGCTGCACCCCCGCGACCCCGGCGATGATCCGCTCGCTCAACGCCCGCAAGGGATCGACCGCCGGCGCGGCGGCGACGACGGGCGGAGGCGCCGGCACGGCGGCGACGGGCGGCGGCGGCGGAACCACGGGAGCAGGCAGCGCCGGAGGTGCGGCCGCGACAGGAGGAGGCGGGGGGACCGGCGCAGGCGGCGGCGCAGGNNGGAGGAGGCGGGGGCGGAACGGGGGCGGCGACGGCCACCCCCGTTTCCGCCGGAGCCGGAGCGGGCAGGGAAGACTGCCCGTCCGGGAGCGGCTCGGCCTTCTGCGGCACCGTTTCAAGCGGGTCCACGTGTGGGACGCGCTGATCGGGACCGCTGCTGCAGGACCAGAAGGCCGCCAGCAGAACGATCGCTCCGAGTAACTTCACGCACCGCATGGTACCACCTCCAGATAAAGCCCGGGGCGCGGACGCCGTCCGCGCATCCGAGCGGCCTTGTCTCATGTACGCGCACCCCTCGGAGTCGCCCGGCGGCGCGGAGCGAACCGACCGCCCGGTCACCGCCGGGCATCCAAAGTACCACCGCGACGGCCCGGGGGCAAGAACATACCGCCGCTTTACACGCTTCCGGCCGCACGCGAGAATGGATGCAGCGTCGTCGGCTCGCGGTACGTGCAGGGAGGCTGCAGCATGCGTCATCTCCCGGTTCTCGTTCTGTGCACCGCTCTCGCGGCGGAAAATCCCTGCCCCGCCGCGGGCATCGAGGCCATGGGCAACACGGACGGCGTCCTGACATGGCGCCTCGGGACGCTGGCGGCGGGCGAATCGGCGCGCGAGATCGTCCTCTTCGCCTACGCGGACTCGCACGCCGAGCTGTGCGCGGTCGTCGAGAAGGCTCGCGCGGCGTTTGCCGCGCTCCCCGGCGCGGAGGCGCTCGACTTCGGACCGAGCGCCTCCATCGAGCCGCCCGTCTGGATCGCGAACGGCGTCACCGACTTCGCCCTGGGGTGGACCGGCTTCTTCCGCTGGGATCTCACGCAGCGCCAGGCGCTCGCCTGCGCCCGCGGCGGACAGCTCAGCCAGTTCACGTACTTCGTCCATTTCTGGGACGACGAGGGCCGGCACCGCGCCGGAACGCCGCAGTACGATGCGAGCGCGCCCGAGAACCTGCGCGTCGTCGAGCCCGTGCGCGCGCTGAGCGGCACGGAGGCGGCGGGCCTCTTCGAGACCGGCGACGGGAAGCTGCGCATCCGCGTGCGCGCGCTCATGGGCGAGGGCGCCGTCGCGGCGGTCGAGTTCGTGCTCGCGAGCCGGCACGACCGGCCGCTCGTCGATGTGCGCCTGTCGCTCTACGCCAACATGGAGGCCGCGCACACCCACGAAGGCGACTACTCGTGCCTCGACGCCCGCACCGCCGGGCTCCTCGTCTGCGATCCCCCGACCGGAATCCACACGGTCATGACGGGCGTGCGCCCGCCCGTCCAGGGCTACGCCGGCACCTGGAACTCGTTTCCCGTGCTCGCGGCCGCCGAGGGCATCGCGCGCGAGGAGTGGAGAGAATTCGCGGGCGTCCCCGCCGGCCTCAAGGCGCGCCTGGAGCGCGAGACCGCGGCCGCGCGCGGTATTTACCTTCCCTACGCCCACAGGAATCCCGAGACGCCCCCGACGCGCACGCTCTCTCCCGAGGAATCCCAGGCGGCGATCGAGCGCGACTGGCTCTTTCAGGCCATGGGGGCTCCGCGGCGCGCGCGCGCCGCCCAGGAAATCGGCTGGGCGCGCGAGCTTGCCGAGCGCCTCGCGCAAGGCTCGCCCGCGCCCGATCTCGTACCCGAACTGGCCGAGCTCGACCGCCTCGCGGCCGAGCTCGCAGCGCCGGGCACGGCCGGCGGCGACGGCACCGACCTCTACCTCGCCGTGCGGAGAGTCAAGCGCCGTATCGCGTTCAAGAACCCCGTGCTCGACTTCGCGCGAATCCTGTGCATCGACCAGCCCATGCCGCGCGGCCCCGTCAACGACATTCACGAGTCCATTCACCGCATGGGCATCACGGCGACGCCGGGCGGCCGCCTGCTCGTCCTGGACGGCTTGCACCCCGGCGCCGCGGTCCTCAAGCTCGCGCCGGAGAAACCGGGAAGCTTCTGGCGCCCCGATCTCTCGTTCGACGCGACGCGCGTCCTCTTCTGCTACAAGGCGCACGACGCCAAGAGCTTCCACCTCCACGAGGTCGGCATCGATGGCGCGAACCTGCGCGAGCTCACGTCGAGCGACTACGACGACATCGACCCGCTCTACCTGCCCGACGGCAACATCCTCTTCACGACGACGCGCGGCAACTCGCACGTCCGCTGCGGCCCGTTCATCTACTCGTACATCCTGGCGCGCTGCAACGCCGGCGGCGGCGACATCTACCTCACGAGCTACAACGGCGAGCCTGATTTCGTGCCCGCGCTTCTGGGCGACGGCCGCGTCATCTACTCGCGCTGGGAGTACACCGACAAGCCGCTCTGGCGCGTCCAGAGCCTCTGGACGACCAACCAGGACGGCACCGGCACGATCGCCTTCTGGGGCAACCAGAGCGTGTGGCCCGACCACCTCGCCGAGCCGCGGCCCATTCCGGGCACCCAGCGCGTGATGTTCGCGGGCGCCGCGCACCACGACTGGTTCTCGGGCTCGATCGGCATCCTCGACCCGGGCAAGGGCAACAACTTCCCCCACGGCCTGACGAAGGTGACATGCGACCTCAGGTGGCCCGAGTGCAGTCCTCCGCCGCACGAAACACCCGAGTCGCCGCGCTACCACGCCGCGGGCAACTACAGCGGCTACAAGACGCCGTGGCCGCTCTCCGCGGAAGACTTCCTCGTCTCGGCGCGCGGCGAGGGCGACCGCTTCCGGCTCTACCTCATGGACGTCGGCGGCAACCGCGAGCTCATCTACGAGGGCGCCCACAACATCTGGCACGCGATGCCCGTCAAGCCCCGCCGCCCGCCGCCGCGCCGCCCCGATCTGGTCGCCTGGCCGGGCACCGGCGAGCGCCGCGGGCCGGTCGCGCCGGGAACGCTCTTCAGCGTCGATGTCTACGAGGGCGTTCCCGATCTCCCGCGGGGCTCGGCGAAGTACCTGCGCGTGTGGCAGCTCGACTACAAGACCTACTCGACCTGGGCCAAGACCTGGCGCAATTCGGGACCGCCCGTGTCGGTCGTCCAGGAGGAAGGAGTCAAGCGGATTCTGAGCGAGGTCCCGGTCGAGGACGACGGCTCGGTGCACTTCACGGTGCCGGCGGGCGTCTCGGTCTATTTCCAGCTTCTCGACGCGCAGCGCCGCTGCCTCCAGACGATGCGCAGCTTCACCGGCGTCATGCCCGGAGAGCGCCGCGGGTGCATCGGCTGCCACGAGCAGCAGGGCAACGCGCCGCCGCAGCGGTACGCGCGCGCCGTGCGGCGGCCGCCGACGCCGCTCTCGCCGCCGCCCTGGGGCGCGCAGAGCATCAGCTACGAGCGCTTCGCGCAGCCCGTCCTCGACCGCCACTGCGGCGCGTGCCATCAGGGCGACGGCAAGGCGCGCGCGACGCTCGACCTGACCCTGCGCCCCGGCCACGACGTCTTCAAGGAGCCCTACCTCACGCTCGTCGGCTCGGCCGGCTGGGGCAACCCGGTTCCCGACCGCGGCCAGCCCGGCTACGGCATCGCCGGCGCGATTCCGGTCGAATCCATGGATCCGAGCATGAACGATCCCAAGGCCTACGCGACGCTGCGGCCGATGCGGCTCCTCTCGTACGCGAGCCCGCTCATCGCGCGCGCCATGGACGGCGCGCACCACGGCGTCAAGGTTGAAGGCGAAGACCTCCTGCGCCTGATGGCCTGGGTCGATGCCTGCTGTCCCTTCATGGGCGAGCCCGAACTGCGCGCGCTCGGCGACCCGGACTTCGCGGGCATCGAGGACTTGCCGATCCGCCCGCGCGTGGCGACGGCGCCGGTCATCGAACGGCCGTGACGCGGCCGCTCAATGCCCCGTGCCGCAGGAGCCGAGCCCGCGCTTCTGCAGGTACTTCTGGTGGTACTCCTCGGCAGGGTAGAACTCGACCGCCGGGACGATCTCCGTGACGATCGGACCCTTGAGCTTCCCCGAGGCGCCGAGCTTCGCCTTCGACGCGCGCGCCGCCCGCTCCTGCTCGGGCGAGGAGAAGAAAACTGCCGAGCGGTACTGCGTGCCCACATCGGGCCCCTGGCGGTTCGGCGTCGTCGGGTCGTGGCATCCCCAGAACACCTCGAGCAGCCGCTCGTACGTCGTCGTGGCGGGATCGAACTCGACGCGCACGGCCTCGGCGTGGCCCGTGCGATCGGTGCACACATCCTTGTAAGTCGGGTTCGCGAGCGAGCCGCCCGTGTAGCCGACCGTCGTCGCGACGACGCCGGGCGCCCCCATGAAGGCCGCCTCGACGCCCCAGAAGCAACCCGCCGCGAAGACCGCCGTCTCGGTACGGGCCGGCGCGGGCGCCGCCGCGCCGGCGAAGAGATGCACGTACTCGCCGTAGCCTTCCTCGGCGAGCCGCGCCGCCGGCACAAAGCGAAGCGATGCCGAGTTGATGCAGTACCTGAGCCCTGCCGGCGCCGGGCCGTCCTCGAACACGTGCCCGAGGTGGCCGTCGCTCCGCGCCCCGCGCACCTCCGTCCGGATCATGCCGTGGCTCGTGTCCGGCTTGGCGGCGACGGCTTCGGGGACGAGCGGCTGCGTGAAGCTCGGCCAGCCGCAGCCCGAATCGAACTTGTCGCGCGAGCTGAAGAGCGGCGCGCCCGAGATCCGGTCGACGTAGAGCCCCTCGGCCTTGTGGTCCCAGTACTCGTTCTCGAAGGGCCGCTCGGTGCCGTTCCCGACCATCACGCGGTACTGCTCGGGCGTGAGGAGCGCCCTGAGCTCCTCGTCCGTCCTGGGAAGCCCGCGCCCGGCGCTCCCCGAATCCTTCCGTTCCGTCGCCATGACTCCGTCGCCTCCCTCGGCCGGCCCGGCCCTGTCGCAGCTTCCCCCGCACGATGCGAGCGCAAGCAGCGCCGCGACGCCGCACGCCCCCGTGCATCGCCCGTGAACGCCCATCGATCGGTCTCCTCTCGCGGGCCCTCCGCCACCCTGCCTCACCATTTATACCACGTCGCCGGCGGGGCTCCCATCTCCGGCACTTGACACGTGCGCGCCTGCCATGGATCCTGTCACCATGCCCGCGCACGCCACGCCCGTCAGCCGAACGCAGCGCACGCTCCGCCCCCGGGCGAGCCCGCGCCGCGCCGCGGCGGTCATCGCGGCGGCGCTTCTCATCGCTTCGGCGCGGGCGGACGACGGCGTCCCCCACCGCCGGCTCGCGACGGAGCGGTTCCCAGGGCGCCAGGAGCTCAACAACCCGCTCGGCGCGTACTTTCCCGAGCTCGAGCAGCTCGACCGCGCGCTGCGGATCGCCAGGATCCTCGATGAGGAGGCGGAGCGCCTCGGCATCGAACTTGCAGCCGCGCCGCCCGATTTCTTCGCGGACCAGGTGGAAGCGCTCTCCGTGCGCGAGCCCGATCTCCTCGCCGCGCTGCCCGACCTCGCGCGGGCGGCGGAACTGGCATCTCCGGCGGGCGCGATCCAGGTCGAGTCGATCCGGCGCCTGGCCGAAGCTCTCGAGGCCTCGCCCTATCGCGAGACCGTGGAACGCTTCTTCGTGAGCTCGGCCCTGCGGGCCCGGAGCGACCGCAGCTCGGCCGCGTTCACGCGGAAGCTCAAGGACCTGGCCGAGTTTCTTCGCAACGCGGGCGTCTCCGAGTCGCACCTCGACGGCCTGCGCAACCTGTACCGCCGCGGCGAGGGCGGCGCCCGCCGCCTGCTCGCGAACCTGCGCGCGCTCACGAGCCGCGCCGCCGGCCGCGCGAGCGCCCTCAAGGTTCCCCCGCTCGCCGTCCCGCTCGTCCTCGCGGCGGCGGGCGCGCTCGGCGTGTTCTTCTTTCTGCGCAGAAAGGAGCGGCCGGAGCCCCCGCCCCCGCCGCTTCCCGACTTCCGCGCCCTCGGCACGCGGGGCGAGGACTTCGCCGAGGCGCTGCTCGCATTCTACCGCCGCGTGCTCCACGACGCCGGCCTGCCCTTCAGGGGCCGGGTGCTCGCCGATCTTGCGCGCGACGCCTCCGCGCGGCGCCCCGAGATCGCCGCCGGCCTCCCGCCGCTCAACCGCGCCTTCTACGAGATATGGTACGGCAAGGCCGAGAAGCCGCCCGGCGAGGTCTCCGCGCTCGCCGCGCGGCTCGCCGCCCTGGCAACCGCAACGCATCTCGCGCGGCAGGAGTGAGCGATGGGGATCGTGCTGTCGCTCTGCCTCGCCGCCGCCCCGATCGCGGCGCCGTGGGACGGCTTCGAGCGCTTCTTCGCCGTGCTCGAGGACGAGTGCATCCTGACCGATGCGGGGGGCCCGGATCTGATCATCGTCCTCGGCGAGGCGCCCGCCGCGCCCGCGCCGGCCGTGCTTCGCGAGGCCGTGCGCGTAGGTGCGACCCTCTGCATCGCCACGGAGGACCCCGGCGCGCGGGCGCTCCTCGCCGAGTTCGGGCTGAGCCTCGGCCGCGAGGTCTTCCTCTCCCTGAATCTCTTCGCCTGCTTCAAGGGGCAGCCCGACTGTCCGATCATCACCGCGTTCGCGGGCGGCTCGCCGCTCCTGGCCGGCGTAGGCGCTCTCGTTCCCAACCGCGCCAGGGAAGTGCGCGGCGCGGGCGAGCCGCTCGCCTTCTTCGGCTCGGGCGGCGGCCGGGCTCCCGCCTTCATGCGCGAAGTACGCGAGGGCCGCGGCCGCGTCATCGCCATCGGCGACCAGAGCCTCTTCATCAACCTGATGCTCAACGAGCGCGGCAACGAGCGGCTCCTCAGAAACCTCATCGCCATCGCCCGGGGGGACACGGCCGCGGTCTACATCTACGGCCGGCATTGCGCGAGCGCCGCCGAGGCAGCCCCGCCGATCGAGATCCCCGAGGGGCTCCTGTCGCTCCCCGACCTGGCGTCGAGCGTCGCGGACTTCAACCGGCTGCTCGCCGACGCGCAGGCCGCCGCGCCCATCGACCGCATCAACAGCTCGGCGTTCCCCGTGCTCTGCGCCGCGGCCGGCATGCTCGCCGTGTGGCTGCTCCTGCGGTGCATTCTCGGCGTCTGGCTGCCGCCGCGCGCGCCGTTCGGCGCTGCGGGGCCGGCCGCCCAGCCGCCGGCCGCCTTCGCCGCCAGGCGCCTGGCGTGCGCCGCGCCCGCGCGCCTTCGCCCGAGGCTTCTGCGCCGCGCGGCCGCGTGCAACCGCGCCGGCGCGTTCGCGCGCTTCATCGAGGAACTCGATCTTACCGGAGGGAAACCGCCGCATGGACCCGCACACTGAATTCGCCGGCAGCATCGCGACGCTCAAGCGCCGCCTTCACGAGGCGATCGAGCCGACCGTCATCGGCCTTGGCGCCGAGATCGATCTCCTTCTCGTCGCGCTGCTCGCGCGCGGGCACGCGCTCCTGGAGGGCGTGCCGGGAATCGCAAAGACGCTGCTCGCGCGCTCCTTCGCGGCGGCGCTCGGCGCCGAGTTCCAGCGCATCCAGTTCACGCCCGATCTCCTGCCCGCCGACGTGACGGGCGGCACGATCTTCGACCGGCGGACCGGCGAGTTCGTCCTGCGCAAGGGACCGGTCTTCACGCAGGTGCTGCTCGCCGACGAGATCAACCGCTCGCCCGCGAAGACGCAGTCGGCGCTGCTGGAGGCCATGCAGGAGCGGCAGGTGACGATCGACGGGAAGAGCATGCCGCTGCCCGATCCGTTCATGGTGCTCGCGACCCAGAACCCGGTCGAGGAGGAGGGCGTGTACCGGCTGCCCGAGGCGCAGCTCGACCGCTTCCTCGTGCGCGTGCCGTTTCCCTACCCGTCGCTCGAGGACGAGATG
>DHGK01000409.1:0-15778 GCA_002402755.1 Planctomycetes bacterium UBA4800
GCCGTGCCGCTGCCGCCGGGCGGCGCGGGATTCGAGGTGCTCGGGCAGTTCCGGGGCAGCGTCGAGGAGCAGGACATGGGCGGCTGGGGCGCCGGCAAGTGGCACGGCGACAAGCAGCTCTGGTGGACGGGCGCGCGCCCCGGCGACACGCTCGACATCCGCCTCAACGTCGCCGAGACCGGCACGTACAAGGTCACGGCCCATCTCACGAAGGCCGTCGACTACGGCATCGTCAGCTTCTTCATCGACAAGCTCCAGGCGGGCGAACCGATCGACCTGTACAACGACGGCGTCGTTCCCTCTGGCCCCGTCGACCTCGGCACGCATCGCCTCGAGAAGGGCGCGCACACGCTGACCGTGAAGATCGTGGGCGCCAACGACAAGGCGGTCAAGGGCTACATGTTCGGCGTGCACCGGCTCGTGCTCGAGCCGGTCAAGTAGCGGCGTCGCGCCCCGATCCGGCCGGAAGAAGCGCGTGCGGCCGCCGCGGCGCGGCGTCACCGGGCCTTGACGGTCTCGATGAAGGCGAGCATGTTGGCGAGCGGCACGTCGCCGCCGACGGCGTGGGCGGGCGAGAGGACGTAGCCGCCGTCGCGGCCGAGCTCGATGAGGCGTCGGGTCTCGGCGCGGACTTCCTCGGGCGTGCCGTGCGGCAGGGTGCGCTGGGTCGACAGCCCTCCCCAGAAGGCGAGCCGGCCGCGGTACGCGGCCATGAGGGCGGCGACGTCCATGACCTCCGGCTGGAACGGATTGAAGACGCGCAGCCCGATCGAGATCAGGTCCTCGAAGAGCTCGTCGACGTCGCCGCACGAGTGAATGAAGACCATCCGCCCGCCGTCCAGGACTACCTTGTACATGCGCCGCAGGACCGGGAACAGGAACTCCTTCCAGGCCGGGTATCCCATGAGAAGCCCGCGCTGCTGGCCCCAGTCGTCGCCGAAGTAGACGGCATCGATGTCGTACCTGAGCGCCTCCCTGACCTGTGCGATGTCGTACTCGGCGATGGCGTCGAGAAGCTCGCGGACGAAGGGGGGGTTGTCGATGAGATCCATGTAGAAGGCCTGCATGCCGCGCAGCGTCCACGCGCGCTCGAAGAGCGAGAAGCCGAGGCAGAACACCCGAAAGCGATCGCCGAGCGTCGCCAGCATGCCCGGGATGTCCCGGAAGAAGCGGGGGTCGCGGGGGTCGGGGAACGAGTAGCCGCGGAGCGTGGGCTCGGGCAGCACCTGGCCCTGCACGTTGCCGATGTCCTTGTCGATGCTCCGATCCCACACGACGCCGAAGACGTCGCGGTAGCGGTTGCCGCCCAGGGGCTCGAAGAAGCCGATGTCGCTCCCGAGCTCGACGAAGTGGTTCTCGAGAAACGGCTCGAGCTCGCCGGCGCCGAGGTGCGCAATGAGCTTCTCCCTGGCCTTCTGCGTGAAGCGGAAGGACCACGGGACGTACGGGGGGCGGCGGAACTCGAGCGCGGCTCGGACGACCTCGCGTCTGGTCATGGCTGCCTCCCGCGTCTGCGCGGCTCGTGCACCGGCTCCTGCGTCGCGCGCGATGCGGTCAACCGACAAGCGGCGCGCCGCCGCAGCAGCCCTCGTACGGGCTGTCCGGAGGCGCCGTCCGCCGGAGCGGCTTGTACGATGCGACCGCCTTCTCCTCGCTCTCGAAAATCGACTTGCAGCTCGCGGCGAGCGCGCGCAGCTCGGCCGTCTCCTCGTCCGTGATGGGCGTGTACGACTCGGCCGCCGTCACCGCCTTGTCGAGGAGGTCGAGGAACGACGGCGGGATGCCGGCCGCGACGTTCTTCTGGGCGAGAACGAACCGCAGGGCCAGGCCGATCTCGCGCGGCGTCTCCATCGATCGATACCACCATTTCCGCGTGCGTTCGGCGCCCTCCGGCCAGGCGCCGCGCGAGAGCGCCTTGATGGCGAGGACGCCCGCGCCCTGCTCGCCGGCGAGCTCGAGGACGGGCTTCCCGAAGCCGAGCAGGAAGTACTCGACGAAGCTTATCGGGAACATGACCGTGTCGAAGCGGAAGCCCCGCATCGCCGCGAGCGCCGCCTTGGTCGTGTGGGCCGAGAAGCCGAGGTACTTGACCTTGCCCTCCTTCTTGGCCTCGATCAGGGTCTCCATGGCGCCGCCGGGGCCGAGCGCCTGCGCCGTCTCGGCCGGCGTGCGCAGGTGGTGGAGCTGGTAGAGATCGAAGTGGTCCGTCTTCAGCCGGACGAGCGAGCGCTCGAGCTCCTCGCGCGCCCCCTGCTTGTCGCGCTTGTTGGTCTTGCAGGCCAGGAAGATGCGGCTGCGGTCGATTCCTTGGAGGCCGATGCCCATCTTGATCTCGGCATCGCCGTTGCCGTACGCCGGCGCGACGTCGAAGTAGTTGACGCCGCGCTCGAACGCCTTGCGGATGCCCTCGCCGGCGGCCTGCTGATCGCCGTGTATGAGCGCGAGCCCGGGGAATCCCACGACCGAAACCTCCTGACCCGTGCGGCCGAGCATTCTTCGCGGCAGCTTGAACTCCGGCTGCGCCTCCGCGGCGCGGCCCGCCGGCGCGGCGGCGGCCAGTCCGCCGGCCGCGCTTCCCACGACCTGCAAGAACGATCGTCTGTCCATGTTCCACGCTCCCGGTTCGAGGCCGCCGGCCGCACGGGCCGGCACTCCATGGTAGCGCCACGGCGGCGGGGCGCGCAACCTCGCGGCATGGGTGGCGAGACACCGCAACCGGCCGGTGCGACGCGCACACGGAAGACGACATAGCCACGAAGACACGAAGGCACGAAGGGTCTCGGGCGCATTTCGAGCGCGCGGTGATTCACCGCCGGTCCTTGGTGTCTTCGTGCCTTTGTGGCATCGTCCGTCCTTGTTCCCCGGACACGGGGGGCAGCCGCGCGAAGGGAAGACAAGAATGGCCGCGAAGACACGAAGGCCGGACCGTGTCGCCGATTGACCGCCGCCGGGGCGGCAAGTAGCATCGGGAGCCGTGGGCGCGCCTGCCGGCGCGCCCGGTCCGTTCCCGGAAGCGAAACCTGCCCGAAGGCGCCCATGCGAACCATCATCGAACCCTTCCGCATCAAGATGACCGAGCCCCTGAAGATGATCAGCCGCGAGGAGCGCTGCGCGGCGCTTGCCGGGGCGCACCACAACGTGTTCCTCCTGGACGCCGAGGACTGCTGCATCGACCTCCTGACCGACAGCGGTACGGGCGCTATGTCGACCCGGCAATGGGCGGCGCTCATGCTGGGGGACGAGAGCTATGCCGGCAGCCGGTCGTGGAAGAAGTTCGAGGAGGCGGTCCGGACGATCACCGGCATGCGGCACATCCTGCCCGCGCACCAGGGACGCGCCGCCGAGAGCATCCTGGCGGAGTGTCTCGTGAAACCGGGCGATATCATTCCCAGCAACAGCCACTTCGACACCACGCGCGCGAACATCGAGTACGCGGGCGGCGGGGCGGTGGATGTGCTCTGCGCGCGCGGCCTGGACACGGCGCTCGATGCGCCGTTCAAGGGCGACATGGATGTCGAGGGGCTCGAGCGTTGCATCGCGACGCACGGCCGGGACAGGATTCCCTTCTGCATGCTCACGGTCACCAACAACGCGGGCGGCGGGCAGCCCGTGTCGATGCGCAACGTTCGCGAGGTCAAGCGCGTCCTCGCGCGGCACGGCATTCCGCTCGTCATCGACGCCTGCAGGTTCGCCGAGAACGCGTTCTTCATCCGCGAATGCGAGGAAGGTTACAAGGACAGGACGCTGCTCTCGATCGCGCAGGAGATGTTCTCGCACGCCGACGCCGCGACGATGAGCTGCAAGAAGGACGGCCTGGCGAACATCGGCGGGTTCCTGGTCTGCAACGACGATGCCTGGGCCGAGCAGTTCCGGACGCTGCTCATCCTCCGCGAGGGCTTTCCGACCTACGGCGGGCTTGCGGGACGCGACCTCGAGGTGATCGCGGTGGGGCTCTTCGAGGCGCTCGACCACGACTACCAGGTCTACCGGCACGCGACGGTCGAGTACCTGGGGTCGCGCCTCGTCGCCCGCGGCATTCCCATCGTCCGGCCCGTCGGCGGCCACGCGGTCTTCCTGAATGCGGCGCAGTTCCTGCCGCACATCCCGGCCCTGTCGTACCCGGGCGTCGGCCTCGTGAACGCGCTCTACATCGAGGGCGGCGTCCGCGCCGTCGAGCTCGGCTCGGTGATGTTCGGCAGAATCGATGCCGCGGGGGTCGAGACCCCGGCGCCGCTCGAGCTCGTGCGGCTCGCGTTTCCGCGGCGGGTCTACACGCAGAGCCATTTCGACTACCTCATCGAGGTCATCGAGGAGGTGTGGCGGGAAAGGTCCGCGATCGGCCCCTACCGCATCACGTACCAGCCGAAGCTGCTGCGGCACTTCTGCTGCCATTTCGAGCCGCCGGCGCCGTGAACGCCGGCGAGGACAACGGAATCCGGGAGGAGGTGCCGCATGCGAGCGGGGATCATTCGCGCGCGTGCCCTCGCGCTCGCGCTGTCGCTTTGGCCGCCGGCCGCGGCCGGCCCCAGGAGATATCCTCGCAGGAGCCCTCGCGAGGCCTCAAGACGACGGTGAGGGCGGTCAAGGAGCGGGATGTCTACGTGGGTTTCGATTGCCTCGCGTGGGAGCCGCTGCCCGAGAAAGAGTCCGTGTCGGCGACGGTGCGGCTGAGCTCGAGGCGTCTCATCACGGCAAGGCGATGCGCGGTTCGGGGCAAGACCCTCGAGTTCTCGGGGCTCGTCGCGCGAGAGGGCTGCGGCCTCGCGTTCGGCGAGGACGATTACGTTCGCGTTGCGCTCGCCGGGCGCGATCCCGAGATCTCCTTCCGCCTGACGATCCGCGCGTTCGACCGCGAGGCCTGGCTTGCCCGGGTGGGCAAGGAGCCGTTCCATTTCCTCAGCCTGCACCTTCCCGAGGCGGAGGTATGGCACCAGCGCGGCTGGCTCAACGCGACGCCCTTCGCGGACCGTTTCCCGCTCCTGGAGGATGTCCACGTGGGGACGCCGGAGATCTCGGCCTACAAGTACGAGCGGGCCTGGAGCTACACGCCGCCGCTCGGCGCGCATCCGATCCCCGCGATCGGGCTCTGGGCGCCGGCGCGGGGCCGCTACGCGGGTTTCGATTTCCTCGAGACGCGCCTCCGCGAGGGCTCCGAGAAGGACATCGCGACCGGCTACCGCTGGGTCGAGCATCGCCCCGGCGCGTCCGCCGACGCCGGCCAGTTCGTGGCGCTCGTCTATCCCCACGGCGGCCGCGGCTACCAGGACCTGGTCTTCCCCGAGTCCGGATCGGCGATCCGCTCGCATTGCGTGCTGCGAACGAGCCTGCGCCTGCCGGCCTGGGAGGACCCCAACCGGCTTCTCCTCGGCCTCCACCACGACCGTTGGTTTTTGGAGCTCGCGCCCGTGCCGCGGGCGCCGGATGTGTCCTGGATCCCCGGCGGCATTCGCCTCGGGGACTTCGCCGGGCCTCCGCCGGGCCGGCTCATCGGCGGCGTCGAGAATCCGTTCCAGGTCGCCGGCAGCAGGCTCATCGGCGGCTGGACCTGGCATACCGTTCGCGCCGGCCGCATCCGAAGGAACGTGGGCCGTGACGAAGCGCTCGTCCTTCGAGGAGCCCGTCGCCGGCGCGGAGTGCATGTACCTCCTGTACACGGCGGCGGACGGCCCTCCGCCCGCGCTCCTGCGTGCGGGCGGCGCCGGCGATGCGCCTCGAGCCGAAGCCGCGAGCGGCGCCGGCGAAGGCCCGGACCTCGAGGCGAGCGCCTGGCGCGCCTGGCCGCCGATCTACACCGCGCGGCTCATCGCCGGCCGCTACCCGATCGCGAAGGGGGAGAAGGTGACGGGAGTCGATCCGCGCGGTCGCGCCGTGCTCGCGCTGACGGCCTTCCGCGGCGGGGATGCAACGCGGGCCGAGACGCACCGGCGCGTGTCGTCGCGTCTCGAAGCCGGGGCGCGGGAGTGGCGCCGGGTTCGCCGGACCGAGGAGATGGCCGCGTCCCTCCGCGCCGAGATCGAATCCGTTCCGCGCGGCGCCATCGCGCTGCTGCCGCCGGGAGCGGAGGGCGCCTCCCGCGGGCTCCTCGGGCGCGCGGGGCTCGACGCGCGCGCCGTGAACGTCTCCCCGGAGTCCCTCGCGGATCCGGCATCGTTCGGCGCGAAGCGGTTCCCCGCCGCGCTGTATGCCGGCGGCGAGGACTACGTCCACACCGTCCACGAGCCGGGCGACGCGGCAGCGGCCGTCGTTCGCTACGTGGAGGAGGGCGGGACGCTCGTGCTCATCGCGTCGCAGCCGTGGCCGCTCTACTACGCGACGGGGCCAGGCTTCAAGCGCGCCGAGCCGCTCACGGAGCGCCTGGGGCTGCCGCTCTCCATGGCCGTCGAAGCCCCGCCCTCCGAGGATCTGCTCGTGAGGGTCGGCGAGCAGGCCATCGTCGCGGCGAGCCGCGCCGAGTTTCCCTATCCTTCCGGCGACCCGCGCCTGCGCGCGATCGACAGGCGGCGGGTCCCCGCCGGAGCGGCGTACACGCCCATCGCGCAGGTCGTGGGGAAGAGCGGCAAGGAGTACGGCGACGCGGCGGGGCTCGTCGAGCTGCCGGCCCGCGGCGGGGCGTGCGGCCGGATCCTCTACGTCTCGTACAGTCTCCTGCGCGATCCCGTCGAAGGCCCGGCGTTCCTCGCCGGCGCGTTGCGTTTCCTGGCGCGCGAGGCGACACGCTGAAACGGCGCCGAGCGAGCGGGGCTCCGATCGCACGGGCGCGATCGGAGCCCCGCTCCGCGCGACGCATCACTTGCACGGCGTCGCGCAGCCGTCGAGCGTGCCGACCTTCGCCGGCACGAACGTCGCGCCGTATTCCTTGCAGGCCGCGGGATTGATTCCCGCGGTGATCAGCGAGCCGTCGGGCGCCTTCATCGCCGTGTTGCTGAAGAGGTAGCCGAGCACGTTGATCGCATCGGCGATGTCCAGCTTGTTGTCGTTGTTGGCGTCGGCCGCCTTCGCGCACACGGGCGCCGGCTTCGCGCCGCCGCCGAACAGGTACCCGAGGAGATGGATCGCATCGGCGATGTCCACCTTCGTGTCGTTGTTGCTGTCGCCCGTGTAGACGCCGATCCCTTGCGGGACGGCCGGGGTCGGCGGGTGCGCTCCCGCGGCGATCTTGATGAAATCGAGCTGGAACGCCGCGGTCTCGGGCGTCGACTTGGATCCCATGACGACGACGTTGCCCGTGCCGGACTCATCCTCGACGCTGCCCTGGAAGAGAAGCACGGTCTTCTCCGCGAACGGCGTCATGTCGCCGTTCAGATACACGGTGATGCGGTGCAGCATCTCCGCGGGATCGGGCCGCTCGATCGTGATCCAGAGGTTGACGAACCGCGCAGCATCGTCCGGCGTGCCGCCGAGGTGAATCCTCATGATGTCGCTCTGGTCGCCCGAATTGAGCTCGAGGAAGACCTCGCCCTGCGCATCGGCGTAGAGGTAGACCGGGAGCTTGCGATCCGGATCGGCCGGATCTTCGAACGCGGGCTGCCACTGGAACATGAAGATGCCCTTGCCATCGGTCTGCTGGGGTACGCCGTCCGGGGCTTGCAATCCCACGCTCGGGAAATCGATGAGCTGGTCCGCGGGCGTGAGCCGGAAGCGCACGTTGAAGGTCGCGCCGTCATCCAGGAGGCAGTTCGGAGCGAAGGGGTCGTCCGCGAGATCGTTGAGATTGTGGCCCAGGAAGATCTTGCGGTTCGAGCCCGAGTCCGGGATCAACGCGTTCACGTCATCGGCCCAGCGCAGGTTCTGGCCGTCGAACACGAACGTTGCCACGCTCGGATCCCCGAGATCCTCGAAGGACAGGACGGCCGCGGCCGCGCCGCCCGGGCCGCCCGACGGCAGCACCGTCAGCCCGATGCCGCCCGGCGCCGCTCCGTCGAGAATCCCGTCCAGATTATCGTCGGTCGCCGTGTCGACCTCGCCGGGCGCCGTCCCGTCCCACTTGTCCGACCCGTTGTGACGCCGCCATCTGCCGTCCAGGCACCCGCCTTCGCCGGCGAGAGTGTGATCCGGCTCGTACTTGAGTACATCCTCGCGCGAGTCATCGGGCAGCGGATCGTACACGTACCCCCAGCCGCCCTCGGGCGGGCCGAAGTCGGCCGCCTCGATCGGAATGGGCGGGTTGACGGTGACCGTGCACTTCGCGCCGGCGCAGGTGCCGTTCGTCGGGACGACCGTGTACGTCATGTCGCCGAAGTCGGCGGCGATGGTATCCGAGTACGTCGCCGCGGTTCCCGCCAGCCGCGCGATCTCGGCACCGTTGCGCGTGATGACGAGCGCCTCGTACGGTATGCGGTCGGTCCACGCGAGCGTCACCGTCTGGGCAAGGACGGTGCAGGTCAGGGCCGAGGGGCACAGATCGACGAACGTCTTCATGGCGGGGCACGTCTGGCCGCCGATCGCCGGCGTCACGAGGTACTCGTGGACGCCCGGCGGGACGTTGAGGTCCGTGTACGTCGTGCTCGTGCCGGGATACGCGGCCTGGAGCACCGCGCCGTCGCGCTCGATCTTGAACGACTGGACCGTCACGCCCTTGTTGTCCCACGCGAGGTTCACATTGGCGCCGTCGACGACGGCGGTGAGCCCCCCGGGGCATCCCTGGACCGCGATCGTCGCGAGGTGGTATCCCGCGGCGACGCAGAAGTAATCGAGCTGCCAGGCGCCGTCGAAGCCGGTCGAGGGGCACGCGATGTTGATGTAGGCGCTCGTCGGGTTGTCGACGCCGGATTCGAAGGCCCTGAGGCTCTCGACGTGCAGCGTCTCCTCGTAGCCGGGCACGAAGTCGTCGCTGCCGTTCATGAACATGGCGAGCGTGAGCTCGCCCGTCGCCGGATCGGTGAGCCGGGCGGCGAGCCAGACCGTGATCCACTCGGTGCCGCTGCCGCCGATATCGATGAACGTGGAGTTCCGCATGAACTGGATCCGCTGGCTGTCATCGATCGTGAAGTTGAGCGTCGCGACGCCCCGCTCCGCGTAGCCGATCATGCCCTTGTTGTCGGTGTCGCTGTTGAGCGCGAAGCCGTTGCCGAGATCGGGGCAGCCGCCGCAGAGCAGGGTCGCCGGCGCGGGATCGAGCCTGAAGCGGAAGCACATGGTGACGCCCTCGGCGAGCGAGAGCTCCCCGGCCACGCTTCTCTGGAGGAACATCTTGCGGTTCGAGGGGTCCGGGAGACTGTAGGGAGTGTTGCGCGGATCGCCCACATCCTCCAGGGCCAGGACCGAGGCGTCCCCGCCGTCCTCGCCCTCGCCCGGGAGTATCTGGATCCCGGCCCCGCCGTGCGGCACGGCGCCCTCGCCGGGCGCGCTGCCGTCCCATTGATCGGACGATATGCCGCGCACCCAGTCGCCGTCGAGGCAGCCTATCTGCCAGAAGGCGGACATGTAGGCATCCTGCCCGACATCGGCCTCGTAGACGTAGAGCCATCCGCCGGGCGGATCTTCCCACCCGCCGCGCGCGAGAAGCACCGACGCGCACACAAGCATGCTTGCCGACAACCACGCTCGCATCATGAGAACCTCCCTTGTCGTTCCGCCGCGGGGGCGGCGGATGCCCGCGACGCCCGCGGGCGAAGAGCCGTGAAGATGACGGGGCGGGCGGCGCCGGCCGCCCGCCCCGCCGCATGCAACGAAACGCCGGACATATCGCCTATTCGGCGCACGACTGAGCGCACGGCAGCGTCACCGAGGGCTGCGGATACAGATTGCACCCGCTGCCGCTTGCCGCGGTGATCGTGGAGCCGTCCGGCGCCAGCATGTCGCCGCTCGCGAACAGGTACGAAAGCAATCTGATCGCATCCGCGATGTCCACGACGTTGCTGTCGTTCGTGTCCATCTGCGCCTGGCAGCAGGGGCTCTTGCACGCGTCGGTCTCCGGCCCGAACAGGTAGCCGAGGATGCAGATCGCATCGGCGATATCGAGCGCCTTGCTGCAGTTGGCATCGCCGACGTACACCGGCACGCCCGAACAGGCGGCGACGGTCACATGCACCGCCGTGCCCACAGTGGCGATGCCGTCCGTCACGGTCGCCCCGATGTCGTACTCGCCGGCGGCCGTGAACGTGACGACGGCGCTCGTGGGGGGATCGCCCACGGCGACCGTCGCGCCCGGCACATCGGCCCACGCGACAGTCAGCGTCTGACCTTCGTCGTCGTCGGCGATCGTCGCCGTGAACGTTTGGCTCACGGCCGCGTCGCAGAGCTCGAAGCTCAGCGGCCCGGCCGGATCGATCGAGATCGTCGGCGGCGTGTTCGGGCATTCGGCGACGGTGACGTGCGCCGTGGCGGTGACGGACTCGACGCCGTCGAACACGGTCGCCGCGACGTTGTATTCGCCGATCGCGCTGAAGGTCACGACGGCCGTCGTGGCCGGATCGCCGACCGTGATCACGGCGCCCGGCACGTCCGACCAGGCCACGCTCAGCGTCTGACCCGCATCGGGATCGGCCACCGTGGCGACGAACGTCTGGCTCACCTCGACGCCGCAGAGCTCGAGGCTCACCGGCCCGGCCGGATCGATCGAGATCGTCGGCGGCGTGTTCGGGCATTCGACGACGCTGACATGCGCCGTCGTGCTGACGGCCGCGAAGCCATCGAACACGGTCGCCGCGACATCGTACTCGCCGGTCGCGCTGAACGTCACGATGGCGCTCGTCGGCGGATCTCCGACGGTGACCGTGGCGCCGGGTACATCCGACCAGGCCACGTTGAGCGTCTGGCCGACATCGGGATCGGTCACCGTGGCGACAAACGTCTGGCTCGCCGTCACGTCGCACAGCTCGAGTTCGACCGGTCCGGCGGGGTCGAGCGCGATCGTGGGCGGCGTGTTCGGGCATTCGACCACAGTCACGTGCGCCGTGGCGCTCACGGAATCCTCGCCGTCGGAGACGGTGGCCGTGACATCGTACTCGCCGGCGGCGCTGAAGGTGACCGTGGCGTTCGTCGCCGGATCGCCGACCGCGATCGAGGCATCGGGCGCGACCGCCCACGCGACGGTCAGCGCCTGGCCGGCATCGGGATCCGAGATCGTGGCGATGAAGGCCTGGCTCACGGATGCCCCGCAGAGCTCGAGCTCGACCGGGCCGGCGGGTGCGAGCGCGATGACGGGCGTGGCGTTGACGAACACCGGCGTGAAGACGCCTGCCTTGTAGGAGATGTAGTCGACATCGATGGCGCCGCGGCCGAACGTAGGATCGGCGGAATCCGTCTGCTCGAGTTCGAGGCAGAGGTAGTTGTCCGCCGAGTAGCCTGCCGTGTCATCGGCCAGGCGCAGATCCTCGGTCGCGGTCGGCAGCGTCACCTCGCCCTGGAAAGCCGGCGCGTCGGAGCCGTTGACCCACACCGTCACGAGGTGCTTGCCGCTCGGGGCGAGCGCACAGGTCGCCCACACGGTGGTCCACGCCGTCACGTCGGAGAGCGGGATGTCGATCTGGCCCGTCTGATACCCCGTGCCGGCGCCGAGCAGCCTGCCGTTCCAGATCGTGAAGTTGAGCGTGCGGTTGACGTCGTTGGCCGGACCGGCGTTTCTCGATCCGAAGTAGATCGGCCCCTTGTTGCCGTACTGCTGGAACTGGTAGCCGAGCGGGTTCGGGTTCGGCTGATCGAAAGGATCGAGGGACGAGTTGTCCAGAACGCGCGTCTTGAACACGAACGTCACGCCCGTGTCGAGCAGCGAATCGGTGAACGCCCCCAGTTCGGTCGCGCAGTCGTGCCCGCTGGCGAGCTTGCGGTTGGAGGGATCGGCAAACGGCGGGACGAGGTCGCGCGGATCGCCCTGGTCGACAATGCGAAGCGCGGAGTCGCCGCCGCCGAGGTCGACGATCTCCATGCCGCCCGGCGCGCCGACGGCGTTGCCGAGCCCCGAGCCGTCCCATTCATCCGAGCCGGAGAGGCGGCGCCACTTGCCATCCAGGCGTACCGCGGAGCGCGGCGTGCCGGCGCCGATGAGCGGCGCATCGCCGTCGTACGTGTAATCGAAGCCGGGGGAATGCCAGGGGGAAGATGTCCCCGCCTTGTACCCGATGTAGTCGATGTCCATGGCGCCGCGGCCGTAGGTCGCGTCGGCGCCGTCATCGGTCTGCTCCATCTCGATGCAGAGATAGTTGTCGGGGGCGTAGTTGGCGGTGTCGTCCGGAAGGCGCAGGTCCTCCGTGGACGTGGGCAGCGTCACCTCGCCCTCGAACACGGGGGTGAAGGAATCGTTGATCCACACCCTGACGAGGTGCTTGCCGCTTTCAGCCATGGCGCAGCTCGCCCATACCGTCGTCCACTGCGTCACGTCGGCGAGTGGAATGACGATCTGGGCGGTCTGCCTGCCCGTGCTCGCGCCGAGAAGGTTGCCGTTCCAGATCGTGAAGTTGAGCGTCCGGTTGATGTCGTTGGCCGGGCCGGCGTTGCGCGAGGCGATGTAGATCGGCCCCTTGCCGCTGCTCTGGAACTGGTAGCCGACGGGGTTGGGGTTCGGCTGGTCGAAGGGATCGAGGGCCGAGTTGTCGAGCATGCGCACCCTGAAGACCAGCGTGACGCCGTCATCGACAAGCGCATCGGTGTAGGCCGCTCCCAGCTCGGTCGCGCAGTCGTGGCCGCTCGCGAGCTTGCGGTTGCAGGGATCCGCGTAGGGCGGGACGAGGTCGCGCGGGTCGCCCTGGTCGACGATGCGGAGCGCAGAGTTGCCTTCGCCGAGGTCGATGATGTCCATGCCGCCGGGAGCGCCGATGGCGGCGCCGAGGCCCAGCCCATCCCATTCATCGGAACCCGTCGCGCGGGCCCAGGTGCCGTCGATCCGGACGGCCGGCCGGGGCGTGCCCGCACCCACGAGCGGCCCGTCGCCTTCGTACAAGTAGTCGAAGTCGGTGCCGAAGAAGGCGCCGAAGTCGGCCGCCGAGCACAGGCCGGCGGCGGCGGCCAGCACGGTGAGAACGCACAATCCTCGTTGCATGAGTCGGTCTCCTTCCAGAAGAGAAAACCCAAAGACGGTGACCACTGTCGGCATGCCCGAACAAACCAATTACCTTCACGTAATGCTGATTGTAGATCGAATGCGGCCGTGCAGTCAAGGGAAAAAAACAGGGCGGAGGAGCGCGGCAGGGAGCGGGGCCGCGGGCGCGCCCGTTCGGGGAAGCCTGTCTTGTCTTGCGTAAGCTTGCGCAAGAAGTTAGGACTCGGGTCCGACGAACCGGATCGACTCGATCGCGACTTCGGCGCCCCTCGTCGAGCAGGGGTCGAGCCTGAGCTTCGTCACGACGCCGCGCCAGCGCGGATGGGAGCCGAGATCCAGGCGATACGTATGCATGGCGGCGCCGCCGTGTTCGAGCACGGCGCGGATGCTCGTCGACTCGTGCATCCCGGCGAACGGCGAGCTCCAGAAGAGCTGGAGCGCATCGCCCGGGCGGGCGCCGCGTACCGCCATGCGGATCTCGCACGCCGTGAGCTCGCGCGCACGCACGCGCGCGGCGCACGAGAGCGCCGGGTCGTTCGTCGTCGTCCGGGCCCTGAGGACGCCATCGACGGCGGCGAGGCCCTCGACGCCCATCAGCGCCGACCAGCCGCACGTGCCGCCGTCATCGGCAAAGGACCACGCGGTCGCCGCGGGCGGCGGCGGGGCGATGTCGTAAGGCCCGAGACCCACATCGGCGGGGCCGATGTCGACATGCGCCCCGGCGCCGGGGCAGAAGACCCGGCGCACGGCGTCCAGGTGCTCGAAGCCGTACTCCTTGTGAGGCTCGCAGTACGAGCCCTCGCCCCACTCGTTCCAGGCCTCGATGAGGACGACCTTGGGCGACGCGGTCTCCTCGACGAAGCGCGCCGCGAGCGCCAGGTGCTCGGCGAAGGCCGCGGGCGAGCGCTCGGTCTGGACGAATGCCTTGGCGCCGTGCCACGGCCGCGAGTCCCAGCCCGGGCTCGCCGGCACGATGACCGGCATGGCGTTTCGGCGCGCCATGGGGAGCCACCAGTGCTCGTACTGCGCGCGCGCCACCTCCGCGTACGGGACGTGGTTGCGGCCGCCGGCGCCGCAGCTCGGCCAGTTGTAGCCCGTCGCCGCGTCGAAGCCCATGGCCTTGAGATCCTCCAGCGCGGCGCCCGGCGTGCCGCAGCCCGCGACGAGAACTTCGCCGGCGCCGCGCTCGCGCGTCATCGCGTGCCAGAGGGCGATGGCCGCGCGGCTGCCCTCGATCCCAAGATCGCGCTTCATGCTCCCCGGATCGAAGATCACGAGGAGCGGCCGCGTCTTGATCTTGAAGTACTCCGGCCGGCCGAAGTAGTTGTCGATCCAGTACCGGCAGACGGCGGCGCTGTCCTCGGGAGAGTGCACGGTGGGCGCGTGGTTGGCCCAGAGCAGGCAGAACTTGAGGAGATTCCTGTAGCGGGCGTTGAAGTAGCCGTCGTGAAGCGCGTGGGCAAGCTGCGTGTCGCCCTTGTTCCAGTACCAGTCGTAGCAGAAGAACGTGATGCCGTGCTCGACCGCGAACTTGATGTGCCAGTCGGCGACCTCCGGGTCGCCTTCGCGGTAGTGTCCGAGGACGGGCGTGCGCTCGGGGTACGACAGGATCGGCTGCCAGCGGTCGTGAGCGTTCCAGCCGGGGAAGTAGTAGGCGCCGACCTCGAACGCCCCGCGGACGGGCTTCGGCTCGGGGACGTAGGCGGCCTTGGGGAGGGCGAGCGGGAGAAGAAAGCACTCGACCGCGGCCGCAAGCTCCCTGTCCGTCGCCGCGTCGCGGAGCGCGAACCGCGCATTGCCCGCCGCCTCGCTCACGATGCGCCAGGAGACGCGCGCCGGCTCGTAGAAATCGATCGGAGGAATCTCCTTGATCTCCGCCTCGCCCTCGGCGCATCGCGCTCCTTCGGGAAGCGCGAGGCGGACGCGCAGGCCGCGAAGCTCGCCGCCGCCGCGATTGGCGATGTGCGCCGCGAACGTGCAGGCTCTTCCCGCGCGCGGCAGGGGATCCGCCAGGAAGAAGCGCTCGACCGCCGCTTCGGGATCGCCTGCGGGCTCGTCCGCCGCGCGAACCCAGTCGATCGTCGCCGCGGCCGCGGCGCCCCTGGCGGGTTCTAGTGCGAGGTAGATGACGGCGCCCTGCCAGCGGGCATCGCCGCAGACGGGCACGTTGTAGACGTGCGGCGCGCCGTCTCCTGCGAGCGCGAACTCGGACTCGCCGATGCCGTTGGCCGCATCGGTCGCCCAGACGACTGCGCCCCTGCCGCGCGCGGGCGTCGCCAGGCGGAAGCTCACGAAGCCGTCCTTCGCCGCATCGATCGCGACCGGCGGCGCCGCGAGGCGCGCGCCCGCGGCCAGGTCGGCGTGCAGCATTCCCGCGAGGGCGCGGAGCGCGCCCTCGCCGTCGATCGACCAGCCCTCGGCGCCGCCGTCGAACGACCATGCGGCGGGAACGGGCGCGCCGGCGGCGCCCGTCTCGACGACTCGAATGTACTCGATGGCGTACGCTTCGGGCGCCGCGCCCTTGGCCGGAAGATCGAGGCGCAGCTTCACGATCGAGCGTTCGGCGTGCCAGAACGGCCGCAGGCGGTACACGCGGGCGCCCGGTTCGATGCGAAACGGCGTCGCCTTGTCCTGGTCGAAGCCGCCGTACTTCCCTTCGGTCGTGCCGGTCCAGAAGAGCTCGCCGCCGCCCGAGGCCGCCGTCTCGATGCGTATGTCGACGCACTGGGTGGGCGTCGCCCTGAACGGCTCGGGGAGCGTCATGACGATCATGGGGTCCCAGTCGACGACCGCGGCGCGCAG
>DHGK01000409.1:15826-20350 GCA_002402755.1 Planctomycetes bacterium UBA4800
AGCGGCGCGGCGGCGAAGAAGGCGGCGATGGGCGCAAGGCGTCGGAGCGAAAACACGTGAGCCTCCTTATGAAGACAACCACGAAGGCACGAAGAAGACGACGGAAGAAACCACAGAGCCACGGAGAGCACAGAGAAGATGACGAGAGAGCGACCGGCGGCTCTCCGCTCCGTCTCTGTGTTCTCGGCGTCTCTGTGGTGACATGAAAAGGGCGTGTTACCGCGTGCCGAGCGTCTGGAGATACGCTCGTGAGTATGCGTCTTCATGTCCTGGTGTGTCCGCGGCATTGCGTTTCCACTCCATTGTGCCTCGACCGCCGGTCGAGCGCCATTGCGCTTCGCGCATCCCGCCGCCATACTTCCCGTATGACCGCGATACCGAACTGGCTCGAGTGGGCGCGCGAGCTTCAGGCGATCGGCCAGACGGGGCTCGCGTACGCGCTCACCGAATACGATACCCAGCGCTACGGGCGGCTCGGCGCGATCGCGGCCGAGATCGCGGCCGCGCATGGGCGCGTGCCGGAGGAGGTATTGCTCGGAGCTTTCGGAGTGCAGATCGGCTACGCGACGCCCAAGATCGATGTCCGCGGCGCCGTTGTCCGCGACGGCAGGATTCTCCTCGTCCAGGAGACATCGGACGGGCGCTGGGCGATGCCGGGCGGCTGGGCCGATGTGGGCGACACGCCGTCCGGGACCGTGGCGCGCGAGGTGCTCGAGGAGGCGGGGTTCATCGTCGTGCCGAGGAAGGTGGCGGGCGTGTTCGACGCCAACCGCGACGGCGTGCCGGAGGAGTTCTTCCACGCCTTCAAGATCGTCTTCCTGTGCGACCTTGCGGGCGGCGAGGCGCGGCCGAGCTTCGAGACGCCGAGCGTGGACTTCTTCACGTTCGACGCGCTGCCGCCGCTCTCCGCGCTTCGGACGAACGAGCGGCATCTTGCGGAGGTGCGGAAGCACATCGAGGATCCCGCGCGGCCGGCGGCGTTCGATTGAGCCGCGGGGCATTGGCGGCGAGACGGCGGGCTTTCAACGAGAAACGAGGTTTTCCATGGCGTATGGGCGCGTGCGCGGACTGGTGCTGATCGGTTGTGCGGCCCTCGGCGGTTCGGCCGCCGCGGCGGCGGGCGCCCGGGAGCAGATCGATCTCTGCGGCATCTGGGAGGTCCTTGCCGATGCGGACGGCAAGGGCCTCGCGGAGCGCTGGTACGAACCCGACGTCCCGGCCGGCGCCTGGCAGCCGATCGCCGTGCCGGGCTCCTGGGAAACGGTGCTTGGGACGAAGTTCGACACCGTGGCGTGGTACCGGAAGACCGTGCCGGTTCCCGCATCGGCGGCGGGCCGGTGCGTGCTCCTGCGCTTCCACGGCGCGGCCACCGAGGCGCGCGTGTGGGTCAACGGCCGGGAGGCGGGAAGCCACATCGGGGCCTGGACGCCGTTCACATTCGATGTCACGAGTTCCGTGACGCCGGGCGCGGCGGCGAGCGTGGTCGTCAGGCTCGACGAGAAGGTCGGGCACAACACGCAGGGGTTCCTGCCGATCGTCGCCCCGCACTTCGGCGGCCTGTGGCAGCCGGTCGAGCTGCTCCTCGTCGGGCGCGCGCGGCTCGACGACATGCACGCGCGTATCGACGCCGCGAAGGTCGATCCCGCGACGGGCAACGCCGTACTGTCGGTGACCGTGCCGGTCATCGGCGCCGCCGAGGGCGAGCAGGCGCGTTTCCTTCTCTTCGGGCCCGACGGCGCGTACGCCGGCGGGGGCGACGCGCCGCTCGGCGCCGGCGGGTCGAGCGCCTTCGCCGCCTGGCGCTGGGAAGGACGCGCCGCGCTCTGGGACATCGGCGCCCCGAACCTCTACACGCTCGCGGTGTCGCTCCCCGGCGACCGCGCGGTCTTCAGGTTCGGGTTCCGGGAGGCCTCGGCCGACGGGCACCGCGTGCGGCTCAACGGGCGCGAAGTGATCGTGCGCGGCGTCCTCAACTGGGGCGTCTACCCGCCGCTGCTTGCGCCCGCGCCGGAGAAGGAGCGCTTCCGCAGGCAGCTCAGGTACCTGCGGAGCTGCGGGTTCAACCTGATCAAGTTCTGCCTGTGGCTCCCGCCCAAGGAGCTCCTTGCCGTCGCCGACGAGGAGGGCATGCTCTCATGGATCGAGTACCCGACCTGGCACCCCGTGCTCGACAAGGCGCACCGCGACGAGCTCGTCAGGGAGTACACCGAGTTCGCCGACCACGACGGCCGCGCGGCGAGCGCGGTCATTCGCAGCATCACCTGCGAGACGGGCGCCTCGGCCGACCTCGACGTCCTGCGCGAGATCTACACCCTTCTCAAGCAGGCCTGTCCGGGCACGCTGGTCGAGGACGACTCCTCGTGGATCGGCTGGAACCGCATTCACGACTTCTGGGACGACCATCCCTACGGCAACAACCGCACATGGCGCGGCGTCCTGCGCGGCTTTGCACAGCACATCGAGACGCATGGCGTCAAACCGTTTCTTCTCGGCGAGGCGATCGCCGCGGACACGTGGACGGACACCAGGCAGTGGCTCGACCACTCGGTCGATGCGCGGCCGTGGTGGGCGCCGAACTGGCTCGATGACCAGCTCCGCTTCGAGCGCTGCCTGGAGGCACGCTTCGCGCGGCCGGGACTTTCGCTCGGCGCCGATCTCCGGGCCGCGGGCAGGAAGTACGCCATGGACATGCGGCGCTGGCAGGTGGAGACGTTCCGGGAGACGATGCCGCACTCCGGGTACGTCATCACGGTCATTCGCGACACGCGCCTCGCGAACATGGGATTCCTCGATGATTTCGACGCGCCCAAGTGGACGGCCGGGGAGTGGGGGTGGCACGGCGCCATCGTCGTGCCGTTCCCGACCAGGGGCGATCGGCGCGCATTCGGGGCAGGCGAGATCCTGAAGTTCACGCCGTGCGTCCGGGTCGCCGCCGATGGCCGCGCGGCGCCGGAGGGAACCGCCGTGTGGCGCGGCCCTGCCGGCGGCCGGGTCGAGCTTGCATGGCGGCGGGACGGGGCCGCGAACGGTATCTCGGCCCAGGGGCCGGAGGCGGAGCTTCCCTTGCCGGCCGAGGTTGCGCGCCCGGCGCCCGGCGAGGTCGTGTGCGCGGTGTCGACCGGCGATGCCCTCCGGAGCGAGCGCGCCTGGGAAGTGTGGACCCTTCCCGCGCCGCGCGCTGTGCCCGCGGGGCTCGTCGTGTACGGCGATGATGCTGGCAAGGGGCTCGCGGCGATGTTCCCGGGCGCCGCCGCGGTGGACGCCGGGGCCGAGATCCCCGAGGGCTGCCCCGCCGTCGTGACGTGCGCGCTCTCGGCGCCGGTTCTTGCGTACCTGGAGCGCGGCGGCAGCGTCTTCCACATCACGGCGCCCGTGCGCGGCTCGTTCCGCGACGAGGAGATCTGGTTCCTGCGCGGTATGGCCTGGGCCCCGCCCGCGCCCGAGGCGTTCTTCGAGAGGGTGCCGCGCGAGATGCTGGCGTATCTCCAGCTCTTCGAGCTTGGCGGCGGATCGATCATTCGCGGCGAGGGGTTGTGGGAGCAGGTCGATCCGCTGCTCGCGTTCCTGGAGACGCACGATCTTCACCGCGTGCGGCCGAATCTCATGCTCTTCCAGACGGCCGTCGGGCGCGGCAGGCTCGCGGTGAGCTGCCTGCGTCACGAGGGCCCCGACAACCGTGCCGGCGCGTGGCTCGCGCGCGAGCTTGCCGACTACCTGGTCAGCGGCCCCGCGCCCTCGCGCGCGCTGTCGCCCGAGGCGGTCGCGGCGCTCGCCGAGAGCCTGTCCGCAGAGACCGTGCGTATCCCCGGACCGTGGCGCTTCGCGAAGGACCCGAACGATCGGGGCGTCGCCGAGGAGTGGTTCGGGCAGACCTTCGATGTGTCGGCATGGCAGGACCTCGCGGCCCACTCGGCCGAGGAAGGCGCGATCTGGAACGCGTACGACGGGTGGGCGTGGTATCGCACGACGATCGCGGTTCCCGCGGCGTGGAAGGGGCGGCGCGCGAAGATCGTCTTCGACAGCGTCGATGACATGTACGAGATCTACGTCAACGGGAAGAAGGCGGGCGGGTACGGGAAGCTCGACCGCACCGAGAGTTCGTACCTGAACCGGACATCGGTTGATATCACCGCGTGCCTGGCGCCCGGCGAGGAGAACCTGCTCGCCCTGCGCGTATACGACTGGGGCGGCGGAGGCGGCATCGGCGGCGCGGCGGCGCTGACGACGGGTCCGGTCGAGGAGGGGCTCGATCTCCTCAGGCGCTGAGAACGGTAACCGTTCACAGGGCATCCCGAACGCGCGAATCTCCGCCTTAAGTACATCACATTCCGGCGTCCTTCGTGGTGCTCTTTCTGATTCACCACAGAGAAGACAGAGGGCACAGAGAACGGAACGTGAGACGTTACAAGGCTCCGTGTCAAGTGCGGCGGTCTCTCTCCGTGTTCTTCTCTGTGCTCTCGGTGACTCTGTGGTTTCTTTTCCGTCAGATGACACGTGGTTGTGCACCCGAACACGGCGAGAAAA
>DHGK01000079.1:0-24960 GCA_002402755.1 Planctomycetes bacterium UBA4800
TTGCACAATTGCGGCTCTGCCGGTGCCATGGAGGCGGGGACCGGAGGCCTTCACGGCGGCAACCGCTCGGCGTCCCTGCTGTCTGAGACAACCCCCCTTCCGTCCCCCCTTCGGAAGAAGGGGGGAAACGCCGGCTGCGGCCGGCGCGCGGGCCGCTCCTTCACGAATTACCCCGCGCGGACCGATGATTTATTATCAGCAGTGCGGAGCTTGCCGTACGAGTCCGCGATGTGCGCGGGCTTTCACACGCGTTCCGGGAGGCGATCATGGCCGAACCTCGCGTTCTCTTCTGCGCGTCCGAGATGACGCCCTTCGCGAAGACGGGCGGGCTGGCCGACGTGGCCGGCGCGCTGCCGCCCGCCCTGAAGCGCATCGGCGTGGATGTCCACTGCGTGCTGCCGCTCTACGGCGTCATCGACCGGAACGCCTGCGGCATCGCGCCGGCGGGCAAGGGCTTCACGGTGAAGCTGGACATCGGACAGGAGAACTTCACGCTCCACCGGGCGGACAGGGAGGGCGTCCCCGTCCATCTGCTCGAGTGCGACCACCTCTTCGACCGCGGGGGGCTGTACGGCGAGAAGAGCTGCGACTACCCGGACAACTGCCGGCGCTTCGCGCTCTTCTCGCTGGCGTGCCTGGAGCTGGCGGACTACCTGGGGCTCGACCCCGACATCGTCCACGTGCACGACTGGCAGACGGCGCTGATACCGGTGTACATGCGCACGCGCAGGCGGTCGCGCGCGCGGTCGCTCCTGACGATCCACAACCTCGCCTTCCAGGGGATCTTCCCTCCCGGGGAATACCACTGGACGGGCCTTGACTGGAGCCTGTTCGACTGGCAGAAGCTGGAGTACTACGGCAAGGTCAACTTCCTGAAGGGCGGCATCGTCTACGCCGACGCCGTCTCGACCGTGAGCCCCGCCTACGCCCGCGAGATCCGGCGGACGGAGTCGGGCTGCGGACTGGAGGGCGTGCTCGTCGAGAAGGGCGACCGGCTGTGCGGCATCCTGAACGGCATCGACCCCCGCGACTGGGATCCGGCGACCGACGTCCACCTGCCCGCGCGGTTCTCCGCGGGTGATCTTGCCGGCAAGCAGGCCTGCCGCGCCCTCCTCATGAAGGAAGCGGGCCTCGCCCCGACGCCGCACCCCCTTCTCGGGACCGTGGGAAGGCTCACCGAGCAGAAGGGCCTGGACATCCTCCTCCCGGCGCTCGCGACGCTGCTCGGGGAGGGCTGCCCCTTCGTCATCCTCGGCACGGGCGACGCCGCCTACGAGGCCGAGCTCAGGAAGCTCGCGCGGCTCTTCCCCGGGAGGCTGGGGCTCTTCCTCGCGTTCGACAACCGGCTCGCGCACCTCATCGAGGCCGGCTGCGACATGTTCGTCATGCCGAGCCGCTTCGAGCCCTGCGGCCTGAACCAGTTCTACAGCATGCGCTACGGCGCGGTGCCGATCGTGCGCGCGACGGGCGGCCTGGCCGACTCGGTCGCGCCGTGGACGCCCGGGGACCCGCGCGCGGGCACGGGGTTCGCCTTCAGCGAGTACACGCCCGCGGCGCTGCTCGCGGCCTGCCGCGAGGCGATCGCCGTCTTTGCCGATAAGGATGCGTGGCTCGCGCTCATGCGCAACGGCATGCAGCAGGACGTGGGCTGGAGCCGGTCGGCGGAGAACTACCGCGCGCTGTACCGCTCGCTTGTGGAGTCCGGGGAATTGATGCCGTAACATTGCACACGGCTGCCGCAGGAGGCCATCGTGACGACACCGCACGTTCTCTTCAACCTGACCCTTCACGGCCATCAGCCCGTGGGCAACCTCCCCTGGGTCATGGAAGAGTGCTACGAGCGCTGCTACGGGCCGTTTCTGGAGCTCGCGGCCCGCTATCCTGCCATCCGCTTCTCGTACCACCTGAGCGGCTGCCTGCTGGAGTGGCTGCTCGAGCACCGGCCGGAGCACATCGATCTGCTCGCCGGCATGGTCGCCCGCGGGCAGGTCGAGATCATCGGCGGCGCGTTCTACGAGCCCATCCTCGCGTCGATCCCGCGGCGCGACGCGCTGGCGCACATCGCGCTCCAGCGCAAGTTCACGCGGGAGCACTTCGGCGTCGACCCTCGCGGCGTGTGGCTGGCCGAGCGCGTCTGGGAGCCGTCGCTCCCGTCGCTCCTGGCCCGCGCGGGCGCGCGGTACACGCTGCTCGACGACACGCACTTCCTGGCCGCGGGCCTGAAGCGCGAGGACCTGCACGGGTACTTCCTCACCGAGGACCAGGGCGAGCTCATCGCGCTCTTCCCGATCCTGAAGAGCCTCAGGTACACCATTCCGTTCGGCGAGGTCGAGGACTCCCTGGCGATTCTCCGCGAGACCGCGGAGCACGCGCCGGGCACGATGCTCGCCTACGGCGACGATGTCGAGAAGTTCGGGGTGTGGCCGGAGACGTTCGCGCACTGCTACGAGCAGAAGTGGCTCGCGCGCTTCTTCTCCGCGCTCCAGGACAACCTGCCCTGGATCACGCTCGTCACGCTCGATGAGACCGTGCGCTCCCTGCCGCCCCGGGGCCTCATCTACCCGCCCGAGACGTCCTACGTGGAGATGAACGAGTGGGCGCTGCCCGCGGACGTGGGGCCCGTGTGCGCGCGGGTGCGCGCCGTGGTCGCGAACGACCCGGCGCTCGCTCCGGCGCTGCCCTTCGTGCGCGGCTCCTCGTGGCGCAACTTCAAGGTCAAGTACCCGGAGATCCGCCGCATGTACGGCCGCTCGCTGCACATCTCGCGGCAGATGGCCGCCCTGCCCGACTCGCCCCGGGCGGACGAGGCGCGCCGGGAGCTTCTGCGCGGGCAGTGCAACTGCCCGTACTGGCACGGCATCTTCGGCGGCCACTACCTGCCGCACCTGCGCGAGGGCGTCTGGCGGCATCTCCTGCGCGCGGAGAAGTTCGCCGAGGATGCGTCGCCGCTCGGGACCGGCACTCTGTGCGACCGGGTCGACATCGACCTGGACGGCCGGGACGAGGTCTTCCTGCGCAACGAGCACCTCGCCGCGGTGATCGCGCCGGCGGGCGGCCGCGTGCTCGAGCTCGACCTCCGGCCGTGGGACCTGAACCTGTTCTCGGTGCTCGCGCGGCGCAAGGAGGCCTACCACGAGGACCTCCTGCGCGCGACCGCGGACGAGCCGGCCGACGCGACTAGGAGCATCCACGACATCAAGCGCCTCAAGGACCCCGACCTCGCGCGCGCGCTGGCCTACGACCAGTACGAGCACCTGGGGTTCACCGACCTCATCCTGGCGCACGCGCCCGAGCCCGCGGACTTCCTGGCCGGCCGGGTGCGCGACGAGTACGGGCTCCACTCGCGGCAGTGGGCATGCGCCGCGCGCCTCGACGGCGCAACGGCCCGCGTCGAGCTGCGCCTCGAAGACCCGGCCGTGCCCCTGGCGATCGCGAAGACCTTCACGCTCGACGGGAGGACGCTGCGCGCCGCCTACGCGGTCACGAACCCGGCGCGCGAGCCGTGGCGCGGCTGCGTCGCCGTCGAGGTGCCGTTCGCGCTCCAGACCGGAACGTCCCCGCGCCGCGTCTGGCGCGGCCCGGGCGGCGAGATCCTGGGTCAGCTCGGCGCGGCCCTCGGCGGCATCGCGGGCGGCATCGGCGTGGCCGACTGGGATCACGACCTGGAGATCAGGATCACGGCCGGCGAGGCCGCGATCGCGAGCTACGCCATTCGCACGGTCTCGCAGTCCGAGGCCGGGTTCGAGGGCATCTTCCAGAACGCCGTCGCGGTGTTCCTCTACGACCTCGCCCTCGCGGCGGGAGAAACCCGGCGCTGGGAGCTGGCGCTCACGGCGACGCGCGCGCCGGTGACGGCGGACGCGGCCATCGCGGTCGGCATGTAGCGAACGCCGAGCGCCGCGCCTCTCCGCGCCCGACCCGCGGCGTCGATGCCGTGGTCCGGTAACGAGTTCCGCGGCGCCCGGCGGGCGCGCGCTCAAGACCTTGCCGCCGGCGGTCGAGAAAAGGACTCGTGGGGATCACGCGCAGAATCCTGCTCATGAGCTCGGCCCTGTCCGTCGCCGTGACGGCAATGCTGCTCGTCATCTTCGCGAGCATCGGCGGCGCCCCGCCGCCGGCGGAGGCCGCCGGACGGCCGTACGCGCGCGCGGCGGACGACGGCGCCGATGCCGCGGCGCCGCCCCGCGCCGCCGGCGCGCCGGGCGAAGACGGCGCGCCCGGCGAGGACGTCGACACGCGCATCCGCGCGATCGCGCGCAATCTCGTCTCGCCGACCGGCAGGATCAACGCCCGCGCGGTGACGGCGCTCCAGGCCATCGGCACGCCCGTCATTCCCTTCCTCCTTCCCCGGTTCTCCGGCGAGGAGAATCCCGGCCAGGAAGCGATCCTCCAGGTGCTCGAGGCCTTCAGCGAGCCCGAGGTCGCCTGCCACCTGATCGACGTCCTCGCCACGGTGCGATCGGGCCGCATGGGGCGCAGAATCGGCGCCGCCGTGCACGCCATGGGCGACACCCAGTGCTGCGAGCGGCTCATCGAGCTTGTCGAGCACGAGTGCGCGGCGGTGCGCCTGGGCGCGGCCGTGGCGCTCCGCACGTGTCCGGCCGGCGACAGCGCGGCGGCGCTCACACGGCAGATCTCGCAGGACCCGAGCGCCGAGTGCCGGCTGGAGGCGCTCGAGAGCCTCGCGGCCGCGCCGGATGACGCCGCCGAGGACGCGCTGCGCCTCGCGGTCCGCGACGAGGCGGCCGACGTGCGCCTGGCCGCCGTGAAGATGCTCGCGCGGCGCCGGCTCGCGAGCTTCCAGGAGGAACTGCGGCGCCTCTCGCGGTCGGACTCCTCGCCCCAGGTGCGCAAGGCGTGCGCCCAGGCGCTGCTCGCCCTTCGCATGAACGCCGCCGCGGGTGAGGAAAACCACGAACCGCCCGCAAGCTCCCCCGGCCCCGCAGCCGATAACTAGAAGCAGCGGCGCCGCCGAGCCTGTCGCCGGGGCTCCGCAAAGGATCAACGATGCGCTTCAGAACCATCCTCCTCGCGTTTTCCGCGCTGCTCGGGGGCTGCACGACTCCTCGCCCGGAGGCGGCACCGCAGTGCGCCCCGGCTCCGTTCGACCGGCAGGAGCCGCAACGGGCCGCCGCGCGAGAGGAGCAGCCCGTCCGGGCGGCGTACGCCGATCCCGATTTCGCGCTGTTCGCCCGCGCCTTCGTCCCGGCCCTCTCCGACGGCAACGTCGATCCGTACGTCCTCTCCGATGCCGACATCGACGCATGCTTCGCGCCCAATATCGCTCCCGTGATCAAGTCCAACCGCCGCGGCTGGGTGCACGGGCTCCGCACGGTCCTGGAAGGCAAACTGCTCCTCTACAAGAACGTCGCGCACGGGCCCGAGTACTCCCTGACCCGCGAGGGCCTCTCCGAGGGCGCGGCCCGGGTCAAGGACCTGCGCATCGAGATCACGGTCAACGGCAATCCGCACACGATCGTCATTGGCGCCATGTACGGCGCGGGAGCCGCATGGAAGATTCTCAAGGCCGAAGTGTTCGAGTGAGCCAGCCATGAACGACGAGATGAACAAGAAACTGCGGTTCCTCCTGCAGATGCAGGGCGTGTCCTCGAAGGCCGCGGCGGAGCACCTGGGGCTCCCGAGAGACCATCTGCAGGGCATCATGGACGGCGTCATCCGCCCCACGCCGCGCCAGCTCAAGCAGCTCGCCGAGCTCTGCAAGGTCACGGTCGATTTCTTCGAGGACCGCGAGGAGGACAACGAGGACGAGCAAGGCGCGTCGCGCAAGGCGCTCACGCTCGCCGACCTGGCCATCAGGTTCCAGGCGCTCTGCGAGTGCCTGGTCGACGGCGAGATCCTCACCGCGACGCAGCTCAAGCAGAAGACCGAGGAGGTCGAGGCCCGCGCCGCGCACAGGATCATGCAGCAGGAAACCCTCGACCTGTACCCCACGCGCTCGGGACCGCGCGCGCGCAACAAGGTGCGCTGAGGACCTCGCAGCGACAGGCCTCTTCGCTTCCGAAAAAAAAAGGACGTCTCAGAGGAGCTAAGACGCCCTTAGAAAAGAAGTGAAGAGAAAAATGAAGAAAAGTCTCAGTTAAACAGGGACAGACTCTCAAGGAGCCTCTGCCTAATCAACCGTCACTATAGCACCTCGCCCCAGTCCTGTCAACGGACTTTCAAAAAAAGTCACCCGGATTCTCAACACATGAGGATTAAGAAACGATTCATAGAACGCTAAACGATCCGAGATTCTAAAGTGTTCTAAAAGAATCACTTGCGGAGAGAATTCCGGGATGATCCACGCGCGTATGCCCCGCGCGCCGGTTTTTTTCCCCGGTTTTCAACAAGTTTTCAACAGGGCATCGGCGCTCGCCGCCGCCGATGAGGCCCCTCCGATCGCCTCCACGGCCTCGCGGTATTCGCTCTTGGCGATGAAATGCGATCGAAAGGCGCGCGGCACGCGCGCGTGCAGGCGCGCCAGATCGCCGGCCGCGGCACGCAGGAACTCGCGCGCCGGCCGATGCCTCCTGCGCGCGAGAAACAGCTCTCCCAGCGCGATCTTGGCGCGCACGCCCAGTTCCGGCCGCTTTCTCTGCTGCGCGAGTTCCGCCACGCTCTGCATGCTCTCGATCGCGTGCAGGAGCCCGTGCTCGCCGCGCCGCGCGTGCGCGCGGCCGAGGATGAGCGCCGCCTCGCCGATCAGGTCCTGGATGCCTGCGGCCTTCGCCGCATCGCGGACCTCCTGCGCGAGCGCGAGGCCCTCTTCGCCCCCCTGCGCCGCGGCGATGACCAGCTTCCGCTCCAGGCCCGCGCGCGTATCGCCTCCCGCAGCCTGCATCGCGGCCTCGACCGCTTCGCGCCGGCGGTCCTGCGCGAGCAGGATCCACGCCTTCTCGCAGGCGCCGTCCGCCTCGAGGCGCGCCCCGCCGCCGTACGCGCTCAGGACGCGGCTCATCGCGCACCAGTGCGCCGCCAGTTCCGGAACGCCTACGATCCGCAGCAGCCGGGCGTACGCCAGGCACACCGCCCCCAGCCCCGCACGATCGTACGCGAGCACGGCCCCGCGAAACGCGCCCGCCAGCGACGCGAACGCGCGGCCGTAGTCTCCCAGGAGCGTGCTCACCCTGGCCGCCGTCAGGCGCACGCGCGCAAGGAGCTTCTCATTCGCGCCGCCGCGCGCGCACCTGAGCGCCTCGGCGACGCACGCGAGCGCAAGCGAATCGTTGTCGTAGCTCACCAGCAGATCGGCGAGCTCGATCAGCTCCCATGCGACCGCGACCCTGTCCTCCGAGCCCGAGGCAACGAGCGTCATGAACGCCCGCTGGGCCGCCTCCGGATCCCCGCCATCCAGCAGCCGGCGGCAGTCCCCCGGAACGCGCCCTCCGCGCCCGGCGTTCTCCCCCGCAACCGGCCAGTCCTCCGCGATCGGATGCTCGAGATCCTCGGCGACGCGGTACAGGCAGCCGAGCGCCTGGTGAAACTCCTCCTCGTCGATGGCAAGCGATGCGAGGCACAGCGTGCTCTGGGCGGCGAGCCGCGGCGAGGCCCCTTCCAGCGCGCTGCATGCGTGACCGAGCGCGCGCGACGCCGCCGTGCGATCGCCCAGCGCAAGCAGCGCCTCCCCGGCGAGAAGCATCGACCGGCCGCGAAGCGGCGCGAATCCCGACCGCGCCGCCGAGCTCTCGGCCTCGGCAAGCAGCGCCCGCGCTTCATCGGCGCGGCCCGCCGCGGCGGCGATCCTGCCCCCGTACGCGCTGCGCTGCCACGCCGTGTACGGCTCGGTTGCGCTCGGGGCAGTTCTGAGCGTCTCCCACGCCGCCTCTGCGGCTCCTTGTCCCGCACGCGCGAGCGCCTCGGCAACCGCCGCGTCGGCCGCCGGCGGCTCCGGCGGCGCGGCGCCCAGCGCGGCGGCATCCTCGGGCTGGCCCAGCGCGCACAGGTCCGCGACGGCGCGCGCGATATGCTCCCCCTCCGCGGCTCCCGCGCGCATGCAGTGCATCGCGATCTCGGTCCAGAGCCCCCCCTCGGCCTCGAGCGCGCCGGCGATGCGGCCGTGGAGCGCCGCCAGGCGCTCGGGGGGAAGCATCTCGCACACGATTCTCCTGACGAGGCGGTCGCTCGCAGCCACACGCGCAGGTCCCGCGCGGCGAATGAGCCCGGCGCGCTCCAGCGCTCCGAGCTGCGCATCCAGCACCTGCCCCTGCCGGCCGAGCACACGGCGCACGAACGCGACCGACACCGGCCGGCCGCACGCGCCGATCAGCGCGAGCGTCTCGCGCCGCGCCTCGGGAAGCAGCCCGAGGCGCGTGCGCACCAGGTCGGCCGGCGCCTCGGCGCACAGGCCGGCCAGCGCGTCGAGCTTCTCCGCGCCCGTCTCCCTGAACACGGCGAGCGCGTTGAGCGCGTACTGCGGCAAGCCGCCCGTACGCTCGATGAAGCGGTCCCGGAAGCGCGGCCCGGCCTCGGACAGCGGCGCGCAGCCCGCCAGATCGGCGGCCCCGAAACCACGAAGCGCGATGTGCGCGGCCGGCAGGTCCTGGTGCCGCTTGCGCTGCGTCCAGGCGGCATCCGCGGCGATGACGAAGACAATGCGGGCCGATTCCCGCGCCGCCGCGGCGAGCGCGCGCTCGACCGCCCGCGTCGCGGTCTCGCCGAGGAGCGGCGCATCGTCGACGAGCACGGCCATGGGGCCCCTGGCGGCGGCGTCGCGCAGGGCCGTCCAGAGCCTCTCGGCGATGCACTCGCGCCGCAGCGCCGGCGGCAGGCTCTCGATGCCGGCGGGCAGCACGCCCTCGAGCCGCCGCAGCGCCGCGCTTCCCTGCGGCGGAAGGCCCTCGCCGGCGGCAAGCTGCCACCATTCCCTGAGGCTCAGGCGCGGATCGCACAGGACGTGCTCGGCGAGCGCGCCCGTCATGACCGTCCCGTAGCCGAGCTCCGCAAGCGCGGCCCGGGCATGATGCAGGAACGTGGTCTTGCCGGTCCCGGCGGGGCCGGTGACGGCGATGACCGTGCAGCCGCGGCGCTCCATGACCTGCGCGCGCAGGAGGCCGAGCTCGGGAAACTCGATCCGCGGCGCATCGTCCCATGTGCGCGGAATGCCGTCCCGTGCAAGCAGATTGACCCGCAGCATGCAACCTTTCCCCTATGGTCCGGACGCACCTTCCCCCCGAGTGCGGACGTACGATGGATGATACAATTCGTCCGTATGGCGATCAAATCGACGGCGATGCGCAAGTTGACGCCGGATGAGCTGACAGAACGGCAGGCGCGCCCTCGGAAGGAGCCGCGGCTGCCGCTGTACCTCGTGTGCGAGAACATCCGCAGCCTCTGGAACGTCGGGTCGATGTTCCGCTCGGCCGACGGCGCCGGCATCGCCAAGATCTTCCTCTGCGGCTATACGGCCCACCCGCCGCGTCCGGAAATCACCAAGACGGCCCTCGGCGCCGAGGAATCCGTCCCCTGGGAGGCCGTCGGGGACCCCGCCAAGGCCATCGCGCTGCTCAGGCGCGAGGGCATCCCCGTCTACGTCCTCGAGCAGACCACGGCGGCCCGGTCGATCTGGGATGCCCCCCTCCGCCTGCCGATGGGCCTCGTCGTCGGCAACGAGGTCGAGGGAGTGACCCCCCACCTCGTGTCGCTGGCCGACGGGGCCCTGGAGATCCCCCTCCGCGGCCGCAAGGAATCCCTTAACGTGGCCGTGGCCTGCGGGATCGCGCTCTTCGAGGTGGCCCGCCGCGCGCGCCTCGCCGGGAAGCTCGCGGGCGCGATTTGACGCCGGGCGGGAGCCATCGTAGGCTTCTGGGGACGATGCGACAGTCCGCGCCCGCATCGGCGTCGACAGGGGTCCGCAACGCGTTCCGCGCCGCGCGCGGCGTGCCGGCGCTGCGGGTGCGCCCGCGCCTCCGTGCAGGCGATGCCCTCGCCGGCCGCATGAGCGAAAGGAAGAGCGAGCCTTGGCCGTCAAGTTCACCGAGAAAGCCGAGCAGGTGCTCCTCGCCGCCGGCGAGGAAGCCAAGAAGCGACAGCACGGATACGTCGGGACCGAGCACATCCTCTTCAGCCTGCTCCGGCAGGGCGAGAACATCGCCGTCCAGGCGGTCTCGCGGCTCGATGTGGACCCGCGGCTCCTGTCCCGGAAGGCCGAGTCGGCGCTCGAGCAGATCAAGGGCAAGAAGCGCCTGAACTCCGTGCCCTTCACGCCCAACGCCAAGCGCTGCATCGAGCTTGCGGGCGACGAGGCGCTCGAGTCCGGCCAGGCGTTCGTCGGCACCGAGCACCTTCTCCTCGGCCTCGCGCGCGAGGAGGAGGGCATCGCGGCCAGGATCCTCACCGAGTCGGGCATCGAGACGCCGGCCCTGCGTCACGGCCTGCAGGCGCTCCTCGGGGGCGGCGGGCAGGATGACGCGCAGGACGCGGGCCCGGCCTTCGGCTACACGTCCACGCAGGACAAGCGCAAGCTCTCGTTCCTCGAGTCGTTCGGCATCGATCTCACCGAGCGCGCCGCGATGAACAAGCTCGAGCCGGTCATCGGCCGGAACCGCGAGATCCAGCGCCTCATCCAGATCCTCAGCCGCAAGACCAAGAACAACCCCGTCGTCCTCGGCGAGCCCGGCGTCGGCAAGACGGCGATCGTCGAGGGGCTCGCGCAGCGGATCGCCAACCGGGAGGTCCCCGAGATCCTGGTCAACAAGCGCCTCATCAGCCTCGATCTGGCGGCGATCCTGGCCGGCACCAAGTACCGCGGCGAGTTCGAGAAGCGCCTGAAGACGATCATCGCCGACGTCATCGCGGCCAAGAACATCATTCTCTTCATCGACGAGATCCACACCCTGATGGGCGCGGGCGCATCCGAGAGCTCGCTGGACGCCTCCAACATCCTCAAGCCGTCGCTCTCGCGCGGCGAGATCCAGTGCATCGGCGCCACCACGCTGGATGAATACCGCAAGCACGTCGAGAAGGACGGCGCCATGGAGCGCCGCTTCCAGACGCTGCTCATCGACCCGCCGACGCCCGACCAGACCGTGGAGATCCTGAAGGGCCTGCGCGACTCGTACGAGGCGCACCACCGGGTGCGCATCCTCGATGAGGCGATCCTGGCGGCGGTCGAGCTCTCGCACCGCTTCATGCCGGGCCGGCAGCTCCCGGACAAGGCCATCGATGTGCTCGACGAGACCTGCTCCATGGAGCGCCTGCGCCGGACGACCAAGCCGCCGGACGTCTCCGCGCTCGAGGAGGAGATCGGCCGCCTGGAGCGGGACAAGGAGGAGAGCATCCGCAGCCAGGAGTACGAGCAGGCCGCGGCGATCCGCGACCGCCTGGAAAAGGCCAAGCGCGAGCGCGAGCAGATCCAGAAGAAGTGGAAGAAGTCGTCCAAGGAGATCGACGGCTCGATCACGGCCGCCTTGGTCGCCGAGGCCCTCGCGCTCATGACCGGCATTCCCGTCGCAAACCTCAAGGAGGACGAGGCGGCGCGCCTGACCCACATGGAGGACTTCCTCCACGACACGGTCGTGAGCCAGCACGATGCCATCGCGGTCGTGAGCAAGGCCATCCGCCGCGCCCGCGCGGGCCTGAAGGACCCGAACCGCCCGCTGGGCTCGTTCATCTTCGTGGGCCCGTCGGGCGTGGGCAAGACGCTGCTCGCCAAGGCGCTCGCCAGGTTCCTGTTCGGCAGCGAGGACGCGCTCGTGCAGCTCGACATGTCGGAGTACATGGAGAAGCACAACATCTCGCGTCTCATCGGCTCGCCGCCCGGCTACGTGGGCTACGAGGAGGGCGGGCAGCTCACCGAGAAGATCCGGCGCAAGCCCTACGCGGTCATCCTCCTGGACGAGATCGAGAAGGCGCACCCCGATTTCTCGAACATCCTCCTCCAGATCATGGAAGAGGGCCGGCTCACGGACAGCTTCGGGCGGCGCATCGACTTCCGCAACACGATCATCATCATGACGTCCAACATCGGCGTCCGGCACATGAACGACAAGACCTCGGTCGGCTTCCGGCCGGAGACGGGCGAGCACGCGAACGATCCGCAGCGGCAGGGCATCATGGAGGAGCTCAACGAGCAGTTCCGGCCCGAGTTCCTGAACCGCCTGGACGCCATCGTGTTCTTCCAGCACCTGTTGCGGGACGACCTGCGCCGCATTCTGGGGCTCGAGCTTCGCAAGATCCAGGCGCGCCTGGCCAAGCAGGGCATCGAACTGACGGTCGCCAAGGACGCGGTCGAGCTGCTCCTCGACATGGGCGGAACCGAGCGCTTCGGGGCGCGCGCCATCCGCCACGTTCTCGAGGAGCAGATCGAGAACAGGATCGCCGAGCAGATCCTCGACGGCGGCATCAAGCCGCACGAGAAGGTGCTCTGCAGCATCCGGGGCGAGCGCTTCGTGTTCGCGCCGATCACGGATTCGGTGCAGACGGTGCCCGGGTAGGCCGCGGCGGGCGGACGGCTACGGCTCCTCTCCCTCCTCCTCCTCTTCTTCGGCCCCTTCCGGCTCGAAGTCCTCCTTGCCGACGCCGCACTCCGGGCACACCCAGTCATCGGGAAGCTCCTCGAACGCCGTGCCGGGCTCGATGCCGTTGTCAGGGTCGCCCTCTTCCTTGTCGTAAACGTAGCCGCACACCGTGCACACGAAGCGTTCCACTGTCCGACTCCTTTCAATTCTCCCGCCCGGCGGCGTCAAGGAGCGCGCGCGGCGCCGCATCGACCTTGAACGCCGCCAGGCGTGCGCATTTTTCCGCCGGCAACGGACCGGCCGCACCCACCGCCTGGTAGAACTCGTTGCGGCGCCGGCGGCCGTCGGCGAGACCGGCCGGGCCGAACGCATCGGCCGCCCATGCGCCGCCGTACGACCACGGCCCGCATCGCGCGAGCATCGTGTGGCCGTAGAGCGCAAGGGCGCCGCCCAGAAAATCATGCACATACGGCGCAAGCTCGTCAACAGCGAAGTTGTCGGCGAAGGGCTGGCCGTACTTGTTCATCTCGGTGCCCGCGATGACGGGGATGTCACGCGCGCGGCAGGCCTCGATGCACTCCCCGAGCTTGCGCACCTTCAGGGCGCGCGCGGCCGGGTCCGGGATGTTCCAGTTGCGTTCCGGGATGATGTTGACGGCGACGATGCCCTCCCCGAGCAGGAAGTCGAGCAGCGCATCGATGTCGGCCTCGCCGGCGCTCGTGCCGTCGAGCCACGTCGCCGTCGGCAGGCCGGCCGCGTCCTTCACCATCGCCGCGGCTTCCCGGAGCGCCGGGAACGCGCCCGCCTCGGGCGCGGCGTACCCCGGCGATCCCGCCTTCATGAGCGCGGAGCGCATCGCCTCGTGGAGGCGCGGCGGGTCGTCGAGCAGCGCCCGCGCCCGGTCCTCTCCGATCCGCAGCGCCTCGCCCCAGAAGGCCGCGGCGGCGCCGCCGAGCAGCGCCCGCGCCTTGCGGTCGTACGCGCGCAGGAGATGCCGCTCGGTCGGGTTCCGCGACGGCGTGAGCGGGATGACATCCTGCTCGTAGTCGATCGTCGCCTTCCCCAGATACGCGTTGACGCGCGCGATCACGCCGCGGTTGCGCTCCTGGGCGAGCGCGTGCATGCGCGCGAGCGTCCTGCCGGCCGGCGACTCGCCGGGCGGCACGCGCGGAAACGCGGTGCCCATGAAGTACCACACGCCCGGCTCCTTGGGGGAGTTGATCTCCTTGTCGCGGAGCTCCGGGATGAAGACGCGCGTCTCCATGCCGCTTGTCGTCCGCAGCCCGAGCATCCGGCCGGCCTCGATCGTCTCCTCCAGGCCGTGGAGCACGTCGAAATCGACCGTGCCCGCGACCGCCAGGCCGCGGCGCCACGCCCGCCACGCGAATCCCGACGGCGAGTAGCCGTACGCGTTGTACGAGAAGAACGTGTGGCTGTGGACATTGGTCTCGTCGCCGGCGGGCGGCGCCGCGATCAGGCCCTCGCGCGCCATGCCGGCCAGCGCCGCGACCGCCTCGGCGCGGGCGGCGGGATCGAACGCATCGAGCTGCGCCTCGAGCGCCGCAATCCGATCGACATTCACCGCCATCGCCCGCTCCTTCGCGCGCACGCGCGCACCGGCGCGCCTCAGGGCGCGACCTCGACCCCCTCGCCCGCCAGCACCTCGCCTATCGCCCACAACGATTCGCCGGCCGCGTGCATGCGCGCGCGGAGCGCATCGACCTCGCCGGGCGGCACGGCCGCGAGCAGCCCGCCCGATGTCTCGGGGCTGAAGAGCAGCGTGCGCAGGAACTCGGGCACGGCCGGGTCGACGCGCACGCGCCCGCCGTAGCAGCACTCGTTGCGGCCCGCGCCCTCGGGAAAGAGGAAGTCCTCTGCGTACGCGCGCGCGCCATCGAGGAACGGCAGGGCGCCCGCCGCGATGCGGATGCGCGTGGCGCCGGGCTCCAGCATCTCGCAGACATGCCCCGCCAGGCCGAATCCCGTGATATCGGTGCACGCGTGCACCGCGCCCGCGCCGAGCGCCTCCGCGGCGCGGCGGTTCAGCCGCATCATGCTCCGCACCGCGCCGGCGAGGTCCGCCGCCGACGCCGCGCCGCCCTTGGCCGCCGTCGTGATGACCCCGGTGCCGAGCGGCTTGGTGAGGACGAGGACGTCGCCCGGGCGGCCGCCCCGCCGTGTCAGAACTCGCTCCGGCCGGACGCGCCCGATCACCGCGAGGCCGTAGAACGGCTCCCCGGCGATGATCGTGTGGCCGCCGACGAGCGCCCCGCCGGCCTCGATGATCTTCTCGGCGCCGCCGCGCAGGATCTCGGCGCGGTCTTCCGGCGGCAGGTCCTCCGGAAACCCGCACACGTTGAGCGCGAAGAGCACGGCGCCGCCCACGGCGTACACATCGCTCAACGCGTTCGCGGCCGCGATCGCGCCGTACTCGTAGGGGTCATCGACGATGGGCGTGAAGAAGTCCGTGGTCGCGACGAAGGCGGTCCGGGCATCGACGCGCCACACGGCGCCGTCATCGGCGCCGGCAAGGCCGACGAGCACGTCCGGAAACCGCTCCGCCGGGAACATCGCTCCGAGCTGGCGCAGGACCTGCGCCAGGGCCGCGGGGCCCATCTTGGAGCCTCAGCCGGCGGCGGTCGACCGCGCGGTCAATCGTTTCTTCTCGACGCTCATCAACTGCGTCCTTCCACAAGGCGCGCGGCGCGCGCCGTTCACCGTACGATAGCTTTTGCGCGGGGGGTTGGCAAGTGCGGGAGGATGCGCGCGGATGCCGCACCGAGGAACCCGCCCATGAGCTTCGATGGGCCGGCGATCCGGGAGTTGAAGCTCTTGGACCGATCGGGGGATCCTTGCGGGGAGCCGCGCGAGCACGCCGGCCGATCGCGGACCGGCACGCACGGGGGATGGCGGAGGCGCCGGAGCGTCATGCCCCCGCTCCCGGCCGCAGCCGACGCCAACGCATTGGACTGCCCGTCGATCAGGTAGGCGTCCCCGCAGACCAGGTTGCTCATATGCACCGCGTGCACCCATTGTCCGATCGGAAGCGCGCTGCCGCCCGCCACGTCAGCTCCCGAGAAGTAACATTCCATTTGAACGTGCGGAGGACTGGCGACTCGCATCGTCACCTTGCCATGCCCGTGCTCGTTTCCCCACGCCAGGGCGATGGCGTTCGGCGCCTCGGCCTTGAACCACGCTTCGGCGGTCGGATGCTCCGCAACTCGGGCTGCTCCGTTGCCGCTTCGATGGCCTTGATGGCCTCCTCGACGGAGGCGACCCTCATCCTGTTGCAGTCGTCGGGGAACTGTCCGTCTTTGCATTCGGTGTTGAATTGCACAATCAGCTCCCTGAGCCCGGGAAGCGCCTCGCGGGCGGCCGTGCCGTAGCCGATCAGCTCCTTCATGATCACGCCGGTTCGGCTCTCGCTGCCGTGACCGCCTTGCGTCTTCGCGAACATGACGCCGGCGGCGATGCCCTCTTTGAAGCGGTACTTCGTCAGCGCCTTGAATGCTCCCATGCGGATCTCGTTCCCGAACATCGTGTCTGCCGGACACGGCGTCTTGACCGCCGCGAAGATAGCCGGCGCCAGCGCCTGCACATCCTCGAGGGTCAGATGGTTCTCGAAGGTGCTTCTGAGCCGCATGCGCGCCATCCCATCCGCGTTCCTCGACACCGCCCGGATGGCCGGATACAGCAACTCCTTATCGATTCCCTTGATCGAGTCTCGCAGCAATCCCCCGAACAGGGCATCCGCAAGCTCGCCGTGCGTGAGCTGGATGGGATCGGCCCACGCAACCGGCTGGAGAGGCTCGGCGGTATCGACGACCGCCTGGAGCATGCCGGTCAGGACCGGCCGCGCCCTCTCCCCCATCGTCTTGAGCGCATTGGCCGCCTTGACGCGCAGCCAGCGGTCTTCGTGCTTGAGAAGGCGGACCAGCACCGGCAGCGCGTCGGCGCTCTTGATGTGCCCGAGCGCTTCGCAGGCGCCCTGGCGCACATGTGCATCCGCGCCTTCGGCCATGCCGATCAGATGGGGCACCATCGCGTTGGCTTCGGGGCGCGTGGCAAGTTCCTCGGCCGCCCAACCGCGGACGATGGGCGACCAATCGCGGAACGCCGCCGCGAGCTCCTCGGGGGTCTTCTTCTTGCAGTCCACATCGAAGCGTCCCGACACGATGGCTCCCGCGGCCTCTTCCTTGCTCAACCAGTTGGCCTTCTTCGCGTCCTTTCCCGTGATGTAGAGCTTCCTGAGCGGAATGGAGTAGGTCAAGACGTAGGTGGCGTCAGGACTCAGACCGTAGTACCCGCTACGCCCGTAGTAGGTGTTGTCGTCAGTCTCGCCGGCGCCGTACTGCTCGCCGCCGTCGTAGGTGAAGGAGCCGTCGCAGCGCCGCACGAGGTCGAGATGCCACGAGGCCTCCTTGAAGAAGGCCGCCGCCGCGTCGGGCCCGCCGGCATTGGCGCCGAGCGCGCTCCACAAGTAGCTGAACCCTTGGCCGGTATGCCCGTACTCGCGGTTCGCGTAGCCGGCCGTCGCCATCCGGGCGAAGAACCGCGCCGCCTCGTTTTGATTGCCCTGGAGCGCGAAGAGGAGCGCGGCCATGGAGTTCTTGCCGTTGTTCTCGTGATAGGGCCACGGCATGTGCTCGCCGTACGGGATTGCGCCCTTGTCGACATAGTACCCGAAGAACCGCGAGGCCCTGTCGATGGCGGGAGGGATCTCGGGATCCCTGACGCCGCACTTCTTCCCCAGGACGATCGCCAGATTGCCCACGAGCCCCGCCGCGTTCACCGGGCCATAGGGAGGAATCGAGCCGTGGAGCTTGCCGTCGGAGGTCAGGCTCGCGATGCCGTGCCCGAAGGTGCCGTACATGCTCTGCCCCTTCGCGAGCGAGATCGTGTACTGCGTGATGGCGGGCAGCACTTCCTTGTCGCCGGTGAGCAGGTAGTATTCGCAGAGGAAGACGGTCCGGTAGCCCCAGCCCCAGATCACCATCCCGTCCTTCAACTCGAGCTTGAGCGTCGGCGGCGCCATCTTCCGGGCCAGTTCCCGCACCCGGGGCAGGTGCTCGGGATTCCCGGCGGCCAGCAACGCGAGGCCGTTGACCGCGCCGCACCAATCGTCGTGCAACGGCTCCTTCGCCAGCGCCTTGCAGGCCTCCTCGAGAATCCGCGCCGACTTGGGGCAGTCATACGGCGCGGTCTCGCGGTACGATCCCATGACCCGAAGCTTGAGCCGGACCTCTTCGGTCTTGCCCGCCCGAAAGCGAGTGAGCTTCAGGATGCCGCCATTGGCAGCCGTCTCCGCTTCCTGAATGGCCTTGCCCATGCTTTTCCGGGCATCGTCGCGAAAGAGGCTGCCGCCCGCGCCCAGGATTACATCGTCGACTTCCATCACGCCCGACGCGGGCGAGTTCACGCCTACATGGGTGACGAGAATCTGGCAGCTCGCCGCCGTGGTCCGCCCCTGGACGCTGTCGAGGAACGTCGCCGGCTTCGTATAGATCCACCCGCGAAGCCCCGTCGGCCCGAGGTTGTAGGTCGACGCGCGGTCGACGCCTTTTGTCTCGCCCTTCGTCAGATCGGGCGGTTCGTTCGCGCCCACAACCACGACGCTCAGCAGCACCGCGAACGCCGGCACCGCAAATCCGAAGGCACTACGATTCCGTTTCGTCATCCTGCCTCCCTCTCGAATTCTCCGAAGTAGCGCGCAGTGACAGGGGTCACCCCTCGACGCGTCCCTACTCGCCGACCGTGCGGAAGATCCTCGCCCGGCGCAGGAACGCGGTGAGCCTTTCCATGTGAGAACATAGCACTTATGGTTCGCGCCCTCAACACCCCCCACCGTGTTCACCCGCCCCGCGGCGATCAATCGAGCGTCGCGAACGAGGCGTTCTCGGCGATGGCGCGCGCAACGCCGATCTCGGCGAACGCGTCGTCGTCCGCATTCGCGTGGGGAAGGTCGGAGGTCTGCTCCGCGACGATACTTCCTCGGCCGATGATCGCCTGCGGAACCGCATCGGGGAAGCCCACGAGGCAACGGTGCTCGGGCGGCGGCGGCCGTCTTCCGTCGATCGCGACGAAGGCGGGCCGATGTACCGCGAGATCATGACGTACCGCAAGTCGTCCGAGGGACTCTTGGCGCAGTCCGCAGCGTCGGAGGAACCGTTCGCGACGCTGTTCGGATTCTCGCCGAAGGGCAGTCACTGAATCCAACGTCACCACGCTGTATCGCGCGCATTGATTGCGATGTGGCGCTCCGATATCATCAATGCATGTCAGTCGAGGATCCGTATTCTCCGCCCTTCTTCGCGACACGATGGCCGCGTGCGTCGAAGGATACGTGGGCCGGGGAGACCAGCAGCGGCCTCCGCCTCGTACGCACGTGGGAGATGCCGAAGGCACACGAGGCATGAGAACACTCGGAAGGTACTCGACATGCTGACACGTCGCGCACACCAGGATCCCTCTCGCCGTCTCGTTGCCGTCCTGCGTGCGGCGGTGCCGGGTTTCGTGCTCCTCGTGCAGAGCACGGGCGCGCAGGACGCTTCGTTGCTGACCGTGGAGCGCATCTTCGGCTCGGAGGAATTCCGGGAGGAGTCGAGGCAGACCTTCGTGTGGAGCCGGCGCGGGCCGGCGTATTTCACGCTCGACGCGCCCGGCGACGGCGGCCCGGGGCGTGATCTCGTGAGGAACGATTGTGCCGGCGGGGCGAAGGAAGTCATCGTGCCCGCAACGGCATTGACCGCGCCGGGCGCGGCGCAACCTTTGAACATCGAAGGCTTCTCGTTCTCGGCCGACGAGACCAAGCTCCTTGTCTACACGAACAGCGCGCGTGTCTGGCGCCGCAATACGCGCGGCAACTACTGGGTCTTCGACCTTGCGACGCGCGAGCTCAAAAAGCTCGGCGGCGGCGCAGCGCCCTCGACGCTGATGTTTGCGGAATTCTCGCCCGACGGCACGCGCGCGGCGTTCGTCCGCGAGAACAACCTGTACGTGCAGGACCTGCGCGATATGAGTATCACGGCGCTCACGACCGACGGCTCGCGAACGTGCATCAACGGCACCTCCGACTGGGTCAACGAGGAGGAGCTCGACATCCGCGATGGCTACCGTTGGAGTCCTGACGGCACGTCGATCGCGTTCTGGCAATTCGACACCACGGGCGTGCGCGAGTTCCAGCTCATCGACAACACGCAGGACACGTACCCGAAGATCACGTCGTTCCCGTATCCCAAGGTCGGCGAGCGGAATTCGGCGACGCGGCTCGGGGTCGTCGGCGCGAGCGGCGGCGCGGTGCGCTGGCTCGACGTCCCGGGCGACCCGCGCGAGCACTACCTCCCGCGGATGGAGTGGGCGCCCGAGAGCGGCGCGCTCCTCATCCAGCAGATGAACCGCCTCCAAAACACCAATCGCGTCATGCTCGCCGACCCGCGGACCGGCGCGACGCATACGATTCTCGCCGAGACCGACCCCGCCTGGCTCGAGAACGAAAACCCGGTCGTCTGGCTCGACACGGGGCGCGAGTTCCTCTGGTTGAGCGAACGCGACGGCTGGCGGCATGCGTACGCGGCGGGTGTCGATGGGAAGCACTTCGCCTGCATCACCGGGGGCGGCTTCGACGTTATCGAGGTTGAAGCCGTGGACGCCGAGGGCGGCTGGCTCTACTACGTTGCGTCGCCCGACAATCCGATTGAACGTTACCTGCACCGAGTCCGTCTCGACGGCGGGACACCCGAGCGGTTGTCGCCGGCCTGGCAACAGGGCTGGCATGCGTACGATATCGGGCCCGGCGCGCAATGGGCCGTGCATACCTACTCGACGTTCACGACACCCCCCATTGTCGAGCTTGTCCGCCTGCCGGGGCACGAGGTCGTGCGCGTCCTTGCCGACAACCGCGCCCTTCGCGAAAAGCTTGCGACGCTGCGGAGGCCGACAAGCGAGTTCCTGCGCGTCGATATCGGCAACGGGCTGCTGCTCGACGCGTGGTGCGTGAAGCCGCCCGACTTCGATCCCTCGCGGAAGTACCCGCTCCTTTTCTATGTCTACGGCGAGCCGCACGGTCAGACAGTGCGCAACGCGTGGCCGGGGCGGCACGGACTTTGGCACGCGATGCTCGCCCAGAGGGGGTATCTCGTCGCGAGCGTCGACAACCGCGGCACGATGGCGCCGCGCGGACGCGCGTGGCGCAAGTGCGTCCACCGGCAGATCGGCATCCTCGCGTCGCAGGAGCAGGCGGCGGCCGTGCGCGCGCTGCTCGCGCGCTGGCCGTTCGCCGATGCGGGACGCGTCGGCATCTGGGGGTGGAGCGGCGGCGGGAGCATGAGCCTGAACGCGATCTTCCGTTATCCCGACCTGTACCGCACGGCGATGGCCGTCGCCCCGAACGCGGACCAGATGCTCTACGACACGATCTACCAGGAGCGCTACATGGGTTTGCCCGCGGACAACGCCGAGGGCTATCGCGAGGGCTCGCCGCTCACGTACGCGCACCAGCTCAAGGGCAACCTGCTCGTCGTTCACGGCACGGGCGACGACAACGGCCACTATCAGGGCACGGAGAAGCTGATGAACGAGCTCATCGCGCGCGGGAAGCACTTCACGGTCATGCCGTATCCCGCGCGCTCGCATTCCCTCTCCGAGGGCTCCAATACGACGGTCCATTTCTACGGCCTGCTCACCCGGTACCTCGAAGACAACCTCTGAGTGCGGTCATGGAGGAGCGCCCGAAGACGGCCCGCGCCAGGGATGCGAGACTGCGAAGTTGTTCTTGCCCGGGCCCTTACCGCGGACAAGGACTTCGGGGAATTGGTCGTTGTCCGCACGTTGCGGCATGGGCGGTTGTCCGATTTGTTGCGCTGACCGCGGACCAATAGACGGAGGGGCTGGCGGCACCGCTGGAGCGCTATACCGCCGCGCTGACCGAACCAGTCATCGTGACCGCCACCCTTAACCGAATTCGGAGTCGGCGATAGTCGGCCTGACTTCCCGCGGGTCCATACGACGACGCGCCGCGATATCCGCTCCGCGATCGCGACGGCATCCACGCCGGACTCTTCGCTCGGGCAACGGACGGAGTCTTCGGGAGAAGCAGCATGCGCGAGCAGATGCCCGAGAATCTCACGAGGCCGGTGTGGCTCCCGACTTTTCCAGGAGTTTCAACTGGTCCTTGATGTGACAGGCCTCCGCTGCAGGGCGCTTCACGGGCCCGTCTGCGCCCAGCAGCAGCATCCTCCTATAGAGGTGGTGCGATGACGCGTCCTCGCTGACCACGACCATGCCCTCGGGGATGAAATTCTCCACCAGCGCACCGATAGCAACGCCACCGCCGGACCTCGACAGAATCGGTGGTTCCTTCGCCCACGTCTGCCCGCCGTCCATCGTCTTCCACCAGCCCACTTCGCCAGTGTTGCCGTCGCTGCTCGCCAGAATCATCCGCACGTCGGCGGGAGAGTCCACGATCATATCCCCGTCCTGGCTCCGTCCTCCGGGAACAACGGCGATCGGACCCGTCCAGACGCTGCCGGTCCAGCGCGAGTAGCGCGCCTGACCCGCGTCGTAGCGGAAGAACACGTGCGGATGGCCCTCCTGGTCGACCCGGCAGGTGCCGTGGTTGCACCGCTCGGCGCCGGTGTTGAACATGATGGTCTTCTTGTCCGCGCACTCCTTGGTCACAGCTATGATCAGCTTCTCCCCCGCGGCATTCTCCCATGAATCGTCCGTGCAGTTCATTCGCATGTAGTAGGCGTTCAACCGGTCCTTCGTATGTCCAGGGTTGGCGCAGGGGTGGTACACATAGCCGGCGGAAATCGTGTCTGGCGTGCCGCCGGCGGCCCGCGTCAGTCCGAATTGGACAAATCCTCCCGCAGCACCGCGTGTCAAATGATACGCGAAAGCACTGTCGGTTGATGCCGCACTGTGCCAACCATCGATACTCCCGGAGTTGACCGGCGGGCGCAGCAGACCGGCGATGCAGAGCAGTCTTGCGTGTCCAATCCACTCACCACTGAACCGGCACGCGGGACAGCACCGTCCGGTCAAACGACGCTTGCGCACCGCAATCGGTTATTCGGCAGAACTTATAACTGGTCGGGGTGACTGGATTCGAACCAGCGACCTCGTGGTCCCAAACCACGCGCTCTCAACCAAGCTGAGCTACACCCCGACGGTGCCGGCCGGTACGACGCTATTATGCATCCGGCGCGCGGAAAGGCAAGCGCCAGGCGCGGGAACACCGCCAGCCGGCGGCAACGCCGGCGTCAGTAGGTGCACGGCGGCAGGTTGTCCGGCGTGCCGTCGAGCCCCATGCCCGGGAACGGGAAGGCGGGGTGGAGCGATGCCCCGAAGAGGTACGACAGGATCGCGATCGCATCCGCGATGTTCACCATGTTGTTGTCGTCCACGTCCGCGCTGTCCATGCACTTCGGCGGCTTGCCGGCCGAGAAGAGGTACTGCAGGATGAAGATGCAGTCCGCGATGTCGATGGCGCCGTTGCTGGTCGCATCGCCGCGCAGGAACATGGGCCCCAGGAACTCCAGGTCGGGTCGGATGACGATCACCTGGCCGTTGTGGAGCTCGGGCCTCACGCTCACGCCGTTGAGCACGGTCAGGATGTTCTTGATCACGGGATTGCCCACGTCTTCCTCGAACCGCAGCTCCGTGCTCGCGCGATGGGGCACGCCGCCCGGGATGTCGACCACCAGGTTGACGAGGTTCATCTTGCGCACGGGCAGGACCGACTTCCCGATCGCCGGATACGACGTCTCGAAGATCACGCCGATCGTGAACCAGCCCTCGTCGGCATTCTGGGCCCCGGCCACGAACTCGGGGCGCAGCGGCCCGACCACCGTGTACGCGAAGTCGATGAACGTATCGCCGGGCTTCAGGCTCATCACGTTCGGGTTGTACCGTCCTGCCGCCTGGAATCCCTGGAAGGCGAGCACGTTGGTGACCTTCAACGCGATCTTGACGTTCTGCTGGCCGGCGTAGATGTAGGCATCCGGTATGTAGAAGTGGTCCTGTTTGGGGAGCACCGTGACCGCGTCCGGTTTCACGATTTCCGACACGACGCCTGCCGTGCCCGTGACGCGCAGCGTGACCGTGTACTTGCCCTGAAGCGCGTAGGTGTGCAGCGGCGCGGCGTCGAGGCCGATCTTGCCATCGCCGAAATTCCAGCGGCACTGCAGGACATGCCCCTGCGACCTGCTGGTGAACTGCACGTCCAGCGGCACCGTGCCCATGAACGGCTCCAGGTCGAATTCCGCGACGGGCACGGGCGCGTTGTTCAGGTACGAGAGCACGCCCGCGCGCACCAGCACGAGATGCACATACGTGTACAGATCGACGGCGACGCCGATGCGCTCCTCGCCGCCGCTCAGGCTGCACGCCTTGGAGCGCTGCCGCTGCACGCCGACGACGCCCTGCTGGAGCCACACCCCGTCCGGCGCGATGAACGCCGCGTGGTAGATGTTCCGGTCATCGACCGCGACCGAGCCGCAGTCCGGAAACGCGGCGCCCGCGACCAGCAGCTCGCGGAAGTTCCCGTCGGTCACGTACAGGGACAGCAGGCCGTTGCTCTCCGACAGGTACATGACGACCGGCGCGCCGTTCGACGTCACGGCAAGTTGCGGCCGGAGCTCGCGCGCGACCGAAGTCGTGAAGCGGATCTCGTTGGCCGCGAAATCGCCGCCCCTGCCGTTGCTGTAGTACAGATCCCCGCCCCGTATGTACGCCACGTGCACGACGCCGCTGCCGTCGATGGCGAACGATGCCTCGCTCCCGGCCAGGATGCAGCTCGGCGGCTCCGTCTTGCGCACATCGAACATGAAGATCTCGCCGTCGCCGCCATGCGGATCGCCGCTCACCGACCACCCGATGAGAACGCCGCCCGCCGGGGAAACCGTGATCGTCGGCGGTTCCACGGCCGGACTGGCGGTTTCCGACACCGCGACGGGACACTTGAAGAGCCCGCCCGTGTTGTTCGTCCAGACGACCGCGCCCAGGTCGGCGGGGTCCCTCTCGAGAAACGCGACGTACGTGACTCCGGCGCTGTCCGTATCGACCGAAGGTCCGTTCTGCGCCGTCGTCGACACGTCCGCGCTCCCGACGACTTGCGGCATCGCGAAGGCGTCGAAGCCGTTCACGAAGTAGAGCTTCCCGTCCGCGGAGAACACGATGCAGGCGTTGCCCGCCCGGTCGATCGCGATGCCTGCATCCCCCACCGCGCCGAGACCCGACCCCACCGTCACCGGCGGGTTGAACCCCGCGGCCGCCCACGCAGCCCACAGGCAGGCGACGGCGACGCAGACGCAGCTTCTGTGCAAATGCAGCACCACGCACCTCGAATGCAACCTCAGGCCGAGCCCCGGCACGGCCCTCCTGCCCGAGACATCGACCTACGCTCTTCTTCCAGAGCCACGAGTACGATTGTAGCACCGGATGGCGGCGGAGGCAATCAACAGGCGGCGAACGTCTTCAGAACCCACAACCTATAGCCTATAGCCTA